>JBJKQB010000078.1:0-10987 GCA_046705825.1 Candidatus Acidiferrales bacterium
TTGCCCTGACTGTTCACGATCCACGCGGCGTCGGCGGCCTCGCTCAGAAAAGGCAGGCTCGCGGCCGAGCCTCCGTGCGAGGCAGCGTCATCCGCCAGCTTGTTCAACCGCTCGAATTCCGTTCTGCCGAACGTGGTGACCAGCACCTGGCTCTGTTCGTTCGCAATTTCCAGCGGCCTTGGGAACCACAGCGCGAGCGACCGGTTCACCAGCGCATAGCTGAAGAAAAACAGGAAGACCACGGGCAGCAGCGACACCCCCATGGCCCCGGCAACCATCTTGACCTTGAACCGCGACCCCATTTTTCCCGCGCGACGTTCCGCCCAGACCCGCAGGAGGTTGCGCGCGAGAACCAGACTCAGCACCAGCAGCGCGGCGAAAAATATGGTCGATAACGCGAAAAAGATGGGAAACGATATATCGCGTTCGGGATGCAAGGGCGTGCGCAGCGAGCCCAGCGTAAACACGACGGCAGCCAGCATGGCTACAACGACGCCGCCGAGCACCAGCCACAATCGCCGTTTCCGCCTTGGCAGCTGCGCGTTCAACGGCCCTCCTCCAGGTAGCGTTCCAACGGGCACTCGCCGCATTAGGGATTCTGAGCCGTGCACCAGCGCTTTCCCGCCTGCACGATCAGCGCGTGGAACTCATTGAACAGCTTGGAGTTGCCGGGAAATTGCCGCTCGAAAATCCACTGCACGTCCCCGTATTTCGGATTCTCTCCCGCCCAGCTATGCCGCGCCAGCATCCGCTTGGTGTACGCGTCCACCACGAACACGCCGTACCCGCCGGCGTAAAGCAGAATCGAATCAGCGGTTTCCGGGCCGATGCCAAAGACGCCCAGCAGCTTTTCCCGCAGGACAAGCGTTGGCGTCGCAAACATGCGATCAAGCGACCCGCCATATTCTGTTTCGAGGAAGCTACAGAAGGCCTTGAGCTTGCGCGCTTTCTGCCGGAAATAGCCCGAGGGCTTTACCAACCGTTGTAGCCGACGAAGATTCGCCTTCTGGATGCCTGCGGCGGACAGCAAATCAGCGTCGCGCAGGTTCGAAATGGCACGCTCCACGTTCTTCCATGAGGTGTTTTGCGTCAATATCGCCCCAACGATGATTTCAAAGGGCGTATTTCCCGGCCACCAGTGTTGCGGCCCCAGCGCAGTAAAGAGGGAATTGAAGTATTCGTCGAGCGGAGGCTGCTCGTCGGGATTGCGTTCGCGCCGCGCGCCGTTTATATCGGCATTTTGGATGGTGACGAGCGCCGCGGGCACTGATTTCGCTGCAAAACTCATCGGTAAGGCACGATATCTGCCCCCGACACAAAAAGTCAAGCCGAGTGTGGCGTTTCAGCCACACGTCCCGGGCTACCAAGATCGCGCCCCAGGTTGATTGCGCCGGTTTTATCCCGCGCTCGCAGCGGCACATCGCATGCTACACGCGCGGGAAGTTGCGTTCACCGAGCAGGCAAGGCGCGCCAGTTTTCGACCCGTCTTCGGCATCTCGAATTTCGAGGTTCGCGTTTTCAGCTTTGCGTCCGCTCGAATTCGCCCATAAAATTCACCAGCGCCTGCACGGCGTCAAGCGTCACTGCGTTGTAGAGGGAAGCGCGCATGCCGCCGACCGAGCGATGCCCGGCAATGCCTACGATCCCCGCTTTGGCCGCCTCGGCGACGAAGCGCTTCTCCGTCTCTGCATCTCCTCCCGCCACGCGGAAGACCACATTCATGCGCGAGCGTGATTCCTTCTCGACCGGGCAGGAATAAAGCGCTGATGCATCGACCGCGTCATAGAGCAGCTTGGCCTTGGCTTCGTTGCGCTTCTGGATCGCGCTGAGGCCGCCTTCCGCCTCGATCCATTCCAGCACCAGCCCGCAAACATAAACGGCGAAAGTAGGCGGCGTGTGATAGAGGGACTTGTCCTTGATCTGCGTGCGGTATTGCAGCAGCGACGGCAAGTTCTTGTCCGCGCGCTCCGCCAGATCGCGCCGGATGATCACGATCGTTGCGCCCGAGGGCCCCAGGTTCTTTTGCGCGCCCGCGAAGATCAGCCCGAAGCGGCTGACGTCCACCGGGCGCGACGCGATGTCCGAGGACATGTCCGCTACCAGCGGCACCGCGCCTGTTGCCGGCATCACATGCCACTGCGTGCCTTCAATCGTGTTGTTCGTGCACATGTAGACGTACGAAGCCTCCGGCGCAAGCTGGATCTCCTCGCTGTGCGGAACGCGCATGAACTTCTGCGCCTCGCTCGAAGCGGCCAGGCGGTACGGCGTCCCTTTTTTCAGTTCGCCAATGGCTTTCGACGTCCATGCACCGGTGTGCAACACGTCCACCGGCTTGCCCGCGATATACAGGTTTGCCGGAACCATGGAGAACTGCATGGTCCCGCCGCCCTGCAGGAAAATGACGGCATACTCGTCCGGAATGGCCATCAGCCGCCGCAGGGTGCCTTCGGCGCGCTCGAGAATCTCCTCGAATTCGCGCGACCGGTGGCTCATTTCCATCACAGACATGCCTGTGCCGCGGTAGTCCAGCAGTTCTTCGCGCACGCGCTCCAGCACGCTGAGCGGCAGCGCCGCGGGCCCAGCATTGAAATTGAATGCGCGGCGCGCTTCCTTGGCTGACACTTTTTTTGCGGATGCAGTCGTTGAGTTCACGAATTTACATTCCTCACAAGGGATTTGCGCTGCTCGGGCGGGAGTTTTCTCGGCCTTGCAGCCACCTAGAGTATCAGAAGCGCCAGCGGGAGTGAACCTGCTCCTGGCCTTACACTTTGCTGCGGGTTCCAGCGGGAAGCGTCAAGGTTTCGCCGGGCAACCGCAACCTTCATTCGTAACGCAACGCCGCCATGGGGTCGACGCGCATCGCGCGCCGCGCGGGAATGTAGCACGCCAATAGTGCGACAGAAGTCAGCAAAAGAGCGACACCGCAGAAGGTCGCAGGATCAGTGGCGCTGATCCCGAAAAGCAGGCTGGACATCAGCCGCGCGATCCCGAAGGCGCCCGCGAGTCCCACGACGACGCCGAGAAGCGCGAGGCGAATTCCCTGGCCGATGATGAGGCGCAAAACGTCCTGATGCTGTGCGCCCAACGCTATGCGCACGCCGATTTCGTGAGTGCGTTGCGTCACCAGGTAAGCCATCACGCTGTACAGGCCGACAGCGGCGAGAACCAGAGCCAGCGCGGCGAAGAGGGCGAGCAGCGCGGTGGCGAATCGCTGTTGCGCGACCGATTCGGCAACGCGCGAGGACATCGTTCGTACGTCGTAGACGGCATCGCTGGGCGCGAGCGATTCGACTTGCGCGCGAATGGCGGCGGTAAGCGGACGCGGATCCGTCGCAGTGCGAACCACCAGGGACATGCCGGAGTAGTATCCCGGAAAGTAGAGCGTGCCTTTGGATTCGGCGGCGAGCGTGTGGCTGCGAACGGTGCCGACCACGCCGATGATAGTTGACCACGGGCCTTTGGCATCCCATCCGATTTGCTTCCCGAGCGCGCTCTGGCCGGGCCAAAAGCGCTCGGCGAGCGCCTGGTCCACTATCACTACGCGCTGTTTGGTTTGTACATCCTCGTCCGTGTAAATCCGGCCATAGAGCAGCGGAATGCCCATAGTTTCGAAGTAGCCGGGCGAGGTGGTTATGTTGTCGGCGTGCGGCTGAGGGCCGTTTGGTGCGGAGCGATAATTGCGGATCAAAAAAATGGAATTATCGGGGCTCATCAGCGGAGGGACATTGCTCAGCGCCGCATGAACGACGCCGGGCATTGCAGCAACCCGCCTGACGAGGTTGCGGGAAAACGCAACGGCTTCCGCATCATGGGCCTGTTTGGAAGGTGAGATCCGCAGGGTGAGGATGTTTGTAGGATCGAAACCGGGATTGACGTCAAGAAGCTTCGCGAAACTTCGCAGCAACAGGCCGGAGCCAACCAGGAGAACGAAAGTAAGAGCGATTTCCGAGAGCACCAAGGCGCGGCGGAGTCCGTGGCGCATGGAGGAAGGCGCGACGGAGCGGGCGCTTTCCTTGAGCGTGTCGCTGAGGTCAACTTTGCTGGCGTGCAGCGCCGGCGCGAGGCCGAACAAGGTTCCGGCAAGCATGGAAACAGCCAGGGTGAAGGCGAGGACGGCGGGATCGAGCCGAATGGTGCCCGCATGCGGCAGGCTGGCAGGCGCGAAGCGGATCAGGCCGGCAACACCCCACCAGGCGAAGAGCAGTCCGAGAGCGCCGCCGGCGAGCGCGAGCAAAAGGCTTTCGGTGAGAAGTTGCGCGACGATATGGCGGCGTCCCGCGCCAATGGCCGTGCGAATCGCGATTTCGCGCGAGCGGGCCGTACCGCGGGCCAGGAGCAGGTTGGCCACGTTCGCGCAGGCAATCAACAGGACCAGCAGGACGGCGCCAAGCAGCAAGTACAGCGGCCGGCTGACGTTGCCGACTTCTTCTTCCATCAGCGGTCGCACTTCAATTCCGAATCCGGCGAACAGCGGATGAATCTGCGGCGGCGTGCTGGCCAGTTCACGCGCGGCTTCCATATTCATGACCGATTGAGCTTGTTGCAGCGTGACGCTCGCCCGCAGCCGGGCCACCATCTGACAACATAAATTGCCCTCTTCTTCCGGGGTGAAGGCCTTGGGCGAAAAGGCCATGGGAACCCAGAGCTGAACGTGAGGGTAAAGGATTTGCAGTCTTTCCGGGAGGACGCCAATGATCTCGTAGCTTTCGTTATTCAGCTGAACGTGCTTGCCGATGGCATCGCTCGAGCCGCCAAACAGGCCCTTCCACAAGGCTTCGCTCAAGAGAGCAACGTGGCCCGCGCCGTAGGTGTCTTCTGAGGCGGTGAATGTGCGGCCAAGAATAGGGCGCACTCCCAGAAGCGGGAGCTAGCTCGAGGTCGCGCGCATCGCCAGCAGGCGTTGCGTGTGGCCTGCGCCCGTTAAATTGAGATTCTTATTGAGGAACAGGGCTGTCGATTCGAAAATGTCGGTGTGCTCGCTGAATTTGCGGAAACCGGGCGGGTCAACGGCAGTATGGAATAGGTTGAGCTTAGGCAGATTCTCCTGAATCACCACCACGCGCGAAGGGTCGCGAATCGGAAGCGGGCGCAGGAGAATCGCGTTGATTACGCTGAATATCGCGGTGTTGGCGCCGATGCCGAGCGCCAAAGTGAGGATGGCAACGGCAGCAAATCCTGGCGATTTGCGCAGCATCCGCAGGGCGTAGGAGAGGTTCTGAGCGAGGATTTCGAGCCAACGAAAGCCGCAGGCCGCACGCACGTCTTCTTCGATTTTGGCCGTGTTGCCCAACGCCAGATGCGCCGCCCGCGCCGCTTCTCCCGGCGCGAGGCCAGCGGCTTCCTGCTCCTCCGCTTCCAAGTCCAAATGATCCCGCAGCTCGCGCTCAAGGTCTTCATCGCGCTGCCGCCGCCGGTACCAGGGAAGCCGCCCAAGAAGCGATCCTAGCGCGTCCCGCAGGCGCATTTCATCCCTCCTCGGCCGTCTCCATCACGCGCCCGATGGACGCCACCAGCCGCCGCCACTTGGAATGCTCGGCGGTAAGCTGCTTCTTACCCGCAGGCGTGAGCCGGTAATACTTGAATTCGCGCTTGCTCCCGCGCGGCGCCTCCCACTTCGAGACCACCCAGCCCTTGCGTTCCAGCCGGTGCAGGGCAGGGTAGAGCGAGCCGTGCTCGACCTGCAGCACGTCCTCGGTGGTGCGCTGGATGTGCTTGGCGATCTCATGCCCGTGCGCGCGGCCGAGGACCAGGGTACGCAGGATGAGCATGTCCAGCGTGCCCTGCATCAATTCGAGTTTCGCGGCCGGAGACTGCTCGTTGCGTTCCATGGTCGAAACTCTACCCTTGCTCAGGGTCGAATGTCAACCATCATTGCAGGACGGGCCACGCTCTTTTCTTCAGACATTTTTAGACGAGCGAGCGAGCCATCAGAATCGCCTGCTCATGCTCCCGGAGGGAGGCGAACACAACCCGGCCTTCGCAGACGAATTCTGCGTACGGGATGCCGCAACGATCGGCGAAACCGTTCTTGCGAAAAACGTGCTGGGAGGTCTTTCCGGTTGCTTCGGTAAGCGCTGTACGGTAGCCGCGGCGGATCCCGTTGTCCAGGCAGGCTTTGACCAGCCCTTGGGCTACTCCACATCCTGCGAACTGCGCGTCGACAGCGAGCATGAACAAATGCAGATGCGTTCCGGGCAAAACAGGCGTGGCGGCGCGAAAGTCATCGTCGAGGCGCTGCAGCATGCTGAAAATGGGCAGAAACTTGGGGCTGATTTGGGCCACGTCGAGGGCGGGCGGTGAGGCGAAGTCATCGGTGAGCAGGGCGCCCGCTGCTTGGTTCGATTCGCCCGCTCGCGCGATGAGCGTTAGCTGGCGAGGAATGATCTGCGGCGCGATGACGCGCAGGAATTGTTCCATTTCGCCGCACGAAAGACGCATGGCAACGGCGGGCGGCTCGGATGCGCTGAATGCTTTTGCCAGCAGGCCAACGATGTCATCTGAATCGCTCAATTGCGCGACCGCGTACTGAATGTCGGCCATGTTTCTCCCTCGGGACGGCGTGGATGGAACACTAGCGCGGCCGGATTCTCGAGTCAAAGCAAGCGCGTCGAGAGGGAATGCACCCCTGCGGAAATGCGCGTTGACGCCGCCCGGAATTCAGCATAGATTAGCGCCACCGAAAAATCTGGAGTTCTCTTGCGTGCGCCCGCCGTTCCTGGCGTGTGGGCCTGACGGGCAGACCTCCGGGGAGATAATCCAGGACCTTCCTCTGAAAAGAGCATCAACGACAACAAGGAGAGCGTGGACATGCGCAATCACCCAGGATTGTGGCTGTGTTCGTGGGCTTTGATCGTTTCAGGAGCCCTTGCATTATCCGTTCGGCCGGCTGGTGCCCAGTCGCGCGCCGGAAGGGCCGTTGGCGGCGGGAAAGTGCGCACGTATTACGTTGCCGCTGATGAACTGGATTGGAACTACGCGCCAACTGGCATCGATCAGATGACCGGAAAGCCGTTCGAGGGCATGGCGAAATTCTTCATGGAGCACGGGCCGCACCGCATCGGGCACATCTACAAGAAAGCGGTCTATCGCGAATACACGGACGCCACATTCACGCAATTGAAGCCGCGCCCGCCGGAGGAGCAGTACCTGGGCATTCTCGGGCCGATTCTGCGTGCCGAAGTGGGCGACACGGTCAAAGTGGTGTTCAAGAACAACGGGACGCATCCCTACAGCATGCATCCGCACGGCGTGTTCTATGAAAAAGCCTCGGAAGGCGTGGCCTACAACGACGGAACGAGCGCAAAGGAGCAAGAAGGCGGGCACGTTCCGCCGGGTCACACGTACACATACACGTGGGAAGTGCCGGAGCGCGCCGGGCCTGGGCCGAATGACGGAAGCTCGGTGGTGTGGCTGTATCACTCGCATACGAACGAGCTGACGGATGTGAACTCGGGCCTGATCGGGGCCATCATCGTAACGCGTCGCGGCATGGCTTTGCCCGATGCCCGGCCGAAGGATGTGGACAGGGAATTCGTCACCCTGTTCATGATCTTCGACGAAAACCAGTCGTGGTTCATCGATGAGAATATTCGCAGGCATACGGATGATCCTGCGGGAGTTAACAAAGCTGAGGCCACTCCCATGGATTGGCAGGGACTGTTCAATTTCGTTCTGCCCGGCGGCTTTTCAGGGGCGAACGAGCGCTTCGCCATCAACGGCATGCAGTACGCCAACCTGCCCATGATGACCATGAAAAAGGGCGACCGCGTGCGCTGGTACGTCATCACCATGGGCAATGGGTTCAACCTGCATACGCCGCACTGGCATGGCAACGTCGTATCCGACCACGGCGAGCGCACCGACGTCCTGGTGCTGGCTTCGGCGCAGATGAAGACGGTGGATATGGTTCCCGACGATCCGGGCATCTGGCTGTATCACTGCCACCTCAGCGACCACATGGAAGGCGGGATGGTCGCGCGCTACCAGGTGCTGCCCTAGGTCTAGGCGCAGCCGCAGCGAATCGGCCTCTCGGGCGTGTGGCGAAAGCTGCCGGTTGGGGCGGTCCGACCCGCCGTCGATCCGAGCCTTTGACGGGTAGCTTATGCGGCCGGGAAAGTAATACGACCCTCTTTTTTTTGACGACGCACGACTCGGCTCAAGGTTTCGCGTTGGGGGAATTCGCGCTTTGTCGCGTCCAGGGCGTGAGCGGGAGGATCCGCTGACCTCTTGCCGAAAGCAGATATATCTGGCCAAAATGGGCTAATCATGGGCTGCCGGTTCGCGGAAGGGGACGCTCACCCCTCGGGGAGTTTGCCGTGCGCAACCAACCCAAACTCGTAACATACCGATTCTTCCTTGTGCTTGGTTTCGCCATCTCTCTTTGCGCAACCCCAGTATATGGTATGAAGCTGCTATCTCGTTATCAGAGAAGATCAACCCGGATGCTTTTTGTCCCGAAGATGCGGCAGTCCCGCCTTGGACTGCAAATGTTAGCGATGATTTCCGAGCGATCGGCCAACTTCGTTCAAACCCAGTCTGAAGGGAGAAAACGAAAATGAAATGCCCTCGCGGTGTCTTTCTGGGACCCGCAGCAAAAGCCGTTACGCTGCTTCTGGCTGCGCTGGCTTTTTCGTCCATCGCGTTGGCGCAGATACAACGGCCGGGGCCGCCTATGAGTTCGGGTGCGCCGTCCAGCAGCATGAACCCCGTTTCCACTAGCACGATTGAGGTCTATCTGCGGACGCAAGATGGTCAGCCGCTCCCCGAGGATGCGGTACCTACCTTCCGCCTGAACTCGCTGAGATTCGGCACGCCGATCGTGAGCTTCCCATCGCGAACCGGTGATTCGTGGACGTTTGCGAACCTTCCGACCAACAACGAATACCAGATTCAAGTGATTGCGAACGGGTATCTTCCGGCGCAGGAAACGGTGGAAGTCCCCGATGAGGGCGCCGGTTCAATCACGAGCGTGATCATGTTTCTACGGCCAGTCGATCAGGAACTTGTGTTTCGGCGCCCAACCGGGCAGTTCGTACTTGCGCCCAGACCGGAAAAGGAGATCCAACACGCGCTGGAAGACCTGCAACACGGCCGGATCCTATCCGCGCGAAAACATACGAAGAAAGCGATGAACATGGCCCCGGGCAATCCGTACGTGCAGTACGTGATGGGGATCACGTACCTTGTTTCGGATGAGTTCGCGGAGGCGAAATCTTACCTCGAGACATCCGTCTCGATCGATCCACGGCAAGCGCCGTCGCTGAGCGCGCTGGGCAGCGTTCGCTATCATCTCGGCGATTACCACGGGGCAGTGGCGGTGCTGAGCAAAGCGGTCCAACTGGATCCGAAATCCTGGAAATCGGAATGGCTACTGGCGGCGTCCGATCTTCGAGAAAAGAACTATGCGGATGCACGGGATCACGCCAAACGCGCCATACAACTCGGCAAGCTGGCGGCGCGACCGGTCCAGTTGCTGTTAGGGAGCGCGCTTGCGGGGCTGGGAGAGCGCGAAGCAGCCGCTACCGAGTTCGAGACCTATGCCAAGGAATTCCCGTCGAGCCCGGAAACTCCCAAGGCGCGACAGTGGGCCGAGATGTTGCGCCAGCCGCCAATACCGCCCGCGCTCGAACCAAAACAACAGCGAGTCCCGAAGGCGATGATTTCGTCAGCGCTTCCGCTCACCGAAGCCACTGCCGCAAGCGCCGTTTTCCCGCCCCAGCCGCCCCCAGAAGTTCCTCCGAGCCCGAATTGGGCACCTCCGGACGTCGATGCGGCGCACCCCTTCACCGTCCCCACAGCGACGTGCCCGCTGGAGCAGGTGCTGGCGCGGGCCGGGAAACACGCGGAGGAGTTCGTCAACACACTGCAAAAGTTCTCCGCCAACGAGGATTTTCAGAGCGTCGAGCTGAAGAAAGGCATCAACCTCAAACGCCCGTCCGAGTACCGATTCGAATACCTCGTGTTCGTTGATCGACCCTCACTAATGTTTTTCGACGTAGAGGAAGTTCGGGAACGGAATTCGGAGCGGGTGCCTCTGCCGGGCCGAATCATCGACGAGGGCGCTCCGGCGCTCGCGCTAGCGTTTCACCCGATCATCCAAAAAGACCTCGGCTGGAAATGCGAAGGTCTCGGCACTTGGGACAATCAAGCGGCCTGGGTGATCCACTTCGAACAAGAGCCCAAAGCGCCTGACGTGCTCCATTGGTTCCACGGACAGTCGGGGGACTATCCGGTGCCCCTGAAGGGCCGTGCCTGGGTTTCGGAGCGTTCCTACCAGGTGCTTCACCTCGATACTGATCTGGTGGGCCCCGTCGAAGCGATCGATCTAAAGCGCTACCACGCCTCCGTCGATTACCGGCCGGTGCAATTCCGCCAGCACAAGGTGCGCTTATGGCTGCCGCAGACCGTTGACACCTTCATTCAGTTTCAGGGGCATTTTTATCATTTTTACCATCAATACAGCGATTTCAAGCTCTTCTGGGTGGGTGCGAGCCAGAAAATCAGTGCGCCCAAGCAGGCTCAAAAGGCAGAGGAACAGAATCGCCGCTAGCGTGTCACTTCCAGCAGTTGGCATACGCGCAGAAGCCTCCGCATCAATAGCGGGGCGCCCGGCCCGTAAGTCAACTTACCAGGCACTTGTTCCGCGACGAAAGCAGGTTTCCGATCTCGCGCCTATTTGAGCCTGCCGCAGCGATCTCGCGAATTTCCCGATTCACAGGCTGTGGGGTTTAGCTGCGGACCTGAAGGTCGCAAGCATGTGGGGACGGACACCTGTCCCGGAAAGAATGGCATAAGCCACCTTTGAGTTGGTTTCGTCAAACGCATCCATTCGCGGACACCACACTGGACCATTCTTTCCTGACGCCAGGATCTGTTCCCTTTGCGCGTTTGACTCCCGGTGGCGGCGTGGCCTAATATGCGCTGCCGAGTTTGACGTGATGCGGCGAGGACGTTTCTCGCGGAGAGCCGGACATGAGTGAGTGGGGGT
>JBJKQB010000079.1:0-4307 GCA_046705825.1 Candidatus Acidiferrales bacterium
CTCGAACGCGCCGTCACGCGCAAGCATCGCAGCTTCGAATCGCTGCGCTTCCGTCTGGCGCGCACGGATTTGCGCGCGCGGGTCAGCCGCCTGCAGCGCAAATGGGAGAAATCCCTGGCCGATTTGACGGTGCGCATGGACCACCTCCTCGCGGCCAGGAAGAGGAGCGTCGAAGCGGCGGCCATACGCCTCAACGAACGCAGCCCCTATCAGCTGCTCGAACGCGGCTACGCCATCGCCTACGATTCCTCCGGAAAGGTGCTGCGCTCGCCGGATCAGGTCGCAACCGGTGACGATATTTCCGTGCGCCTCGCCCGCGGCCAAATCGACGCCACCGTGCGTCGAGGAAGAAAGACCGGCGCGTAAGGACCGCGTACCTCACTTTCGGGATCGTTCGATTTGCCGCACGGCTTGGTCGAATGGGATTGGAGTTTCGCCAGACTCTTTTGCCGCATCATAGGCGCGGATCGCATCGAGCTCTTCCAGGTCGTCCAGCAACTTCTCGTATTCCTTCACGGTGAGTTCGAGACTGACCTTTTGGCCCTTCTTGCTCGGGCGAAATTTGGCTCTACTCATGGTGTTTCTATACCGGGAGCCTACTAGGGATTCTCGGAGGCGGGCGAGGAGCTATTCCTCTTCCGCGCTGCCGGAGACTTTCAGCACCGCCAGGAACGCTTCCTGCGGGATGTCCACGCGCCCGACGCGCTTCATGCGCTTCTTGCCTTCCTTCTGTTTTTCCAGCAGCTTTCTCTTGCGCGTGATGTCGCCGCCGTAGCACTTGGCCAGAACGTTCTTGCGGATGGCGCTGATGTTCTCGCGCGCGATGATGCGGCTGCCGATGGCCGCCTGCACGGGCACTTCGAACATCTGCCGGGGAATCAACTTGCGCAGGCGTGTCACCAGTTCGCGCCCGCGCTCGTAGGCCTGCTCGCGGTGGCAAACGATCGTCAGCGCGTCCACCGGCTCTCCGCCCACCAGCACGTCCAGTTTGACCAGGTCGGACTCGCGATAGCCGGCCAGATGATAGTCCAGCGACGCGTAGCCCCGCGAAACGCTCTTCAGCCGGTCGTAGAAATCGAGCACGATCTCGTTGAGCGGCATCTCGTAGGTGAGCATGATACGCGTGGGCGAAAGATACTCGAATTTCTTCTGCACGCCGCGCTTCTCTTCGCACAGTTGCAGTACGGCGCCGACCGATTCTTCAGAGGTAATGATCATGGCGGTGAGAATCGGCTCTTCGATCTTCGCGATCGATGTGGGAGGCGGAAACTTCGTCGGATTGTCGACTTCCAGTGCTTCGCCCGTGGTGGTCGTGATGCGGTATTCCACGCTGGGGGCGGTCGTGATCAGGTCGATGTTGAACTCGCGCTCGAGCCGCTCCTGCACGATTTCCATGTGCAGCAGGCCGAGAAAGCCGCAGCGGAAGCCGAAGCCCAGCGCCACGGAATTTTCAGGCTCGTAGAAAAACGCCGCATCGTTCAGCTGCAGTTTTTCCAGCGCGTCGCGCAGCATTTCGTAATCGCTCGCATTCACCGGATACAGCCCGGCGAAGACCATGGGCTTGATCGCTTCGAACCCCGGAAGCGCCGCCGCGGGACGCTCCGCTTCGACCACCGTGTCGCCCACTCGCGCATCCGCCACGCGCTTGATATTGGCGATGATGAAGCCGACATCTCCCGCCGCCAGTTCCTCGAGCGCCACCGGCTTGGGCGTGAGCGCGCCCAGATCCTCCACTTCGTAGACTTCGTTGTTGGCGCACAGCCGAATCTTCATCCGCGGCGTCACGCGCCCTTCCATCACGCGCACCAGCACAACCGCGCCGCGATAGGAGTCGAACCAGGAATCGAAAATCAGCGCGCGCAACGGCGCTTCCCAAGATCCCTTCGGCGGGGGCACCCGCTTGACGATCCCTTCCAGCACCTCCTCCGCTCCCAACCCGCTCTTCGCGCTGATCAGCAGCGCGTCCTCCGCGGGAATCGCCAGCACGTTCTCGATCTGCTCCTTGGACCGCTCGGGCTGCGCCGCCGGCAGGTCGATCTTGTTGATCACGGGAATGATTTCGAGGTTGTGGCGCGAGGCCAGGAACGCATTGGCCACGGTCTGTGCTTCCACGCCCTGGCTGGCGTCCACCACCAGCAGCGCCCCTTCGCAGGCCGACAGCGCGCGCGACACTTCGTAGGAAAAATCCACGTGACCCGGCGTGTCGATCAAATTCAAGCGGTACTCGTGCCCGTCGCGCGCCGCGTAGTGCAGGCGAATGCTTTTCGCCTTGATGGTGATCCCGCGCTCGCGCTCCAGTTCCATCGAGTCGAGCACCTGCGAGGTCATTTCCCGCTGGCTGAGCGCGCCGGTCAGCTCCAGCAGGCGGTCGGCCAGCGTCGATTTGCCATGATCGATATGGGCGATGATGCAGAAATTGCGGATGAACTGCGGATCCATCTAGTCCTTGAACTACTCCCGGTCCTTCAGCTTGAGCCGGTGCTTGTTCTCTTCCAGAAAGGCGCGCAGGCTGTCGGCGGTATCCAGCAGGCGAACCCACTGCTCGTAGTACAGCGTGACCGGAAACCGCCCCAGCCCATACACGCTGACGCCGCCCTTTTCGCCCACGCGAAACTCCAGCGCCCCGCGCTTTCTTCCTCCCGCCTGGCGCTCCAACTCCGCGATGCGGGCCAACAATTCTTCGCGCGACTCCTCCGGCATAATTCCCCCTCGGCCCGCGCCGCCTGCCTGCGCTAGGCAGGCGCGTTCGCCACATGAGCGTGCGCAGGATGCAGAGCTAATCGTATCAGTTTAGCCGCTCCGATTGCCAACCGGAACGCCCAACCCCGCTTTTCTGCCAAGCCGGCCCGCAGGTCGCAACGCTCTGCCATCACTGAAAATGCGAGAAACTCCCGGATTGCTTGAAACAGGGTGTTATCGTAGGCTTTAGCGGGCTTGGGAACCCCCGCGCCGGAACGGGCGAGTTCCTGCCCCATGCACGCGAAAAGAGCGATCCCCGCTCTTTTCCGAATCGGCAAGCGTAAGCCGGTCTCGGCGCGGAACGTGGCCTGTACCGCTCGATTCGCAGAATTCTCGCGGCGGCCTCCGCGCGTTCAATTCTCAGCATACCGAAACGGGGTTCACAGGCTTGATGAGCTTGAGCGCTCTTTTCCACCGCATCCGACGCAATAAGTCGAAGATTCTCGCCGTCGTCGGCTACAGCGTCGCGGTCCTCAGCCTGGTTTGGGTCCTGCACGACTTCCACATCGTGAAGTCGCTGCGCCAGATGGCCAACGTCGATTGGCGCTGGGTGCTCCTGGGCATGACTTTCGACGTCATCAGCTACGGCTTCCAGGCGTTGCGCTGGAAGTTCCTGCTGACTCCCTTTGCGAAAGTGAAGCTGACGCGCACGATCCGGGCGGTGTTCGCGGGACTCTTTGCCAACCTGGTGTTTCCGTTGCGCCCCGGCGAATTCTTGCGCAGCTATCTCATCTCCAGCCAGGAAAACGTCACTCTGGGGCGCGTGCTCGGGTCGGTAGGCGTCGAGCGCCTGATCGATTTGGTGATCGCCACAGCCTCTTTGGGCGTGGTCTCCCTTTATGTCGAACTGCCGGTACGCTTCAAACGCGCCGCGGACATCCTGGGCGTGGTCACACTGGTCATTGTGACCGTGATCGTCGTTCTGATCCTCTACCTCGAATTCAAGCTGGGCAAGGAAAGCGAACCTCCGGCGGAGCGCAGCTATATGCCGGGAAGAATCATGGGTGCGCTTACCGGTTTGCACGCGATGGGCACCGCTCCCAGTTTTTATCCGGCCGTCCTGGCCTCGGTTGCCATGCCGGGCTTTCAGGTTCTCGCCCTCTGGGCCCTCATCCGATCCTATCCTCTTCCGCTTTCCTTCACGGCCTCGGTGGTCGTGCTGCTGATCATCAACATCGGAGTTTCGCTTCCCAACGCGCCGGCCAACGTCGGGTCCTATCAGTTCTTCTGCGTTCTCGGCGTCACCATCTTCGGCGTGGAAAAAACCACCGCCGCCGGCTTCTCCTTCTTTGCCTGGTTTGCGCTGACTCTTCCCTTCATCTTCCTGGGTTTCGCAGCCCTGGTGCGCAGCGGCATGACCGTGCGCTCAATGCGCGAACGAGTGTCCGGCATCCGCGGCCGCCTTCCGGCCTCGGACGCATCCTCCTGAGGTTATTGCAAAGGGCAAGGAATCTACCGGCGCTTGATGGCCCGCACCACCCACAGCAGGATGCACGCGCCGATGAAGGCGGTAAACAATCTCCCGATCAGCCCGTAGGCGACCAGCCCCACCAGCCCAAACAGCCAGC
>JBJKQB010000080.1:0-3431 GCA_046705825.1 Candidatus Acidiferrales bacterium
TCGGGCCGCGCGTGGGCTGCCACGCGATCAGCCGGCTCTCGACCAGTTGCACTACGATGATCGCGAAAAGAATCAGCTGCTTGTGGATCTCGTTGATCGGCGGGAGAAAAGCAAGAGCGACAAGGAACACGATCCAGAGAACATAGACCCAGTTATCGGCGAATCGGTTGCGCTCGAGCAGTTTAAGTTTGTCTGATCAGGATGAATCTAGCACGACGCGCCGATTTTCGTTTGAAACAGCCGCGCAGGATTGCGGAGATGCATACATCGGGCGAGCCGGAAGAGCCGCGGCAGAAACCCTCAGGCAATGTCGAAACGGGCGCAGGAAGCAGCGGCCCTGTGTGCCGCCCTGTGTGCCGCCCTGTGAACCGGCTGACGCTCGGGCCGATATGAGCGGCTAAGGAGAACGATGGAAGGCGGGTCGAGGGGCGGGGCTTGGTCGAGCGCAGCCACGGTAGTAGCCCATTCGCGCTGGTTTGGAGTGCTGGCGCGGGACACGACGACCGCCGGAAAATCCGGTGCGAAGCCGGCGCCGAGGAGTTTGCTCCGCAGCGCAGCGAGATTGGGGCCGGGCATGTAGATGATGAACGTGGCGTCGTCGCGGGCGATGCCGGACCAGTCGTTTGCGGCCGTCGCGGCATTTTCGCGCGCGTGGTGGCCACTGAGAATGACGACGCGCGAACTGGCGCGCCGGTCGGTAATCGACGCACCAACAGAAGCGGCGGCGGCGATTCCGGCGGTGATGCCGGGAACGATTTCGTACGGAATTCCGGCGATGTCGAGCGCGGCGATTTCTTCGGCGAGTCGCCCGAAGATGCCCGGATCGCCGCTCTTGAGCCGCACGACGTGCAGGCCGCGCGAGGCTGCCTCGATGATCAGGCGGTTGATTTGCGCTTGGGTGATCGTCTTCCTCCCGCAGCGTTTGCCAACGTTGATAATTTGCGCGTTCTGCGCGGCGAGCGCGACGATTTCGGGCGCGACCAGGTCGTCGTGCAAGACAACGTCGGCGCGGCGAAGTAGCTTGTGCGCTTTCAACGTGAGGAGTTCCGGATCGCCGGGACCGGCGCCGACGAAATGCACCACGGCCGGAGTCATTGTTCGGATTCCTCGGCGACGCGCGGCTCGGAATGCGCCAGCCGGTGGAGGATACGCTTGCGCTCGTCGCTCGGCGGAACGCTCGCGATGATTTCGCGGCGGCGCTCGCCGATTTCTTCCACCCAATCGCCGAATGACGCGCCCATGCTGTCTTCAATTTCGCGCCGGATGCGTTGCGCGAGCGCGGGGCTCTCGCCTGAGGTGGAGATGGCCACTTGCAAAGGCCCACGTCGAACGACCGCGGGGAAATAGAAATCGCAATTCGGCGGATCGTCCACGCTATTGCACAGCACGCCGCGGTCGCGGGCTTCGTGGAAGACGGCGCGGTTTACGCCGCGATCGGAAGTGGCGGCGATAACGAGGAATGTGCGATCCAGGTCGGACGGCGCGAATTTGCGCGGAATCCAGCGGATGCGGCGGGAAACGGCGAGACTCTGAATGCCTTCCGTTGCACTCGGAGCTACCGCGGTGACTTGCGCGCCCGAATCGAGCAGCGATTGGATTTTTCCTTCAGCAACGGAGCCTGCTCCGATGACGAGGCACGAACGTCCTGCCAGTTTGATGAAGATGGGAAAGAGAGCGGGTTTCACAGTTCAGTCTCCGGTGAGATGGTCCGGCGCGCGCTTGGCCGGTAAATCGCGTTCGACGGCATCGGCGGCGAAACCCGCCAGTTGGGCGCGCAGTTCTTCATCGGAAAAACGCGAGAAGTAGGACCGCAGATTTTCGTTGTCGTCGCGGCCGGCGAGATAGGAACGCAGCAGGCGCTCGACCGCGTCCGGCACTTCTTCGGCGGGGCAGCGATACCCAACCGGGCGCGCGATCCGTTGATGTTCGCCGACGGCGCCGCCCAGACAGAAGTAGTACGCGTCAACCATGCGGCCGCCATGCTTGATCTTCTTGCCTTCCAGGCCGATGTCGGAAATCCAGTGCTGGCCGCACGAATTCGGGCAGCCGGTGACGTGCAGTTTCAGCTGCTGGTCGAACGCGGGAAGGCGCTCTTCGAGTTCTTCCACCAGCCACCGCGTATATGCCTTCGTTTCCGTGATGGCGAGCTTGCAGAATTCGGTGCCGGTGCATGCGATGGCTCCGCGCCAGAAAGGCGATGCGGCGACGTGCAGGCCGGCATCGTCGAGGCCTCGCGCGACAGCATCGACATTTGCCCGGGGAACGTTGATGATCAGCAGGTTTTGCGTGTTGGTGGTGCGCAGGTCCCCGGAGCCGAAACGGTCGGCAAGTTCGGCGGCTGCGCGCATTTGCTGCGCCGTGATGCGGCCGCGAAGAACGGAAGCGCCCACATAGTACAACGTGCTCTCGCACGCGATGCCCTCAGAATGCTGTTTTTGGCGATGAATGCCGGCGTGGTCCCGATACACGTCAACGGGAGCGCGTTCGGGCTCGGCAGGATCGAGGCGGTACCCGAGGCGCGAATTCAGTTCCGCAAGAAAGCGATCGGGCGTCCAGCCGAATTGGGTGAAGAGATGCTTCATGCGGGCGCGCTTGCGATTCTCACGAAGCACGTCCTGATCGCGAAAGAGTTCGGCGATAGAGCGAATGACCGGCAAAGCCTGTTCCCACGGGACGAACGCATCCAGCCGCGTCGCGAGATGCGGATCGGCTGAAAGTCCTCCGCCTACTCGAAGAGAAAAGCCGATTTCGCGCCGGCCGCGACGCACACGCTCGACGGCGGTAAGCCCGATATCGTTGATCTCCGGATACGAGCACCACACAGGGCAGCCGGTAATGGAAATCTTGAACTTGCGCGGCAGATTGTAGAAATCGGGATTGCCCGCAAGCATTTCGGCGGCTTCGCGCACGAGCGGCGAGGCGTCGCAGACTTCGTCGGCGGCAACCCCGGCAATAGGGCAGCCGGTAACGTTGCGAGCCACGTCGCCACAAGCGCCTTTGCTGAACAGGCCAACTTCGGCGAGCGCGTCGATCGTCTCCGGCAGCGCTTCGATCGTCAGCCAGTGAAGCTGGATATTTTGGCGCACGGTGATGTCGGCGACTCCGCGCGCATGCCGGTCGGCGAGATTCGCTATAACCCGAAGCTGATTCGAGCGCAGAAAGCCATTCGGAACGCGGATGCGGAACATGAAATAATCGCTGGCTCGTCCTTCTCCTCCCGTTCCGCCCACCGCGCCCGCGCCGTCGCCCTGCGTGTAAATGCCCCACCAGCGAAAATACAGGCCGGTCCATTCCGGCAGGACGGAAGTGCGGCCCTTGCGCGCGAATTCGCGAATTTCGTCCAGGGCCTCCCACGGATTTTTTTCGCGCTTCATGCGCTCGATGCGCTGCGCTTTCGTTTCCTTTGCATTTGCCACGGTGGCGTCCACGTA
>JBJKQB010000081.1:0-4848 GCA_046705825.1 Candidatus Acidiferrales bacterium
CAGCCCGCGGGTCGCGATGTGGTCCGGAAAGTTGCTCCGATCGGAGAAGGAAACGCGGTCCTCGTTTACCGCCAGACCGCCCCCCTCGCCTTTGGAAATGGAAGCCATGTAGTCGAATTTCAGCGTCATCCGCTGTTCGGGCTGGCCCAGCACGTTGAGTTCTTCATCCGTCACCAGTTCCGTCGCTTCGAACCGGCTCACGTCGTCCACCAGACGTTCCGCGCTTCGCCCCGCCCCTGGATCAGACGCTGCGCCGGGCAAACCGCGCCCGCCGCCAGCGTTAGCTTTTGCTCATCCACGCCGGCCGGATGCCATGTGGGAATCGACAGCCCCGCGTCGGGAGAACTGGTCAGAATAGCTGCGGGAAGCACGCTGGCGGGCGCTGCTGTTTCGCGCGAAGCGGACACCGTCTTGTATTTCGGGTGCTCCGCGCCCTTCAGCTGCGCGATCACACTGCGCACCCCTTGCGCCGATGGGCTGTGCGGGTCCTGTTCCAGGAATGCCTCGAACGCTTGAATGGCCTGCTCGTTCTTGCCCTGGTTGGCCAGAGCCTCTCCCAGAATCAACTCCGCCGGCGTGCCCGCGCCCTTGCCCGTCTGGATCGCCTGCTGCGCCTGCTCGGCCGATTCCTGGAACGCCCCGCTGTCCAGATACGCGCTGGCCAGCAGCCAATGGGCGATCCAGAATCCCTTGTCAGACGAAACCGCCTGCTGCAGCGAAGCGATCGCTTCCTTGTAATTCTTCTGCCGCAGCTGCAATTCGCCCAGCATGGTCAGCGCGCGCACGTGGTGCTTGTTGATGGACACCGCGCGCTTCAAATAGCTTTCCGCTTCGCTCGTATCGTTCTTCCGCGTGTAGAAAACGCCGAACAGATAATTCACATCCGCGTTTCCCGGGCTGGCCTTGTACGCCTTGGTCAGGTCCTTCTGCGCGTCTTTCATCTTGCCCGCGCTCAACGCCTCGATGGCCTTCTGCGCCTCTTTGCGCGCTTTGCCCTGCAGCACTTGCCCGGGCAGCGGAATGACCACCGCGCTCGAGGGATCCCGCTTCAGTCGCACGAGCACCCGGTAGTCTTGATTCGCGAAAATGACGTTCACTTCCTGCGTCGCTGTTTCGTATCCCGCCGCGCTGACCTCCACCTGATAATCGTTCGGCGCCACGTCGTCGAACATGATTTGCGAGCGGTCCTGCGTGGTGCCCCACAAATTGGTACCGTTCATATCGCTGGTCAGCTTCACCAACGCTTGTTCGCCCAGATCGGCGCCGTGCTCGTCCGCCGCTATCACGGTCACGGTGGCGAAGGCGCTGCCAAAGGTCGGCGACTGTGGCGCCATTTGCGTGATGGGAGCGACTCGGCCCCCGCCTTGCCCCAGGGCGGGCAGGCTGAAAGCCAGGCTGAATAATGCACCTGCGGCGAAGCCGATGGTGAGGCGCTGAATGGGCCGGATCATGGTCGGTTCCGTAAACGTTTTCCCGGATTGTGTCACATACCCCTGCGGCCTTCAATACGGAACTCGCCGCAGACCCGTCAGGACAGTGCCTGCCGCAGGTCCTCGATCAGGTCGCCGGCATCCTCCAGACCCACCGACACGCGCACCGTTCCCGGCTCGACCCCTGCCGCGCGCAGCTCCTCCAGCGACATTTTGTAATGCGAGGTGTAAATCGGCAGGATCACCAGCGACTCGACTCCCCCCAGGCTCGCCGCCAGCATGAACAGCCGGATGCGATCGCAGAACCGCCGCGCCGCCTTCAGCCCGCCCTTCAAATCGAATGACAGCAGCGCGCCGTACCCGCGCATCTGCCGCTTGGCCAGCGCGTGGTCCGGATGCGCCGGCAGTCCCGGATAATGCACGCGGCTCACTTTCGGATGCCGCGCCAGAAATTTCGCGATCTCCATCGTCGTCCGGCACTGCCGCTCGACGCGCGTTTCCAGCGTCTTGATCCCGCGCGTCAGCAGGAACGCGGCGCCCGGGTCCATCGACCCGCCCAGATAGATGATGTTGCTGCGCACCTTGTCCATCAGCGCCCGGCTGCCTGCCGCCGCGCCCGCCACAATGTCCGAGTGCCCGGCCAGAAACTTCGTCGCGCTGTGTACCACGATGTCGAATCCCGATTCGAGCGGCTTCTGCAAGACGGGGCTGGCGATGGTGTTGTCCACGATCGACACCAGTCCCCACTCCTTCGCAAACTCCGCCGCTCTCCGCAGATCGACGATGCGCAGCGTCGGATTCGTGGGCGTTTCCACGTACAGCGCCTTCGTCCGCGGATTCACCATGCGCTCGATCCCGCCCAGGTCCGTCTGCACATGCTTCACCACGATTCCGAACCGCGGGAAAACGTCCCGCATCAGGCGGTAGCTCCCGCCGTACACCTGGCGCGTGGCAATCAGTTCGTCGCCCGCGCGCAGCACCGCCAGCAGCGTGCTCGAAATAGCGGCCATCCCCGACGCGGCCACCACCGCCGCTTCCGCACCTTCCAGCGCCGCGATCTTCTCTTCCGCCACCGCCAGCGTGGGGTTCGCGTAGCGCGTGTAGATGTACGCCGAGCTCTTTCCTTCCGCCCAGCGCTTCATCTCCTCCGAATTGGCGAACGTGAAATTCGAGGTGCGCGCCACCGGCGGCACGACCGGCCCGTTCACGCCCGCATGCGCCTCTCCCGTGTGGATCGCCAGCGTGGCATCCCGCAGCTTTTTCGACCGCTGATTATTTTTCATGTCGGCGGAAGCTTGACTCAACTGGGCGCGCCATCGCAAGCGCCATTTTGGTCAGAGTCGCAGGAGCAGGCGTGCTCTGGCGCGGCGTTCCCCCGCGCTTCGTTCTCTGAATCCGCCTCGCTCCGGTCGCTCAGAGTTTGTCTCCTGCAGGACAAGCAAATCCGGCGCGCCGAAACATCTCCTCTGCTCCGCGCGTAGAATAAGCAGAACGTGACGAGAAGCAAGATGCGGTGAGGAGCGCATGACGGACTTTGCCGCGGGAAACATCATCCGGGACGCCTGGATCATCTGGGTCGTTTGGTGGGTGGTCGCCGCATTCGGTGTGAACCGCATGAAACAGCGCGAGCCGCTGCTCGACCTGGTGCTGCGCTGGGGCGTGATGATTCTGGCTTTCGAGCTGCTCTTCCGCTCCAATGCGCGCCTCGGCTTTTTGAACGGCCGCTTCGCTCCCCACACCGCCGCGGTCGCCGATGCGGGCGCCGCGATCACTTGCCTCGGCCTGGCCTTTTCCATCTGGGCGCGCCAGCACATCGGCCGCTACTGGAGCAGTTCCGTGTCGATTCGCGCCGATCACCAGTTGATTCGCACCGGCCCCTACGCGCGCATCCGCCACCCCATCTATACCGGGATTCTCGTGGCGGTCGCGGGCACCGTCCTCGCCGACGGGCACTACGCCGGCCTCGCCGCTCTCGCTATTGTCATCGCGGGGTTGAGCTGGAAGGCGCTGCGCGAGGAAAACCTGCTGCGCCGCGAATTCGGCCCCGCCTTCGAGGAGCACAAGCGCCTCACCGGCTTCTTCCTCCCCCGCCTCACCTGAAACTCCGGGTCAGAACAGCGGGGGACGGCTAACGGATCAGCGGGCTCTCCCAAACGCGCAGCAGCAGCTCCTTCAACTGACGGAAATGCTTGGGTCCCAGCTCGGCGCTCCACTCCCGTTCGATCAGGCGAAGAGTCTCGACCGCCTTCGCATAGGCCGCGTGCCCTCGCTTGGTCAGGCGCACCACTCGCGCGCGGCCTTCCCCGGGCGCATCGGACCGCACGACATACCCCAGCGTTTCTAGGCTCCCCAGCAGCTGGTTCATGGCCTGCTTGCTGATGCCCGCGCGCTCCGCGAGCGCGCTCGGGCGTGCGCCGTCCGGATTCGGGAACCGCAGCACCGCCATGTGCGGCACGCGCAGGTCGCTGAAGCCCGCCCCATTCAGCTCGCGGATGATCCGGCGGTGGATGGCCTGCGCCGGCACGCGCAGCAAGGCACCGATCAGCATGTCCTGAGCTCGAAGGGTGCCCGCCATTTTCTCTCTTGACATCCGCTAGTAAATTTAGTTTACTCGAACGCGGTAAACAGAGTTTACCACAAGGAGTCTCCCCATGGCCCAACTCGCTCCCCAGCTCCACGTCAATCCGGACAGTCAGACCATTCGTTTGGGGCCCCTCACCGTTCGCTTCCTCATCACCGGCCGCAATTCCAATGGCAGCCTCGCGGCCTTTGAGGTCGACGTGCCCGCCGCCCAACGCCTGGCCGCACCGGCCCACAGCCACGACCACTATGAGGAGACTATCTACGGCCTCGCCGGCGTGTTGACCTGGACCGTGGACCAAAAGCAATTCGACCTCGCACCCGGACAAGCCCTATGCATCCCGCGCGGCGCCGTTCACCGCTTCGATAACCTCGGAACGAGCGACGCCAGAGTCCTCTGCATGGTCACCCCGGCGGCCATCGGTCCCGTGTATTTCCAGGAGGCTGCGGAGGTGATCAACGCCGCGGCCGGCGGCCCGCCGGATCGCGCCAGGATGGCCGAAATTATGCGCCGCCACGGCCTGACCCCGGCGCCCGCGCACCCGTAGCGCACAAACATGGCGCCAGGCATTCCCGGAGTCCAGCGGCCAAAGCAGATGACTTTGCGAGCTCAGTTTCACAACGATCTGAATAGATAAATCTGAATAGATAAAAAGGAAGGCACAATGAACGATTCAAGCGTTGTCGCATCAGCAGCAGCAATCGCGGCCCCGGCCATCTCCGTAGCGCCCGCTTTTCCTCCGATTCTGGCCGACGCCGCTAGCGGGCACACCTTCACCATGCTGGGCGTCACCATGCGCCTGATCGCCTCGGCTGCCGCTACCGCCGGACAGTACAC
>JBJKQB010000082.1:0-21554 GCA_046705825.1 Candidatus Acidiferrales bacterium
ACGACTCGCCATCGTCTTCATAGAGCAGGAAAGAGCCGTCGGCTCCGGGATAAATTGTGACGGACAGAGGCGCGTCCGTTTTTTCGGCGACGTATTGCTTCACCGGGCCAAGCGGCAGGATCGCCCCTGCGCGCACGTACAGCGGAATGGTTTCCAGATCGACAGGGCGCGCGATTTCGCGCCCGCCTTCGACCCGCTCGCCGGTCCAGAAATCGTGCCAGACGCCGCGAGGCAGATAGAGCGGGCGAGAGGTGGCGCCCTTCTCGAACACGGGCGCGACGAGGATGTCGCGGCCCCACAGGTATTCGTCATCGCGGGCCACCGCGGCGGGATCGTCCGGATCGTGCAGCCACAACGAGCGCATGACGGGCAGCCCGGTCAACGCGCATTCGCGCACGGCGCTGTAGAGATAAGGCAGCATGCGGTAGCGCAGGTTCAGATACTTGCGGCAGATGGGCTCGACCTGCGTGTTATGCAATTCGCTGTCCGGCGGGACGGCGGCGCCGCGGTAATGGCTGATTTCAGGCGGCCCGGGATTGCCCATGTCCCAACCCCACGGCAGCCGCAGCTTCCACGCGCGTCCATGGCAACGAAAGAGAGTGCAGAAAGCGCCGAACTGGAACCAGCGCAGATAAAGTTCCGCGGTGAATGCTTTCGTCGGGACGAAGCCGCCGATGTCGGTGCCCCAGTACGGGATTCCGGTGAGCGATGTGTTGATCCCGTTGGCGACCTGCTTCTTCAGAGTTTCCCAGGTAGAGATCGTATCGCCCGACCATAGAAACGAGGCGTAGCGCTGCATTCCCGCGTAGCCGTTGCGGTGCAACGCATAAGGCCGCACGTTCGGCCGGGCCTGTTGCGGCCCTTCCCAGTACATGCGGTTGCGGTCGAGCCGCGAAGGAATATCGAGCGGATCACCCTCGTCCGGCCACCAACCGTCGACGCCCATGTTGAAGTCGCGCAGGTGTTCGCCCCAATAACAGCTGGCCTGCTCCTCGGCGGATGGACCGGGGCGGCACGGGTCGTAGACGGTTCCCGTCAGTTTGCGCTCGAGAATCACCACGTGGAGCACGGCGCGAAAATTCTGCTCATGGAATTTTGCGAGGATGGCGGGTGGATCGTCGAAGACGCGGTGGTTCCAGTCGAACGAGCCGTTCGCGGTGTTCCATCCCGAGGGACAAAAGCCGGTGCCGAGATAGATGAGCGCGTCGCAAGGCAGTTTCTTGCGCCGGAAGGTGGCCGCCTCGTCGAGAATTTCCTCGCGGCTGGCGAGCGTGCGATGCGATTGCTGGTAGCCGAAACTCCAGAGCGGCGGCATCTGGGCGTGCCCGGTGAGCCGCGCGTATTCAGCGAGGATGACCGCGGGCTCGCGCGACCCAACGAAGAAGAGGTCGAGCAAATGCGGTGAATCGGCCAGCGGCTGGAATTTGCTTTCCGCGCCGGTGAAATCGAATGTGCCATAGGGCTGATGAAAAAAAATGGCCCACCCCGCCGTGCCGATAATCCAGGGGACGGGGACGCGCGCCCCATCCGTGGCCAGATCGCGGACGTTTTCGCCATTCCGCATGGGGTCGAACGAGCCGCGGCGGTCGAGTTGCTTGCCGCCTTCGCCCAAGCCGAACAGCGGCGCGTTGCCGGTGGTGAAGGACACCCCGCCGGTCGTGTCGTCGACGCGCAGCCGCTGAATTTCCTGGCCGCTGGAGGACTGGACAACAAACGTCAGCGGTTGCGTCTCGATGCGCACACGCAAATTCCCGCAGCGAACCGTGCGCGACGAGATCTTTCCGCGCAGCTTGACGGGCGCGCCCCAGTGCTCCTGCACTAGCGAACCGTCGCTGGGAATCGCCGCGGGCGCTCCGTTGAGAAGGGGAAGAATGCTGAGACGGAAGCTGTGGTCGCTTACCGTCGTGAGCTGAATTTCCGTTTCGCGAACGATTCCCTGCTGGTTGCTTCCAGTTGGTCCGGTTACGGCGGATTGGCTGGGGGCTGGAGCCGTCTCTGCCGAGAGGCTGGCCGGCACGAGGCTCGCGCTGCACGCCGCACTCAGCGCTTTCAGCACCTGCCGGCGATCGTAGCGCTTAGTCACGGGCGCGCATCCCAATCTCCCGATGTCGCTCGAATTCCACGGATGTGAATTATCTACGCTCGGGCGCGCGAAACCAAGCATGTGGGAAAGAAATCAGCCGAAGCCATGTGCATCAACAGGGCCCGGCCCGGGCGGCCGGTTGCAAAACACGTGCAGCCTCAAACGGAACCGCCGGTGTCGCTCCGCAGTGCAACCACGACCTGGCCCTGGTGGTATGATCGCCATTGAGAGCCAGCAGGCGCGCCCAGGAAGGCCCTGCGGAAGGGTGGTGCAGCCCATGAAACCAATGCCCATGTTTCCGATAGCGCCGCCGCTGCGTGACGACGTGGACCAGGCGCCTGTCACGCAGCAGGTGGAAGCGGCTCCCGGCGAAGTCGAGCTGGATGAAGTCATTCGCGCACAGGCGTCCGCGCCGCAGGTCGTCGAGCGGCTGACCACACTCGAGGATTGCCTGTGGGCGGCGGTCGATGCGCTCGGAAAGCTGCCGGCCAGCGCCCGCGAAATCCTGGGCGCCGACGCCATCATCGATCGCGCGAAGTTTCTGCTGCGCGGAGACCTGGAAATTCCGGAGAAAGAAACGGCCGAGGGCCTGGAGCAAACCACTCCGCAAGAAACGGACCCGACCACACTGAACTAGCCCGTCGCTCGCTCCGGCAAGTCCCGCCCGCGCCTTCTCGCCTTTCATTCGGCACCCCGCCCGCATCGGACGCTGTTTCCTTGCGCCTCACCAGCCACTTGTTTACGATGATTCGTGATGATTGGCGAAACCATTTCTCATTACCGCATTATCGCCGCGCTGGGCAGCGGCGGCATGGGCCAGGTGTTCCGCGCGGAAGATACGCGGCTCGGCCGGCAAGTGGCGCTGAAATTCCTTTCGCAACAACTGGCGAACGACCCGCTGGCGCTGGAACGCTTTCAGCGCGAGGCGCGCGCCGCCTCGGCGCTGAATCATCCCGGCATCTGCACCATCTACGACCTTGGCGAGCAGGAAGGCCGGCCGTTCCTGGTCATGGAACTGCTCGAAGGGCAGACGCTGCGCGAGCGGATTGCCGGCCGCCCGCTTTCGAACGATCTGCTGCTCGAACTTGGCGCGCAGATTGCCGACGCGCTCGAAGCCGCCCACGCGCGCGGGATTCTCCACCGCGACATCAAGCCGGCGAACATTTTCGTCACCAATCGCGGGCAGGCCAAGATCCTCGATTTTGGCCTGGCCAAGCAGACCGCGCCGTCGCGCGTCGGGGAGGCCATCGGAGCAAGCGGTGCGACGACCCAGCCCACCACCGACAATCTGCTGGTCACCAGCCCCGGCTCCACGCTGGGCACAGTCGCTTATATGTCCCCCGAGCAGGCCCGCGGCGAAACGCTTGACGCCCGCACCGACCTGTTCAGCCTGGGCGCGGTCCTCTACGAAATGGCCAGCGGCCAGACGGCGTTCACCGGTAGCACCTCGGCGGTGATCTTCGACGCGATCCTGAATCGCAATCCTGTCGCGCCCTCCATCCTCAACCCCAATATTTCACCGAAGCTCGAAGAGATCGTCGGAAAGGCGCTGGAAAAGGACCGCGAGCTGCGCTACCAGACAGCCGCGGAGCTGCGCGCGGACCTGAAGCGCCTGCGCCGCGATTCGGGCAGCTCGGCCGGATTCGCGGTTCGCGATTCGAGCGCGGCCGTCGGCGCCCCGGCGCGATCGCTCGATGCTGGCAGCAGCGGGCGCATCACTTCGGGATTCTCGCGTCCCGCCGCGCAAACAGGCTCCGGGTCGGGCCACCCAACCGGGCAGTCCATCCCTGCCCCGTCCGCCGAATCGGCTGAAATGTTGCTCGGCCCGCAATCCACGCCGGGGCAGGCGAATCCGCCGTCCGCGCCGGGTATCGCTCGCGGCGATTCGAAAAAGACGATCCTGCGCCTCGGAGGGTGGGTGATCGGCAGCTTCACGGCTATCGTCATCGCGGGAATGGTGGGGGTGGTGCTGATCGTGAAGTTCGCGGGCCACCGCCCAGGCGCGCCTGCCGGCGAGACTTCCTTCGCGCAGATGACAATCACCCCGGTCACCTCCAGCGGCAACATCCACTCCACCGCCATTTCTCCGGACGGCAAATGGCTGGCCTACGTCAACGACGACAATGGCGGGCACGCCATTTGGGTGCGCCAACTGGCCACCGGCAGCAGCGCGAAAGTGTTGCCGGGAACACCCGGCGAGATCGACGGCGTCACGTTTTCTCCCGACGGCAATTATCTGTACTACGTCAAGGAGCCCGGTTCCGGCAACGGAAGCACCACACTGTTTCAGATTCCGTCGCTGGGCGGCGCGCCAAAACAAATTCTGGCGGGCGTGGACAGCCAGGTCACGTTCTCGCCGGATGGCAAGCGTTTCGGGTTTGTTCGGAACACAGGAAAGACTTCGGCGCTGCTCATCGCGGACACCGACGGCAGCAACGTGAAGCAGCTCGCCGCCGTGGAGGACCCAGCGCACCTCGAGACGGAAGGCCCGGCGTGGTCGCCTGACGGAAAGCGCATCGCCATCGGCGAAACACCCGACGGCGACTATTCCAACTACTTCATCGAAACCGTGGCCGTCGATTCGGGCAATATCCAGCGCGTCGGCTCGCGCCGCTGGGATCTTCCCAGGCAAATCGCCTGGCTGCCCGATGGTTCGGCCGTGGTGTTTGCCGCCGGCGTCGGCCGGACCGCCTTGAACGCCCAGCTTTGGCAGCTGAGCTATCCCGACGGCGCCGCGCGCCGCATCACCAATGATTTGAACTTCTACATGGGCGCGACCATGACGTCCGACGCATCCGCGCTGGCCACGGTTCAGGTCACCTTGCAAGGCACCATCTGGCTCACCACCATGGGCGGAGCTGCTTCCTTCTCTTCGCCGCGCCAGGTGACTTCCGGCATCGATCGCGCCGACGGCTTGGCCGGCATCTCCTGGATCGACTCCCACGATCTGCTCTTCGGCTACTACCGCTCAGGCGCCATCCACTTTGCCACCACCACGCTGGATGGCGGCGAAACGCGCGAGCTGCCGACTCCCGCAACGCTCTCGAACTGGCCCTCCGTTTGCGGCGGCGGAAAAGACGTTGTTTTCGGCGCGCAGGATTCCCCTCACTCGATTTCGCTCTGGCGCGAGGACATCGATGGCGCAAATCCCAAGCAGATTGCGCCGGGGAACCTGGACATTTTCCCGGCCTGCTCGCCGGACGGCAAATTCGTGGTGTATACGGACGCAACCGGCACGGGGGCCTTGATGCGCGTTCCCATCGATGGCGGGACGCCCGCGGTGATCGTCCGGAAGCTGATTCAGCAGGTTCAAATCTCGCCCGACGAGAAGACGGTCGCCGGCTTCTATCGCCCGGATCCTAACAAGCCGTCGAAGCTGGTGGTCGTCGATCTGCAGAGCGGAGAAATCCGCAAGCTGTACGACCTGCCCGCCGATGTTGTAATCGGGGGTGATGGCGGCAGCAAACTCCAGTGGACGAAGGATGGGCACGACCTGCTCTATCTCACCGAAACCGACGAGGTCACCAGCCTGTGGGCCCAGCCCGTCGGCCAATTTCCGCCCCCGTTCCAGCCACCGCGGAAAATCGGAATCTTCCCTGACTCGCGCAACATCTGGTCGTTTGCCGTGTCACCCGACGGCAAGCAAATCGCCTATTCCCGCGGCCAATACGCCACCGACGCGGTCCTCATCTCCCATTTTCAGTGAGCCGTGCTCCGGCGGGCTCCGTCGAGTCTCCGTTTGCGGCGCAAATTTTCGACTGCCGCCGGCAATAATCCACGATTTGCGCTTCGGCCCAGAAGCGGTTCTGGCGGTCTCGCGAAATGAACGCGCAGTGCCCGCCGTAGTCGGTGGCCACCAGCCTGACATCGGGATTGTTGCCAATCGCCGCGTCGCCGAAGGACGCGAATGGAACGAACGGATCGTCCTTGGCGGTGAGGATCAAAGTCGGGCGGCGAATGCGGGCGACGACGCGCAGCGCGCTCGAGCGCGCGTAGTAGTCATCCGCGCTTGCGAATCCGCAGAACTGCGCCGTGATTACTTCGTCGAAGTCGCGCACGCTCCCGATGTGGCGCAGCCCGTCGATCGGATACAGCTCGGGAAACAGCCGCGCCTTGACGCGGATGTGGCGCTTGAGCCGCCTCACGAAATGGCGCTCGTAGAGGAAATTCGCTCGCGCGCCCAGTGCGCCGGCGCATGCGGCAAGATCGAGTGCAGGCGCCACAGCCACGAAGGCGCGAATTTCCGGGGGCGCCATCTCGCCAAACTCGCCCGCCATTTTCAACACCAGATTGCCGCCCATGGAAAATCCGCCAGCAAACACTTCCGGCAAGCGGTCGGCGGCAATCAGTTCGAGTAGCACCGTGCGAATGTCTCCGCTCAATCCGGAGTGATACAGGGTGGGAGTCAGCTCGTCCGTCCCGCCGCAGTTGCGCTGATTCAAGCGGACCGCGTTGAATCCGGCGGCGAAAGCCTTTTCCGCCGTGCCCAGAATGTATCCCGAATCGCAAGAGCCTTCGAGCCCGTGCAGCAAGACCAGCGTCGGACGCTCTTGCGGCTTCTTCTGCCAGTGGCAGGCGGCGCGCACGCGCGAGCCGGGCTCAACCTCAAACGTGCGCCGCACCGGCTCCGGCAAATTGAGGAAACGCCGGCGCCAGAAGTTCGCCGCAATGGTCATCAGATGCGGATTGCGCAGCAGGGGCAAGGGCTCGAAGGGCGCGGGTCCGAAGCCGGCTTCGGCTCGAGGGGTCGGAGATGACCTTCGGTTCTGCAGAGCTTCGCTCGTTTCGTCCATTTCGCGGCGCACGGTTGACATCTTTCATCGTAAGCAGTCCGGCGCGCCCGCGCAATGTGCCGGACCTCCGTTCGCCGCTTCGTTTTCGCATTTGGCAATGTGTTTTTCGCAGTTCGCTGTGGCCCGCCCCGCCTTGGCAGGGCTCAGCTTGTGCGTGTTGCGATTCGGTGTTATATAAACCTTTTGAAGCATTGCCGGTGCCTTGGACCGTGATCGGTCCAAACAATCCCGACTCGCGGCCCGATTTGAGGAGAAAACGGAAATGGCTTACGTGATCGCCGAACCCTGCATTGGAACGAAAGACACCGCGTGCGTGGACGTTTGTCCGGTGGATTGCATTCATCCGCGAAAAGACGAGCCGGACTTCGAATCGGAGAAAATGCTCTACATCAGCCCGGATGAATGTATCGACTGCGGCGCGTGCGTTCCGGTCTGCCCGGTGACGGCGATCTTTGCTCTGGAAGACTTGCCGGAAAAGTGGGCGCATTTCACACCCATCAACGCGGATTGGTACAAGAACAAGAAGGCGTAAGCGCCCGGCGTTTTTGCAGCGGCCGGAGAAGGCCGCCAGGCCCCGAGAATCGACGCGGCGAGCCCTGTGGGACGCCGCGTTTTCTTTGATGGGCAGCGCTTCCCCTGTTCGGCTCGCATCCTGAGTACGTCCGCGCTCGCGTGAGTTGGCGGTGGAAATTCAAATTGCCCTGCCGGGCGTAAAGCTCGGCATCATCGAAGCGGATGGCTCTCGCGCCGAGGCGTCCGGCGAGGAACTGGCGCGCCTGATCCACGAGGTGTGCGAGCGCAAACGGCGCGAGTTCACGGTGACGACCCTGGCCGAAGCGGAAGGGGTTCGCGCCGTTCGCGCCATGTTTCGCGCCTGGGGCATGGATCCTTCGAAGTATCGGCCATCGTCCGAAGCACTGTTGCGGCGGGTGATCCAGGGCAAGGGCCTGTATTTCATTTCCAACATCGTGGACCTGGTGAATCTGGGCTCCATCGAAACCGCGTGGCCCTACGGCTGCTACGACCGCGCGAAGGTTTTTCCTCCAATCGTGTTCCGGCACGGGCAGCCGGGAGAATCCTACGAGCGTGTGGGCAAGGAGATGTGGCACCTCGAGGGGCGGCCGGCACTGGCGGACACAGAAGGCCCGTTCGGCGCGCCGATCAGCGACTCGACGCGCACGAGGATCACGGAAGCAACGCGCGAAGTGCTGATCGTGGTGTATGCGCCCGCGGCTGCGCGCGACAGCGACGTTGAAGATGCTTCGCAGCGCGTGGCCGAGCGCCTCTCTCGTTTTGCCCATGCCGCCGCCACCCGCATCTCCTTTTGCGGCCCCTCGGAAACTACATAACCTCCCGTTTGTGGAACGCGCGCGAACTCGGGTATGCTGTAAATTCACCACGGTTGTGAGGGCCCGCACGTGCCGAAATTTCAGCTTGTTCTCCTGCTTCACGCGCATCAGCCCGTAGGAAATTTCGAGAATGTCTTCGAAACGGCCTACGCGCATTGCTATTTACCCTTCATCGAGATACTCGAGCGCCATCCGCGGATCCGCGTCGGGTTGCACTACTCGGGCTCGCTTCTCGAGTGGATCGAAAGCGCTCATCCGGAGTATTTCGACCGCTTGCGCGAGCTCGTGCGCCGCGGGCAGGTGGAGATGGTGGGTGGCGGGTTCTACGAGCCGATCCTGATCGCAATTCCCCCGGAAGACCGGCAGAAGCAGATCCGGCACTTGGCCGACTATATCCAAAAACATTTTGGCGCGCGTCCAGGCGGCGCGTGGCTGGCCGAACGCGTGTGGGAACCGCAGCTTCCTTCGACCCTGAAATCCGCCGGCGTGGATTACACGGTGGTCGATGACAATCATTTCCTGGGCGGCGGTTTCGAGCTGGATCAACTCTACGGTCACTACATCGGCGAGGACCAGGGCCACATCGTCCGAATCATTCCGGGGCTGAAGTCGCTTCGCTACCTGATTCCCTTCCACTCGGTCGAGGAAAATGTGAACTTCCTGCGCCAAACCGCCTCGGAACATCCCGGCGGCTTTGCCGCCATGGGCGACGACCTGGAAAAATTCGGAATCTGGCCGGGCACGTACGACCATTGCTATCGCGACGGCTGGATCGAGAATTTTTTCCTGGCCCTCGAAAAGAGTTCGGACTGGCTGGAGACATCGGCGCCCGGAAACGCCATCGCCGCGCGTTTGCCTCTGGGACGCGCCGATCTTCCTACCGCTTCTTACACCGAAATGATGGAATGGGCGCTGCCCACGCCGGCTCGCAATCGATACCACGCGCTGACACAGGAATTTGCGTCAAGGCCGGACGAACTGCCATTCGTTCGCGGCGGCATCTGGCGGAATTTCTTCTCGAAATACAGCGAGTCCAATCTGCTGCACAAGAAAATGCTGCACGTTTCCGCCAAGGTGCGGCGGCTGATCGGCGAAAAATCGCAGGAGCGCCCCCCGGCGGGAGACCTCGGGCGGGCCGAAATGCTCGTCCTGCGCAGCCAGTGCAACGATCCCTACTGGCACGGGATTTTCGGCGGGCTCTATGCCCCGCACCTGCGCACTGCGCCGTGGCGCGCTCTGATCGAGGCGGAAGCCATCGCCGACGGCGCGGCGCACGGGGGAAAGGAATTCGCCGAATCCATCAGCTTGGATTTCGATGGCGACGCAAGCGACGAGGTGTACTTCACCTCGGAAAGTTACGCCGCCCTGCTGCAGCCGCAAGACGGAGGCACCCTGAGCGCGATCGATTGCCGCTGGTCGAACACCGCCCTGATCAACTCACTCAAGCGACGGCCCGAATCGTATCACGCCAAGATTCGCGGCAAAGTGGAGCACAGCGGCTCGGCCGTGCAGTCGATTCACGAACAAATGCGCACGAAAGAGGACGGGCTCGAACGCTGGCTGCATTACGATCGCTGGCCGCAGAACTGCTTTCGGCTGCTGTTGTTCGGACGCGAGAAGAAGCAGCGGGATTGCGAAGCGGTCACGCTGGAGGAAGACGCGGCGCTGGCCGGCGGACCCTACGCCGTATCCCAACTTGCCTCCCAGGGCGTTTCTCTCGCTTCGCGCGACGGACGTCCCTGGTCGGCGCGCAAAACGTTTTCCTTCCGGCGCGCGAAATCGGGTTTCGAAATCGCCTGCGAGGTGGCGTTGGACCACACGGCACAAGTGGCCGCGTCAGTAAACGCGGGGATCGAAGTGGTGGTCAATTTTCTGGCTCCATCCGCGCCTGACCGCTATTTCCAATCCGCCGGCAAGCGCTTCCCGCTGCGCTGGTCGGGAGCCGTGCCAGCGTCGCAGTTGCAGGCCGTTGACGAATGGCAAAGAGTCCGCGTCACCCTGCTTGCGCCGGGCGCGCGCGAATTCTGGATCTGCCCGATCGAAACGGTGTCCGAATCGGAAGACGGCTTCGAGCGCATCTATCAAGGTTCGAAAATCGTGACCGTATGGCCCGTCGACTTGCCGCCCGGGCGCGAGTTCCGCGCGCAGCTGACGCTGAACGTTGCGCATCTCGGGTAGAGTGCGCGAGGATCACCTGCCCGGTGCGGTTGCCCCGGCGCGCGCGATTTTGCTAGAGTCTCCACCGGAGGACGCCCATGGCTGTTCCGCAGGAACTGCTCGACATTCTGGTTTGCCCGGTGGACAAAACGCCGGTCAAGGTGACGCCCGACGGGCAGGGCCTGAAATGTTCCTCCTGCCATCGCGTCTATCCGATTCGCAACGATATTCCCGTGATGCTCGTCGACGAGGCGCGCGTGGAATCTTCCGTTGAAGGCCGCTGATCCTCTTCGCTGTGGCGACCCTTCTTCTCTCCTGCGCGATCTTCCGCAGGGCTCTGAAATACTGATTCTTCGATTACGCTCGCTGGGCGATCTGGTGCTCGAAACGCCCGCGGTTGCGGCGATCCATGCCTGGCGGCCGGATCTGCGCATCCACCTGCTGGTTGAGCCGCGGTTTGCCGCGGTGTTCGAAGGGAATCCAGCCGTTACAAAGATTTTGCTCGCCGGCAAATTCACGGAGACCGCGCGAGAATTGCGCCGGCGCCGCTTTCCAGCAGTCTTCAATCAGCATGGCGGACCAACCAGCGCGCTGCTGACGTTTGCATCTCGTGCGCCGCGCCGCGTTTGCTGGAAGGGGTTCCAGTTTTCTTTTCTTTACAACGTGCTGGCGCCGGACGCCAGGGAATTCTACGGAAAAGCGACGGTGCACACCGTCGAGCACAGGATCTCGCAATTCTACTGGACGGGACTGCCGCGCGGGCCTATTCCGAAGGCGCAGGTCTATCCGCAGGCGGACGCGCGGGAAGCCGTCAGCCGCATTCTGGAGCAGAACGGGATCGCGCGAGGCGCGCCCTACGCCGTGCTGCAGCCGGGCGCGCGCTTGGCGGGCATGCGCTGGCCTGCGGAGAAATTCGCGGAGCTTGCGCGCTGGCTGCGCGAGCGGGGAATCGCCAGCGTGGTCAATCTCTCGCCCGCAGACGGCGAAATTGCGGCCGCAGCCCGCAGCGCGATGCGCGATTGCGCCGCGATTCCCGCGCCGCTGGCCATCCGCGAGTTGATTGCGCTGATGGACGGCGCGCTCCTGTTCGTCGGCAACGATTCCGGCCCCGCGCACCTCGCCGCCGCGACCGGGCGGCGTTCGGTGGTGCTTTATGGTCCGACCAATCCAGCCCAGTGGCATCCCTGGCAAACAGAGTATCGCGCAATCCACACCAATGCGGTGTTCGATCCACAGCGCGGCGACAAGAGCATGGCTTTACGCGAATCGAGGCCCATCGGCGCGATTGCGGTCGAAGAAGTGCAGAAGGCGTGCGAGGAACTGCTGGCGCAGCCCGGATCTTGAACGGCCAATCGCCGCTAGTAGGGTGGGAAACTAATGGAGTCGTCCTTCGGATCAACCCACAAGACGATCTTCTGCGTTCGCGCTTGCTTGACGTCATCGTCTTTCGGCGGAAAGGGTTGATAGGGGCTGACCTCGACGAGAACGGCGGCGCTCGATGAATTGTTCACGCTGTCCGTCGCGCCAATTTTGAAGCTTTTGATCGGGCCGTAGTAGCCCTTCGGCCCCCAGTCTTCGAGGAAATCTTTGTACTCGTAGCTGGACGACGGCTTCCAGATGCTATAGGCCTGCTGCAGGTTCCCCGCGACAACCGCATTCATGAAATGATCGACCACGCCCCGTTCCTTGTAGAACCGGAAGTTCCCCGGCCAATACCACAGGAAAAGGAACGCAATGACCACGCCCGCGATGCCGGTGATGATGTACCGCCGGATTTTGGAGGGCGGATGCTCGTCCGTCGAATCAAAGAGTCCCACGCAATCTCCTTCGTTGCTCTTTACAATTGCCGCTTGAACAGCATAACGCTTCCCGCAATCATCGCCGCCGAGAAGCCCAATAAAATTAGCACGTCTTTATAAATTCCTTCAAACCCCGTGCTCTTGATGGTGAGGTTGTGCAGCGCATCCACCGTATAGGTGAACGGATCGAAGACCGAGAACCAGCGCAGCCATTTCGGAAACGCCTCGACGGGATAAACGGCGCCGGAGGGGAAGAACAGCAGCGTGTTTAACACGCCGAAAATCGCGCGCGGCACGAGCGGGTCGTCCACGCGCACCATCACCAGGAACATGAAGCTGATCATGCCCAGCGAAGCGACCAGCACCACCAGGCACAGATAGCCCAGCCGCACGGGATTCCAGATGTTGGGAATGCCGGCGATCAGCCCGCCCACAATGGTGAGGATGAGCCCGGCCATCAAGCCCTTCAATGTGCCCGCGCCGATCAAACCAAAAACCAATTCGGACCTGCGGATGGGCGTTAGCAGATATCCTTCGTGCAGGCCGCGCGATTTGTCGTCGATGAAGGTGATGCCGCCGCCGATCATGGCCACGATGAAAATGGACATGGCGATCGAGCCGGCCAGCAGATACTTGATGTAGTTCACGTAGGGATAGATTTCGACCACGTTCAGCTGCACCGCCTGATCCAGCCGCGCAGAAACCGCCGGCGCGTTCATCGCGTTCACCATCTGCTGCAGCCGCTCGTCGATCGAACTGACGACGAACTGGTCCGTGTTGTCTTCCACCAGCGCGATGCGCGGCCGGTCGCGATCGAAATAACGGCGCGAAAAGTCCGGCGGCACCTCGACCACCGCATCGATGAAACCCGCGCGCAGATCGTCCACCGCCCGCGTTTGCGAGCTGTAATGGATCACGCGAAAGGTCTGCGGCCCCGCGGCGATGTCGTTGAACATCTCCTCGAGCTTGCGCGATTCCACCGAATGGTCCTGGTCCACGAACGCAACCGTCGCGCCGCGGATTTTTCCGCCGAACGCGTAGCCCAGGATGATCAGCTGGACCAGCGGGAAAATCATCGACGCGGTCATCAGCGCGGGGCTGCGGAAGAATTTCCGCATGTCGCGTTCGATCAGCGCCCAGATGCGGTAGAGCTTCATTCGCGATGCGATCCTTTCATCACGCCCGCCGGCGGCAGGTGAGCCTCACCGGTACAAATGGCTGACGTCGTACGTCGCCGAGGCGCGCGCTTCGTCGCGCAGTTCGCGCCCGGTGTAATGCAGGAAGACGTCGTCCAAAGTCGTGCTCTCCACCGCCACGCGCTTCACATTCACCTTTTGTGCGCGCGCCAGATCCATCAGTGCCGCCACCGTCGACGGCCCGTCGTGCGAGGCGATGTGCACCAGGCCGTCGCGCTGCTTCACCTCCGCGGCCTTCGGCAGCTTGCGCAGCTGTTCGATCCAGTCGGCGGGCGCGTGCTCGAATTCCACTTCCACCGTGTCCGTTCCCGGCACGCTGTCCTTCAGCCGGCTGGGCGTGTCCAGCGCCGCGAGTTTTCCGTGGTCGACGATGGCGATGCGGTCGCACAGCTTATCCGCTTCGTCCATGTAATGCGTGGTGAGCAGGATCGTCAGCTTCGCCTTCTGGCGCAGGTCGCGGATCATTGCCCACACGTTCGTGCGCGACACCGGATCGAGCCCGGTGGTCGGCTCGTCGAGAAACAGGATTTTGGGCGAGTGCACCAGGCCGCGCGCGATTTCCAGCCGCCGCCGCATGCCTCCGGAAAACGTGCGCACCAGCGCGCTGCGGAACTTCAGCAAGTCGACCGATTCGAGCAGGTCCGTGATCAACTGGTCGCGCTCGTTCGCCGGCACGCCGTAGAGCTTGGCGTGGATCAACATATTTTCGTCCGCGGTCAACTCCGGGTCGGAGGTCATGGCCTGCGGAATCACGCCCAGCGCGTTGCGCACGCCGTCCGGGTCGGTGGTGATGTCGCGCCCGGCGATGCGCGCGGTCCCGGAAGTGGGCGGAGTAAGAGTAGTCATCATGCGGATCAGCGTCGTCTTCCCCGCACCGTTGGGGCCGAGCAAGCCGAAAATCTCTCCGTCTTCGACGCGGAAGCTGATCTCGTTCACCGCGACCAGGTCGCCAAACTTTTTCGTCAAATGATCGACTTCAATTGCGCTCATGGCACCGATCCAATACCCTGCGGGTCAGAGCCGGCTCAACCAGCTCTTCTTCTCCGGCTGCGGCAGCAGGACGGTTGCGGTCATCCCCAAAAACAGTCGTCGCCCAGGATTGGGAACTGCGACTTTGATCGCGAATGTCTTGATGTCGCGCTTCGTGCGGCTGACGTCGCGCTCAGTCGCGTACTCGCTCTCGACGCCCTTGAAAAAGACCTTGCCTTCCAAAGCATTCCCCGAAGCAAGCTCGACCCGCAGCTTCTGGCCAAACTGGATCGAATCGATGTAGGTTTCCGGCACTTCCGCGCGCACCCAGAGATGATCGATGTCCACCAGGACCACGATGGGCGAACCCATATCGATCACTTCGCCCTGCTTCGCCACGCGCACCGAAACGATGCCGCTGATGGGCGCGTACACCTTCGTGTAACCAAGCTTGGTCGCGGTTTCCGCCTCAGTGGCGCGCGCCTGCTCGAGCTGCGCGATGCTCGAAGCCACCGCGCTTTTTCGCGCGTCGACCTGTTTGCGATTGGCCTGCGCCACCGCCACCGCCGCTTCCTCCGCCTTCACCGACTGCTGCAGCGCGCGGACGCTGGCCTGCGACATCCGCACCGCGGCCTCCGCGTGATCGCGGTCCTGTGCGGAAACTTCTCCTTTGGCGAACAGCTTCTGCATGCGCGCCAGATCGGTCTGGTCGCGCCAGAGCTGCACGCGGGCCTGCTGCAATTGCGCCTCTGTCGTGGTCACCCCCGCATCCGCCTGCTCGATTGACGCGCCGGTCTGCCCCTGCGTCCAGGAATAGTTGTGCCGCGCTTCCTGCACGGACGCCTCCAGCGTGGCGACATTGGCTTTCGCGGCCGCCAAGCTCGCTTCGAGTTCGCGCGGATCGATTTCGCCGATCAATTCGCCTTTCTTGACTTCCGAGCCTTCGTCCACGTCGAGTTTCACCAATTGCCCGCTGATCTGCGGGCTGACGATCACTTCGTTGCCGTCGACCGTGCCCACCAGGCGAATCGTGTTGCCGCGCGGCATGGTCAGGTAATACACCACAAGCGCGATCACAAAAACGATGGCGACCAGCCGAAAGAATTTCGCTCCGCTCATCGAGATTTCGCTCCCGCCGGGGTTAATCCGTAATCGATGAAGTCCAGCACGGCTTGTTTCCTTTCTTCAATGGCCTGCGGGCTCAGCAGATTGCGCCCCGCCACCTCGCCCAGAATCGGGGCAGCTGCGAAGTACGAGGTGATCATGCCCACGATGGTGAATGCGGTGTGGTGCGGGCTCACCCGGCGCAACTCTCCCGACGCGACGCCTCGCTCGATCGCCCGGGTCAGCTGCGCGTAGAACGGGCGCAGGTATTCGCGCACGATCCAGTCGAAATTGCGCGTTCGCTCCATGGCCTCGCGCTGAACGAGCCGCGGATAATTCGGGTGCGTGGCCAAAAAATCGAAGTAGCCCGCCACGAACGAGCGCAGGCCCTCGCGCGGGGAAGCAAGCTTTCCGGGCTGCGTGTAAACGCCCGCGCGCAGCTGCCGGAACAGGTTCTCGAGCACCGCGCGATGCAAGCGGCGTTTGTCGCCAAAGTAGTAGTAGAGCATGGCCTTGTTCGCGTGGGCCGCGGCGGCGATGCGGTCCGTCCGCGCGCCCGCAATTCCCTGCGCGGCAAAATGCTCCTCCGCGGCGCGCAAGATGCGCTGCGCCGTCGCTTGCCCCTCGGCTGTGATACGTTTATGCTGCATTCCTTATATCAACCAACCGGTTAGTTTAATTATTGTGCCGCGCACGTCAAGCGATTTTATGTGCGGCCGGGTCGGTTAGCCTTCCAGGGCCCCGCCGGCGCCCGCGGGCAGGTCGATGGAATACTTGGTGCGGGCTTTCTCGCGGTGCAGGGCGAAGGCCAGTTCGATCAGGCGGTCGATCAGCTCGGGGTAGGGCAGGCCGGAAGCCTCCCACATCTTCGGATACATGCTGATGGAGGTGAAGCCGGGAATGGTGTTCAGCTCGTTGACGTAGATCTTGCCCGTGCGCTTCTCCAGAAAAAAATCGCAGCGCGCCATGCCCGTGCCGTCGATGGCTTGGAAGGCGCGCACCGCGTAGTCCTGGAATTTGGCGGCTTGCTGTTTGGTCAGCGGCGCGGGAATCAGAAGCTTCGTGCCTTCTTCCAGGTATTTGGCCGCATAATCGTAAAACTCGCGGTGCGGCACGATCTCCCCGGGAATCGACGCGCGCACATCGTCGTTGCCCAGCACCGAAACCTCGATCTCCCGCCCCGTAATGCCGCGCTCGACCACGATCTTCAGCGCAAACTCCGCCGCAAAATCCATGGCCTTGCCTATTTCGCCGGCGGCTGCGACGCGCGTCATCCCCACCGAAGAACCCAGCGTGGCCGGCTTGACGAACACCGGAAAACGCAGCTTCTTGCGGATCAACCGCGTCACTCCCGCGCGGTCCTTCTCCCAATCCGACCGCCGGATCGACAGATACGGCACGATCGGCAACCCCGCTTCTTTGAACAGGCGCTTCTGCAGGTCTTTGTCCATGCCCACGGCGGAGCCCAGCACTCCGGCGCCAACGTACGGCAGCCCGGCCAACTCGAGCAGGCCCTGCACCGTGCCGTCTTCGCCAAACGTGCCATGCAGCACGGGAAACACGACGTCCACTTTGACGCTGGGCTGTCCCGCAGCCATGCTGAGCGGAACCAGCGCCGCCGCGCTCGGATCGGGCGGCAGCACCACCCGCTCTCCCGATTTCAGCACTTCCGGCAGCATCTTTTGCGCCTTGGTGCCCACCAGCCAGCGGCCGTCCTTCGAGATGCCGATCGGCACCGCCTCGTATTTTTGCGGATCGAGCGCGCGAATCACCGATGCCGCCGAGGCGAGCGAGACTTCATGCTCTCCCGAGCGTCCCCCGAACAGCACGCCCACACGCAGCCGCTTCCCGTCACTCATCGCGACACCTGTCCGCAGTTCCCTTGTCCGCCCGCCAAGATCACAGGATCTTCTTTCCCAGGCCGGAGAGAATCAGCTCGACGCCCAGCGTTGCCGTCGTGTTGTGCAGATCGATCACCGGATTGATTTCGACTACCTCGAAGGAAACCATCAGCCGGCTGTCGGCAATCATTTCGAGCGCCAGATGCGCTTCGCGGTACGTCGCGCCGCCGCGCACCGGCGTGCCCACTCCCGGCGCATCGGAAGGATCGACGAAGTCCATGTCCAGGCTGACGGCGATTCCCGCCGTGTCATCGCTGGCAAATCGCAGCGCCTCCGACATCACCTCGCGCATGCCGCGCTCGTCGATATCGCGCATGGTGAAGACGTGCACGCCCGAATCCTTCACCAGGCGGCGCTCCTTCGAATCCAGATCGCGCACGCCGACCAGAGCGACGCTGCGCGGCTCGATCATGGGCTTGACCCCGGCCAGCTCGGTCAGCTCAGCCGGCCCGTATCCCATGATCGACGCCAGCGGCATGCCGTGCACGTTTCCCGAAGGCGACGATTCCGGCGTGTTCATGTCGCCATGCGCGTCCAGCCAGATCAGCCCGATGCGCTTCGCTTCCTTGTGGAAATGCGCGGCCACTCCGCCCGCCGTACCCACTGCGATCGAATGATCGCCGCCCAGCACCAGGGGCAAAAAATCTTCGTCCAGGGCCTTGCGCGTCATTTCCGCCAGACCCTTGCAAGTGTCCGAGATTTCTTCCAGGTACTTCGCGTTCTTCACGCCGTAGTGCTGTTCTTCCGGCTGCTTGACCACGATGTTCCCGATGTCTTCCACCTGGTGCCCCAGCTGCTTCAGCCGGCCTTGCAGCCCGGCCACACGCAGCGTGGACGGCCCCATATCGACGCCGCGCCGGCTCGCGCCAAGGTCCATCGGCACTCCGATGATTCGGATTTTCTGCGCCATGTTTTTTCTTTGCGTTTGCCGGGCCCGGAAGCTAACGCGAGAAGCTCAAGGATAGACGCGATACAGCATCCGTGGGAAGGGGATGACTTCGCGAATGTGCTCGGTTCCGCAAATCCAGGCGACGGTGCGTTCGAGGCCCAAACCGAAGCCTGCGTGCGGCACGCTGCCGTACCGCCGCAAGTCGAGATACCACTGGAAGGATTCCTCGGGCAGCTTTTCTTCGTGAATGCGCCGGATCAGGGTGTCGTAACTCGACTGGCGCTCGCCCCCGCCAATGATTTCGCCGTAGCCTTCCGGCGCGATCATGTCGAAGCTGAGCGAAAGCTCCGGCCGCGCCGCGTCGGTGGCCATGTAGAAGGCCTTCATTGCCGCGGGATAGCGGTGGATCACGACGGGCTTGTCGAAATTCTTCGACAGAATCGTCTCTTCGTCGCCGCCAAAGTCGTCGCCCCACTTCGCAGGATTCCCGGCCTTCTGCAGGACGTCAATCGCTTCGCCGTAGGAGATGCGCGGAAACGGAGGCGCGATCTTCTCAAGTTTCGTTACATCGCGCTGCAGCATGGCCAGCTCGCGCGCTCGATTTTTTACTACGCCCTGCACGATGGCGCTGACCAGCCCTTCTCCAAGCTGAATCATGTCCTCCAGATGCGCGTAGGCCGCTTCCGGCTCGAGCATCCAGAATTCCGTCAAATGCCGCCGCGTTTTCGATTTTTCCGCGCGAAAGGTAGGCCCGAAGGTGTAGACCTTGCCGAGCGCCGCGGCGGTGGCCTCGACGTAAAGCTGCCCCGATTGCGTCAGATACGCCTTCTGCTCGTCGATGTAATTCACTTCGAACAGCGTGGTGGTGCCTTCGCACGCCGCGGGGGTGAAAATCGGGGCGTCGGTCAGGGTGTAGCCCTGGCTGTCCATGTAATTGCGCGCGGCGCGCTCCGCCTCCGCGCGTATGCGCAGGATGGCGGCCTGCCGCGGCGTGCGAATCCACAGGTGGCGCTGGTCGAGCAGAAAATCGACGCCGTGCTCCTTCAACTGAATGGGATAGGGCGTGGATTCCGGAACGCGCTGTACCACTTCGATTGCGCTGATATGAATCTCGTAACCGCCGGGGGCGCGTGGCTCGGCGCGCAGCGTTCCGGTGACGATCACGCTCGATTCCTGCGTCAAATCCTTCAGCGCCGCGAACGCGTCCGGATTTTCCTTTTGCGAAACGACGCCTTGAATCACACCGGTGCCATCGCGAAAAATGGGAAACAGCAGCTTGCCCGATTCGCGCAGGTTGTAGAGCCATCCGCGAATGGTCGCGGTCTGCCCGGTATGCTGCCCGGCCTGCTCGATGGTGATGGTTGGAATCGCCGCTTTAGCCTGTTGGCTCGAGTCCATTCCCTGTTCTGTTCCTCAAGATTTTTTGGCGTGCGGGCCCTTGCTCTCGAGGTTTTCCTCGATCTTGTCGAACGCGGCGCGCACCTGGTCGAGCGAGGGCTCGCCGTTCGCGCCCTCTTTCAGCTCCAGCACGATGGGCAGTTCCTGCGGCGCGCCGGAAATCATGCCCAGCAGCGCGTCCCAGTCGATGCTTCCCTCATACGGCAGCAGGTGCTCGTCTTTTTCGCCGTGGTTGTCGTGGATGTGCGTGGTGACCAGGCGCTCGCGCATGATCTCGAACGCCGTCGCCAGGTTCCCTTCCATGTGGGCGTGGCCCGCGTCGAGGCAGAGTTTCAAGTCGTTCAAATGCGTTTCTTTCAAAAACTGCTGCAGCGATTCCGGCGAGCCCAGCTCGTCGGGCGTGTTTTCCAGCACGATGGTCACGCCGCGGTGCTTGGCGAAAATAACCAGATGCTCGAGCGAATTGAAGGCCGCGTCGAAGTAGCGCGCTTCCGCCGTGCCCCGGCCCGAACCCATGTGCTGGATCAGGTATTTGAAGGGAATGCGCTCGGCCACTTCTATCGCGCGCTTCACTTCATCCACGGCGTCCAGGCGCCGCACGCGCTCCGGCTCCGAAATCGAGATGGGCACGCCGCTCTGGCGGCCGAGCGCTGTGTCGCGTTCGGTCGGCGAGTGCAGGGAGTGCAAGACGAGATGATATTCTTCGAGCGCGCTCGCCAAGTCCTTCACCGCTTGCGGCTGTGCGTAGCTGAAATGCCCGGAAGCGCAGAAAACCTCGAGCGCGGGTATTCCGGCGCGCGCGATTTGCGCCAGCAGCAGCGGCTCCAGCGCGTGCCGCACATACCGGTAAGTTGAAAGAACGCGTTGCATCGACTTTCACGCTCTCCGAAACCGAACCAACTATGGTCAGCGCAAAACGCCCCGGCGTCAATAGCACGGTCGTTTCCGTTTCTGCTTCCAGGGAGGGTTGCTATGAGGCAGGCGCTTGCTCTTTGTCAGTCTGCGGACTCGTACGGTGATAGATAATTTGCGTCAGGCCAGCGAGCACAAACATTCCTAGACTAAGAAGCAGAAACACACCGAAAAACGGATCTGACCGCCACCACAATGCCTCGCCCAACCAGAAGCAACCCGCGGCAATAAGGAAGCCGATATTCACCCACCTGGCGGGTCTCCAACTCGCGAGTTCGAGCACAATCCCCAAGATTGGGAAGATCATCTGCAGAACGATCTCGGTCCACACCTCAACATCTCGCGCAGCTCGACCGAACAATTCGGGTGACAACCTCGAGAGAGCTAGCCACAGAACAGAACCATTCGCCGCGAGAACCCACGCGATCCGGACAGCCCTCTTCATAGCTCGATCAGTAGCCGACGGCGGCGCCGCCGCGGCGGGGATCGGGGGCTCCGAGACGGTCGCCATTGCGGGGATCGATGCCAATCGCTTCGATTTTGCCCAGCCAAATGCAGTGCGACGCAAGTTGGTATCCGTCTTTTTCGAGCGCGCCGGCGACCGAAGCAGGAACCGCCGGCTCCAGAACGACCGAGGGCGGCATCCATTGCTCGTGAAAGCGCGGCGCGTTGACCGCCGCCTGCGCGCCCATGCCCAGCCGCATCCAGTTGAGCACCGAAAGCATGGTGACGGAAATGATGGTTGGCCCGCCGGGAGAGCCGGTGACGAAGCTCAGTTTGCCGTCGCGCAGCAGCAGGGTCGGCGTCATGGAACTCAGCGGGCGCTTGTTCGGGGCGATCGCGTTGTTCTCCGACTGAATCAGCCCGAACATGTTGGGCGAGCCGGGATGCGAAGTGAAATCATCCATCTCGTCGTTCAGCAGGAAGCCGTCGGTGGAAGTGACGCCCGAACCGAAATAATCGTTGATGGTGTAGGTGTTCGAAACGGCGTTTCCCGCCGCGTC
>JBJKQB010000083.1:0-3076 GCA_046705825.1 Candidatus Acidiferrales bacterium
TGCACGTCGACCGACCCGCACGACAAGCGCACAAGCGCGTCCATCCTGCTGCAATAGGCCGTGATAGGCGTTGTGATCGACACAACCCCGGAGTTTCGCACCCAGGCGCTGCGCGTGGGGCTCGACCGCCTCGATGCCGTGCTGTATACCCACGGGCATGCGGACCACATCCTCGGCCTGGACGATATTCGCCCGTTCAACGGAAGGCAGCGCTCGCTGGTCCCGATTTACGGCTCCGGTCCTACCCTGGCCACTCTGCGCCGCCAGTTTTCCTATATCTTCGATCCTTCGCCGACCATCAGTTCCCTGCCCCAAATCCAGGTGCACGAGCTCGACGGCCCCATCGATTTGTTCGGCGTGACGTTTACGCCCATTCACGCCTTCCACGGCCCCATGCCCGTGTTGGGATATCGCTTCGGGACCGGCGCCTACTTGACCGACTTCAGCGCCGTCCCGGAGGACTCGAAGAACCTGCTGCGCGGCCTGGATCATTTCATTCTGGACGCGCTGCGCTATCAAGCCCATCCCATGCACTCGAATGTGGAGCAGTCGCTCGCGCTGGTCGCTGAATTGAAACCCGCGCACGCCTGGTTCACGCACATCTGTCACGACTTGGGACATACAGCGACAAACGCGAAACTGCCGGAGAATGTCCGGCTGGCATACGATGGCTTGGAGCTCGAGGTCGAGGCCTGACAGTGAGCCAGGAGAACGTCAAAGCGCGCAGCGGGACCGGCCACTTGCCGTTCACCGTGGCGCGTTCCTCCGAAGACTGGTCCCGAGACTTCAGTGATCCGGACGTCCAGTCCGTTGTCACCATCGGGAACTTCGATGGCGTTCACTTGGGGCACCGGAAAATTCTGCAGGGGGTCAGCGATCGTGCGCGAGCCCGCGCCGGCGCGCGTCAATCGCTGGTGCCGGCCGTGCTGACGTTCTATCCGCATCCGGCGCGTATCGTTCGTCCCGAAGAGGCGCCCCCTCTGCTGATGACGCTCGAGCAGCGCCTCGCTGCTTTCCAGCAGGCGGGCATGCAAGCGGCTCTCGTTCTGCAATTCGACGCTGCGCTGGCCCGGCTCACACCCGAGGATTTCGTGCGGCGGTATTTGGTCGAGACCCTGCGCGCCACCGCCGTCTTCGTGGGCGCGAACTTCCGCTTTGGGCACAAGCAGGCGGGAGATGTGATCCTGCTACGCGAGCTCGGGCGCCGCTTCGGATTCGAGGCGGAAGCGGTCGCGCCGGTAGTGGTCGATGGCGTCGTGGTGTCCAGCACCGCCATTCGCGAGGCGCTGCGCGAGGGCCGCGTCGAGGACGCGCGCAAGCTGCTGGGCCGTCCGTACACCCTGGCGGGCGAAATCCGTCCCGGCAGCGGCTTGGGAAGCAAGTTGGTCGTGCCTACGCTGAATCTGGCGACGCCGCAGGAGCTGCTGCCGAAGCTTGGCGTGTATGCCACGGAAGTCGCGCTGAGCGGAACGGTGTACCGCGCCGCCACCAACGTCGGTGTCCGCCCGACGTTCGATGGAGGCAACGTCAGCATTGAATCGCACCTGCTGGACTTTTCCGAAGCGCGCACGAGCGGTTCGATGGAAGTGCGCTTCCTGCGCCGCCTGCGCGATGAACAGCGCTTCGCGAATCCACAGGCGCTGCGCGAGCAGATCCTTCGCGACATCGAGCAGGCTCGCGAGTACTTTCAGCTCCTCCACGACTAAGCCCAGTCCCTTCCGCAATTTCCGCGCCACGCGCGTGCGGCGAACAAGGCGGGGCCGGAATACCAAGGTCTTCCAGTCATTTCGTGATCGCTTTTACAGGAACTGACTTATTGGTTTGGGACTCTACCTCTCCGAAAATCGCTGTAGCCCACCTCTCATTACGGCATATGCGTCGCACCGTCCTCATTGTCGACGACAGTCGCCCTCTGCGCTTGGCGCTGCGCACCATCATTAATCAGCAAGTCGGTTGGTATGTTTGCGGTGAGGCCTCGAACGGTGGGGAAGGAGTTGCTGCCGCCGTAAGACTGAGGCCTGGCGTTGTTGTGCTCGATTTTTGTATGCCCGTGATGAACGGCGTTGAAGCCGCGGCTCAAATCAAGAAACTCGTGCCCGAAGCACATCTGCTCATGTTCACCTCGTTTGCGACCTCTTCCGTCGAGGAAGCGGCTCATTTGGCAGGTATCGATGTTCTCGTCGACAAGGACGATTGCACAAAACTCCTGCGGGCTCTCGAACAGTTCGAACTCGACAAACGGGTCGCGTAAAACTCAAACGCAGGCGGCGTAGCTCGCGTGCACGGAGAACGAAACAGATTTGCACCCCCATTCCGCTGACCGTACTTGCGGATGCTCATTGGCCTGAACCAGAACTGCCCAGTTCGCCCTCGCTTGGACGGTAATTGCGATCCACGTAGACCCACACCTGGCGAGGCTGCGGCCCGCCAGTCACGGGAGTAGCGCAGGCCAGGAGATACTCCTCACCATCCAGGTCAAAGCGTAACTGGCCGAAGTCGGCCGTCCCGGCGACAGCGCCCTCAAAGCGCTGAAGTCGAAAGACAAAGCGACCCTCGCCGGGCGCGTAGAACGAGGCCATTGGGTTTGGCCCAGTGGCGCTCCCTCCATATTCGTCGTTTTGGAAAACGAGTTTCTTGCCCTTCAACAGCACAGGGGCCTTCAGCACGATCTCGTTGGGCCATGGTTCGATGGAGGGATTTTCCCAGGGGAACTTCTCCGGACGGTCCAATACCTCGCCTTTCACCGACAACGTGCCCCAGCCACTGACTGGAATCTCCAACGTTTCTCCCGGGATATATTGGTACTCCCGTGCGGGAACCTCCTGCAAGGCGCGCTTTTCCTCCTCCTCGGATGGGCTTGTGTCAAACCGGCGTGCGCGCACGGCAAGACGCGCGATCCCGTCTCGGATGTCAAGAAGTCGAAACAGCGCCCTGACATTTCCATTCGGGCCCGGCATTCCGTATTCCGCCTTACCCTCCACCAGCAAATTGGCGCCCCAATTCGCTCCTTTCGCTTCGGGCGAACTGACCTGGAAATGAAAGATCCGGCGTCCCTGGGCGTGAACATACCCCAGCC
>JBJKQB010000084.1:0-15382 GCA_046705825.1 Candidatus Acidiferrales bacterium
GGCCGGAGCACAGCTGGAGGGCCAGCCGACGTTGTGGCAGATCACAGGCGAGAACTTGCGCGCTGCCGATCAGGTGGGGCCGCTACCGCAAGTCACGATCACAAAGACGACACTGACCGGCTCAGCCCAGAAGCTGTTGGCCGCGCCTATCAGCGTGGATGTTTACCGCTTTCCGGTAAAACAGTGACTCGGTTACATCGCTCGACCGTTGACGTTGGCCGCCCCTTGGTTGAACATAATTTCAGGGAGAGGGTGAGATATGCCTGTTCAGATTGGGGTTTCTGCGCACAGCTTCTCGAACCCGACCGGCCTTCTTTCCGATTGCCACCGCCGCATCGAAATGTTTCTCGGTTCGCTGCAAGCGGTCGGCGAAAGGGTAGATCAGCCGTTGAATGAGGAAACAGGGCGCGCGCTTACCGCAGCGCTGCGCTACTTTCGTGAGTCCGCGCCCAAGCACACGGCCGACGAAGAAGAGTCGCTCTTTCCACGATTGCGCCGCACGCAAAATCCGGAGGCGCAAGCCGCGCTGGCGCAACTCGAGCAACTGGAAAAAGATCATCGCTGGGCGGACGCCGTGCATGCCGAAGTCGACCGCCTAGGGCAGCGGTACCTTTCGCAATCGCGGCTATCGCCGGCCGAAGCCGAACAGTTCCGCGCCGCGGTGGGTCAACTCGCCTCGATGTATCAACAGCACATCCAGATCGAGGACCACATGATCTTTCCGGTGGCGGACCGGGTGTTGCCTCAAACGGAGCGGTCCTCCATCGCGCGAGAGATGAAAGATCGGCGAAGCACGTAGTCTTCTATAGCTCGCAGGCGGCGCCGTCAATTCACGGCTCGTTGGTTTTCTTGCGATGGCGGCTCTTCACTGTGCAGGTTTGCGGGCTAGGAACTCGTTGTCACAGCAGGGTTGAAAGAGCACTTTCATGGCGATTTGACTCTTATTCCGATCTACGTCCGAGGTTTGTATTGGGAAAATAGTGGGCGAGGATCGCGCGGAAAGTCGCCCCGCCCTCGGCCATAGCTTCAGCCCCGCGCTGGCACAACCCGATGCTGTGGCCCTGTCCTTCGCCGTTCAATACGATTCGGTGCCCATCCGCGCGCATCGTGAAGTCATCGCTCGGGATGGCGTTCCAGCCCAGGCGCCGGCAGAGAGCGAGGCGCCCGTTCTCGCCTTTTGCCAACAGCGCTGCGTCTTTCGCCGAGATGGTCCGCATCCATCGAAATGGATTCTTCTGGCAGTAATCGCAGATCACTGGGAAATAGGGATAGCCGCTGTAAGGCAGTCCGTCTTCCGCGGGAGTCCGCGTGCGGCCTGCGCAACTGCGCGTGAACATCGCGGCAAATGGCCTGTTCTCGTACATAAGGATGAGGCCACGTGTTGCCGCTGCCGCGCGCGCAGCGGGACTCCCCGATGCAGGGCGGCCACGCAAGACCTGGCAGTGCGCGAGATCGCAGAGGTCGAAACCCTGGTGGCGTCCTTTCGCCGCGACAAAGTACGACCGCGTTACCACCGCCTGAGCCTTCAGCGCCTCGATGCGAGTCTGCGGTTCGCTTTCCGCTTGAACGACGGAAGCGACCGCCGTCTCCAGATCCATCGTGACGATCGCGCTCAGTACGCTCTGATCGCCAACAATGGCGAGCGTGCCGAAATAATGCCGGCTCACCCTGCCAGGAACCGTAAGGACGAAGTCCGCCGCGCCAGTGCGCCCTGTCGCGCGAATACTCTTCGCGACAACGTGCTGACCATCAATATCCATGGAAAGCTGGCCTGCGGCGATTCGGATTTTCGCCGTTGCGTGGTTCGAATCCGGCTCGAGAACGAACGTTTCGCGCGAAACGTGAACAACCAGCGCTTGCATTGGCGATGGTTTCAACTCCATCTGCTTCGCCCGATACCGGCTCAGAACGCTGATTTGCAGGCTTTGCCCGCCGCACGCTGGATTGAAGGCGAGCAGCAAAATGAGGGACGCGAAGAGCTTCTTCATGGTGGTTCTACCGATCTACTGCTGCAGACTCAAAAGCATCTGTGCAGCGATCAAAGCGGCTCGCGATCCGGGAACGCCGTGGACGCGAATCATCTGGAGCAACTCGGGCTGATCGGCGGGCGCGATTAGAATCGCAAACCCATCTCCCGGCGCGCGCGGCGTATGCTGGCAGGCAGCCGTGCCTGTCTTCGCGAGAACATCTTCCCGTTTCAACACCCGGCCAGCTGCGCTTCCCGTGCCCCACTTCGCCGAGTCCGCGAGACCCGCCAGAATTTCCGGGACGCCGGGTTCATCCCGCCGGCGCACCAGTTCCTGATACGCGTGTGCCATGTGCAGCGGCGAAATCTGCCAATGGGTGCCCATACCCATGAGAGGCGGCCCTGTCAGGCGTGGATCGGGCGGATCGAGCCCGAATTGAGCAGCAACGTCCTGCATTTCGGCTCCGGTGAGACGCGAAGTCAGGTCGCGAAAATAAGAATTGCAGGAATAGGCGAGAGCCGAAGAGATGTCCAGGCGGCCGTGCGGACGCGTTTGCCAGCACCCGCTGGCCTTTCCACGACAAACGAAAATGGGGTAGCGATCATCGTGCTGTCCGGCATACGCGAGCGCTGCGAACGGCTTGACGAGGGACCCCAGCGGAATTGGCCGGCTTGCCTCGGGCCAGCGCGACGCGAGCAGGCTCCCCATCTGTGCGTCCATCAGAAGATAGGAAACGTTCTTACTTGGAAAGTCGCGGTCCAGAATGCGCGCTGCCGATTGCGCGAACAGCGAATGATCCGATGTTGCGGGCACGCGAGCGACGCCGAAGGCAGGCGGGGCGCAATGCAGGAGAAGCGGATCGGCAGCAAGCGACACGCACGCCACAACGGCCAGAACAGCCGCCAAGAATGTCAGTTTGCCCATTCGTACGTGACCGTTTGCAGGACCTTATCACCAGAATCGCGCACAACAATCTCTTCTGAAGAAACGCGCGATAGAACGGAGCTCAAGCTGCCAACATTGCCGGCAAGAAACGAAGGCGGCCGCCCCGCATTCCTGGTCCATCGCACGTTTTGATCGTCGAGCAAGCGGGTTAACGAAACGAATTGCGCTCGCTCGCCCGCATGATTGAAACCCGCGAGGAAGGCGGCGGGCGAGGCGGTCACCTTCCGCTCGAGCCTTGGCAGCAACTCACGGAGGAGTTCAGGGTCATCTGAAATGAAAAGGTACTTGCCGCGCGCGGCCACGGATAATTGCCAGAGGCCGTCTAGTTCATCGACGCCGGAAATGGAGTGCCAATTCACGCCAAGCGAGCTCGTCGTCAGCACCGGGCTGGCAAAATCGGCAATCGCCGCCAGCGCGGAAGGCTCGTTCCAGTCGGAGTTGCCGAGCAAGACGACGGCGGTGTGAAAACGCACGAAGACGCGCTCGGGCCCGATGGTCGTTCGCTGAACGCTCAGACTAGCTTCCACAGGATTTCCAGCCAGCAGAGCTTTCAGCGAATCCGGCTGGGCAGCCTGATTCGGCATTTTCGGCGGCGGTTGATCGATGCGCGTTTCCATATCGCCCGCTCCGCCTGTTTCGCCACCGGAAATTACGACCTGCGGCGCGATTTTGGAGGCAACGCCAGGCCCCGAATGGGGCGCGAGCAGCTTCGTTTCGAGCAGCGCGAGACACGCATCCACCGAAGGCCCCGATTGAATCTGATAAGCGCCGGCATTGGCGGGAACCAACCGAGCGAGACCGGCGGCCGCCTGCGTTGCAGTGTCCGCTGAAGTTGCACCAGCATTCGAGGCTTTCTTCAGCAGGACGCGTTGTTCGCGGTACTGGGCGCGCGAAAGGTACAGGTCGGAAATCGCCGCGCTGTAGGCCTTCATGTCCGTGATGTTCTGCTGGATCCAGTACGAGCGGAAATAGGGGCTGGGCACAATCTTTTCGAGATTCAGCACCATCCGCAAATCGCCAGGCTGCCCGGCAGCCGCAACAGCACGCGTCCACCAAGGTTCCTGTTCGATCGAAGCGCCCTTGCCGCCGGCGAGCAGTTCGAGAGAGCCGGCCATCAAGTCCTCGCGTGTGGCGAGCAGCAGGAAGCCATGGGCGGTCGCGAAAGCCACTTCGCGGCCGGACTGCGGGTCCTGCCGGTAGTAGAAGGAGACGCCCTCGGCTCTGCGCGTTTGAAACTTGGCGCGCGACTCGAGCAGCGCGGATTGTCCGGCCTTCGAAGCGTTGAGTTTTGTGATGTAGAGGAATTGGAGTTTGCCGATGTCGTAGAGCGCCAGCGCGCTCTGCGCTCCAGCGACTTGCGAGACGAAATTCATATCCGGGGGAAGCCCCGCCGCCGAGGTGAATTCGCCGCTTGCCTGCTTGAGCCGGTAGAAAAGGCGCGAGCGCGAGAATACTTCGTAATTCGCGCTTTCCACCCATTGCGCCTTTTCCGGCGAGCTGCTCCAGTCCGAGAAGAGGCGCGAAAAATCTTTCGCTTCCAGGTAGAGCAGGGCCCCCGGTGGAGCGTAGCGCGCGAGAGAGGGCTGATCTGCCGCGAGCAACCGGTAGGCCGCGAGAGTGCCGCCGCAACATACGATCGCCAAAAGGAGAATGATGCCCCTACGTTTCATGGCGTTCGGCCTCCCGTCTGCGCCTGTGCCGTTCCCGCGGCGAGAATGCGCGGGCGCACCACGTGTTCCTGTTCGAGCGCCTCGTGCAGCACTGGCGCTCTCTCTTGGTTCTGTAGTTGTCGCGCGATTTCGCTTTGCACTGCGGCAATCTTCCGGTTGATTTCCTTTCGCTTTGCCGCATTGGTTTCCAGCGTGCGCGCCGCTTTCAGGTATTGGACGCTCTGATTCAGCTTGCCAAGCCGTTCGACGACTTCCGCCGCTTCGAATTCGATCCGTGCGCGCCACGCGTTTGTGAGGGCCGGCTTGCCGGCGGTTTCCAGTTCAGCTGATTCGCGCGCGGTCGAAAATGGGGAACCGCCGCCGCTAAACTGCCGAGGCGGCTCGTAGGAATACGGCGAATTGAATTGGGGCATCTGCAGGAACGCGGCGAAAGCGCGCAAATCGTCGTGCTGGTTTGCGGCTGTTTCAAAGAAAATGTATTTCGCGCGCTGACGCGAGGGCCAGTCGGCGATGGCCCTGCTCAACAGGTCCATTCTTACGCGCGGATCCGAGGCGGCGTTCGCGGCCCGCACGCGCGCTTCGTAGAAAAAGGGTTGCTGCGCGGCAGCCGCCGTGATGCGTGAGGGGCCCGTCGCGAGCAGGTTCAATTCCTGCGAGCCAAGATTCGCGGTTGCGGCCTGAGCCGCGGTTTCCGTGCCACCTGCCAATGCGAGCGCCGCACCGACGCGCACGCTGTATGCAGCGGCCGGGGCCGACGCGATTCTTTCGAGATCGTTCCGCGCAGGGGAAGAGTCGACCTGTGCGGCGATTTCATCCTGGTCCAGAAGCGATTTCGCCGAAAGATTCCAGGGCTCGGCCTGCGTCAATTGCTTGAGGAATTGCGCGGCCTCGGCGGGATGGCCGTGCTTCGCAAGAAGGGCGGCTGCGGGAGCGAGATTCACGAAAGGATCGCCCACGACGACCGTGAGCCGGCGAAGCAGGTCCATCGCTCCGGGAAGATCGCCGTTGGTCAGGCGAATATCCGCAAGGCCGAGGAAATTCGAAGCCGGAAGATGGCGCTCGTCGATCTCGCGCGTAAAAACAAACTCGAGAATCTTGCGCGCTGAGGCGGTATCGCCGGATTCTCGGAGTTGTGTCGCCGCCGTGCGCAAAGTGTCCGCGTCGGGAGCGCTCTCTTCGTCCGCGCGGTAATCTGCGAGCAGGGTATCGAGCGTTCCGAAGTGAGCGGCGACGCGAAGATCGGCCGGGGTGAGCTGAGCGGAATAGGTTTTCTGCACCTGCTGAGGAAGTGAAGCAAGGACATCCCTGGCTGACTGGAACTGCTTTGTCATGACCAGGTAATTGGCCCAACGAATCTGCCAATCGGCAAGATCCTGCGCGGCCGAATCCTTCTGGAATCCAGTGGCTTCATCGAATGCGTCCTGCTTGGCCGCAAGGATGCGCTGATATAGCGGCGCGCGCTGCGCCAGCGGAATCCATTGCGCGCCCGACACGTCGACCAACACAGCCGTCGAGTCGTGAGCCGCAGACGAGAGATCGAGTAGCCACTGTGTAGCCGCCGCCGGATCGTGCAGCGCCACGTAGGCACTTTTCAAAAGCTCGTTCGAGCGGTAGGTTCCGTTCTTTTTCAGATAGGAGCGCAAGAGCGAATCGACGCCCGGCTTCAGCGCGGCGAAAAGATTTCGCGACCCTGCGTCTTTGCAAACTTGCGCGAAATCGACCCAGAAGCTTTCCGGCACGGAGACGTCCTGAATTTTCCTGGACAGGAAAGCGATCGCGAAATTCCACTGTCGCAGGGCTTCATCCCTGTTGCCCAGCTTCAGTTCCGCGATTGCGAGGCGGTCGTGCGCTGTGACGCTGTTCGGCGCCAGTTCGAAAACGTGCAGATAATCCGCAATGGCTGCCTGCGGCTCGCCCTTCTCCTCGTAATAATCGGCCAGCTGCATGTACCCGGACGAGGACGCGGGGCTCTGCTCGAGCTCCGCAGGGAGAAAATCTTCCGCCCCGGCTTGGCGCGTCATATCAAGATACTCGCCGTATCGCGAGCCGTAATAAAACCACGTGTTGCCCGCCAGTTGCCGCGTTCGGTCGAGTTTCTGCCCGATCCGCTGGCCGACTGTTTCATCGCCCAGCGCGCCGAGGAAAGAGGCATTCACCGCGCTATTCGCTTCGCTGAAATACAACCCGGTCAGCGCGTCGTAAGACTTTCGCCACACGAGATTGCGCGTTTGCGCGCGTCCCGCAACGACTTCGTGAGCCAGTTCCGGGCTGCCGTTCGCAATCACGAACTGCGCGGCTTGTTGGCCCCAGGCGGTCCATTGCGAAGCGAGTTGGGCCAGCCGTTGCGGATCGCGTTGCAGGAGAAGCTCAAAATAGCGCTGCAGGTCGTCGCGTCCCATGTAGCCCGGCCACACGGCGGAAAGCACTCGAAATTCGTTGTTCGTGTCTCCTGCCGAGCGATACGCACCCGCGGCCTGCAGCAGCACCGAGGGCCACGAAGTCGCGCGCAACCGCGGCGCGAACTGCTCGATGTTATGCCCGAGTTCCTCGAATCTGAGGCGGCTGCGCTGGAGTTGCTCGTAGCTGGTCAAGGCCGCCGAATCGGCCGGGACCAGGTTGAGCGCTTGTTCGTAGCGCCATTGTGCTTCCAGGTCCTCCAGACCCGCCGCATGGGCCAGCGGGATCGCGAACGCCTGCACATCCGGGGCATTCATTGGCGCCTTCGTGCCTTGGACGAACTGGGCGAACGAAACCTTTTCCTCCGGCGTGAAGTACGTCGCAACGGTGTTGCCCATGGCAACCAGCGCGGCGCGCATCCCCTCGCGAGCGGTCTGGATCCGATTTTGCAGTGTCCGCGCGCGCCAGGCGCTGTTCGTCGCCGCAGCGATGCCTTGCGTGGCGACTTGCTGCTCGATCACCGGAAGCTGTGATGAAGCGGCAGCGAGTGCGGCTTGAAGCCTGGCGTGCGCAACATCCGGATGGCGCAAGCGCGTCATGAGTTCCGCATAGAGCGCCGCACCGGAATGATTCGCGTTGCTCGCCAGCAGATCATCGCCAGCGGCTGCGAGACCCTGCTCGGCCATCCCGCGCGCCTGATCTACCATTCCCCAGGATTCGAGCCGGCGCGCCGCTTCGAAATAATTGTCAGGACGAACGGGCTTGCCTTCGATCAGCGCTGCCTTCAAGGCCGCAACTGCATCCGCCGTACGGTCCTGTCGAGCCCTGATTTCCGCCACCTTTTCCATCCACTGTGGGTCCTTGTAGGACAGGAGGTAAATCTTCTGGTACGCGGCTGCGGCGTCGTCGAAGCGCATCAGCCGCTCTTCGAGCCCCGCTTGCGGGGTCAGCAGATCGACGCGGTCGGGCCGAATCACGATCGCTTTTGCATAGGCGTCGATCGCAGCCGGAAAATCTTCGAGCGTCGTTTGGATGCGAGCCAGCACCATCGGCCAGCGATAATCGCGCGGTGATTGCTGGATCGTCTTCGCATAGTACTGCACGAGCCGCGGCGCCTGCTGGTTGCGTTTTGCGTACAGGGCCGCCTCGCTTGTAAGCCCCTCGTCTTCCGGGAACGCGTTGATCAGCTCGATGTATTGATCGACAGCCCCGGAATAATCCCGCAGCTTCGTCAGCGCCGGGATCAGCCCACGCCGGAGCACGGCGATTTCCGATTTCTTGGCATCCGCTGCAAGCGGCGCAGCCCGCAAAGCGTCGATCTCGGAAAGATAGAACTGCCTCAGCCCTTGCGAGTCGCCCGACTGCGCGTAGGTGTCGGCCATCGCTGCAAGATATTGGGGGTCATACGGCGAATCCTTCAGCAGCGTTCCGAGCATCTCGCGCGCCTGCGGGTACAACTTCGCTTCCGTCGACTTGCGCGCCGCCTCGAACGTGAATTCCCGGCTCAGTTCCGGGTACGCATCCTTCGCCGCTTGCTGCAGAACGGCAATCGCTTGCGGATACTGCTTCACACGCCAGTAGAAATCGACCGTCGCGCGCACGACCCCCAGAATTTTCGGATTTTCGCGATAGAGTTCCTCGATGTTCTTCTGCGCGTCCGCGAGATCTTTCCCGCTCTCGTACAACTGCACCAGGGAATATCGCAGTTGCAGGCGAGTAACCGGATCGGACGTGAGCGAAGCCTCTTTTTGCAGGGCGAGCTCGCGAACCGTTTCGAGCGACTGCTGCGTGGCAAGCGATTCGATCTGCGCAGCCTCTTCGAGTGTCGTCACCCGCCCGAGCACCTGCTCCAGAAGCGCCTCGAGGTCGTGTTTGCGGTTCAAGGTTTCCAGCACTCGAGCGCGCAAACCGATTGCCGCCATCGAAGCGCCCGGCTGGTCCACGCGCTGTTGCGTCGCGGCGTCAACCAGTTTTACGTACAGCGGGCGCCGGGCTAGCTGCAGAAGGCGGTCCTCCGCCGCGGCGTTTTGCCCGGCTGCCAGGCTTCCGTTCACATACTCGCGGATTGCCCGCGCGTAGTCCCTCTCGCCTTCGTAGATGGCTCCCTCTTCATAGGCGAACAGTGCGCCATTTCCGAATTTCGCGCGCGCTTCGTTCAGCAGCCGCAAGGCGTTCGCGAAATCGAAGTAGTCCCAATAGATTGTCGCGGCATTCAGATACCCGCTCGGATCGCCGGGGGAAATCCGCGCGATGCGATTCCAATAGGGCGCGGCGCGGGCAAACAGGTTGCGGTCGGACAACGTGTCACCAATGCGCGCGAGCAGATCCGAATCTCCCGGGCGCGAGGCCTGCAAATTCTCCTCGATTTTGACGGCCACGTCCGTGTCGGCCGGATTGAAATAGGCGAGCGACCGGAACACAGACGACGCCATCTGCGCGATGCGCGGATCGGCGGGATATGCGAGGGCGAGCTCGCGCAATAGCGGCGCGCTCTCCTCGTAATGCGATTGCCACAGGTCCGCTTGCGCCAAATAGTTGCCCGCCGCCGGATCGCTGCGCACGAATTGCTGTGTGCCTTGCGCCTGTGCTTGCCGGCGCAACGAATCGAGCTCTCCCGCGAGCTGCCCCGTTGCGCCCAAGAACGAGAAATACTGATCGCGCCACCGTTCTTCCTCAAACCAGTGCTGCCGCAGCAGCGCCTCCCAGGCAGCCGCGTTGTACGTCTGTTGCGACCGGTACGCCGCCAGCAGGTTGTCCACGAACGCGGGATTGTGCGGAAACCTTTCGTTCGCGTAGAGGTTCAGCTGCAGATAGAGCTGCGGGCTCCCTCCGTTCACCACGCGCTGGAAATAGGTCTCGAGGTCGGTACCATTAAAGATCTTCACCACGCTTTGCGTCAGCGCCGCAAACTGCGCTTGTTCGCGATGACGCAGATAGAACCGCGCCAGCTTGCTGTACCACGAGCGGTCCGGAAAACGCGCCATGGCCTGCTTGTAGACCTGCTCCTCTTCGGCGCCGAGCTGATTTTGCTGCAAGAAAGTCGCGAGCCGCTCGTACAGCCCCGGATCGTCCGGGTTGCGCTGGATTTCGTCGCGCAGAACGCCGATTGCGCGGGGAATCTGCTTCAGTTCCGTCAGCCGCGCGAGATAGCGCTCCAGCACGCGCGAATATTCCGGGGATCGCGGCCCTTGCTGCCGCGATTGAGCACTCGCGGGCGAGACTTGGAAAGCGCTGTTCGCTTGCGCGCCGGCCGTTCCGCTGTATGCGCCCGAGTCATCGTTCGGGCCCGAGGCGGCGTAATCTTCTCCGAACCCTTGGCTTTCGATCCCTGCGACGCCGCTTCCGAGCGGCACGCTCTGCGCTTTTGCCGCCAGTTCTTTCAGAACCGAATCGTAGATCGCGAACTCTTCCTGCGTCCGGTTTTCGCGCGCATAGGCGTCCGACATAAGCAGCGCAACCTTTGTGCGTTGCGGCGCATTCGGGAAGGTGGCCAGGAATTGCGTCCCGGCGTGAATCACGGCGTCGCTCTCTCCGGGGTCGGCGTAGTACGAGATCAGTTTTGCGTGCAATCCGGGCCGGTCGGGCGAGTTGGGGAACTGCGCGTCCAGCAGTTGCAGCAGTCTGGCGGCCTGCGACCGGTGGAAATAGGGAATCGCGCGCTGTACTTCTTGAGAAAATTCCGCAGGCGGATCGGTGCTGTTCAGGATAAGCGAGAGAATCCCATTCAGATACCCCGGACCTGCGTCCATCGTGGCAATGTCGCGGTACATCGAAAGATCGCCGCTTCCGAACCGGATGGGAGTTTCAGGCGCGTCGAGAAGCACGCGCGAAAGCCCGGCGATCGCCTGCATCCGCGCCTTGCCGTCCTGCGCGTTGTAAAGCGCGTAGTAATAACGCGCCGCTTCGGGATACTCGTGAATTTGTTCGAGCAGCCGCGCGCAGACGTACAGCTCGTCGCTCGACCATGGGGAATGTGCGGCTTCTTTGTGCATGCGGAGTTTCGTGATCTCCGCCTGGGCGGCATCCAGCTTGCCTTCCTGCTGGTAATAGTAAAAGACGAGCGCCGTCGCGCGCAGGTCCTCTGGATTGGCGCTTAGGGCCGCGCGCTGTTCGTCGAGGAACTTGCGCAAGCTTTGCGTTTGCCGCAACAAGTCAAAATAGCTCTGCACGAGTTGCGGATCCCACAGCGGCTGAAACGATTTCTGGTAAACGGCCAGACCTTGCGGCAGCGAGCCTTGCTTGTACTCGACCAGGGCTTCAGCCTTCACCGGGAAGATCGCGTCCCGCGGAAAAGCCTTGCGGTAATCGCCGATCAGAAGGTTCGCCGCATCGTACTGCTTCACCGAAATCAGAAAATTTAGGAATTGCGAATAGACCGAAGATTCTTGGGGATAACGCGCAATCCATTTCCGGTAATACGCGACCGAAACGCCGGTCGACAGGCCCTGGTTCTTGATAATCCTGAAAATGCGCCGGAACGCCAGCCAGGACTGCTGTTGCGCGACGGGCGTCAGCTTTTCAGAATCGGCTGCCGGTGCGTTTGCCACCTCCGCCAGCACGTTGATCTCATCCTGAGGGCGGAGCCGCCGATGATAGAAATCGGCAAGAGCAATCTGGGCGCCAGGCCGATCGCCGCTCGCTTGCACGAATTTCTTCCAGTCCGTTTCCGCCGTGGTGAATTCGAGCTGCTGCTCGTCTTCCAGCGCCAGCAGGGAATAGAGCTGCGCGTTTTTCGGTTGTTGGCCAATGAGTTGCTGCAAGGCCGGCCGCGTCTCCGCGGGAGGGCGCCGGTACATCACATCTCCGCCGGGCACCGCCATCAGGCGGAAGAAGACGGCCTCGAGCGCGCCGCGCGCCTCCACGTTGCGGAGCCAATAGGGCAGTTCCGCGCGGGCATTTGCAAGAAGTCCGCCGATGACCAGTGCCGCAATGCACGCCGCCGGCGCGGCCCACTTCATGCGGGCGATTCTATGGAAGGATTTCAACGTTCACCGCCTGCGACCCGATATTGTGCGCGATGTCTTCGCCGGTCACGGTCAGCCTGTAAACTCCGGGAATCTCCTGTTCCGGCACCACAAGTTCTCCCGTGTCCGTGCCCGCCTGCGGATTCCAGCGCAGTTCTACGGGCGCGGCGCCGTCCAGACGGGCGACCAGCCGCCGGGTGGTTGCCGAGGCCGACACGCTCAGATTCAGCGTTTCTCCGCGCCGGAATCTTGCGTGCGCCAGGTGGATTCGAATTACGGGAGGCTTGCTGGCAATCACGAACGTCTTCGTCTCGCGATAGACGCGGCCCGCCTCATCGCGCAAAATCAGCCGCACGGGATAGGTTCCGTCCTGCATATTGTCGGGAACGTAGAAGCGCGTTTCCCAGATGTCCTCGTCCGGCAGGTAGCGAAGTTTCTGCACCAATCCGAAGGGAAGCAGCGCGACAACCGACGTAAAGCGTCCGTTCGTTTTCACGCGCAGCACCGGGTCGCCCGGACGGATGACACGCGGCCGCAGCAGCGCGCGTGGAACGGCGAGAAACGAGGTATACGGCGTCACAAATTTGTATTCGCGCGCCAGCCGGATAATTTCCGCGATTGTGGCGTCATCCTCGCCCTGCTGTTCGATTTTTGCGAGCAGCGCATCGACGCGCGCCCGCGCCCACAGCCGCGGCAGTTGCGGATGATCGAGCGAACGTTCGGGAAGGTCGGCGGTATTGGAGATTTGGAACGGCGCGCCACCCCGCTGGCCGCGAACCGTGAAAGCGGCGTTCCTGGTGGGCTGCCGGTATCGTCCAACCCAGCTCGCAACGGACCCGGGATACACGACGTCGTCGAGCGGGTAGACCATTTCCGGTTCGGCATTCGCGGCCACATCGAGGCGCAAATCGCCCGCGGGTGCGCGCCCGATTTTCGAGAGAAACGCACTCAGCTTGAATTCCAGCGGTTCGGTTGAAAGCACCTGATCGAAGACGCCATTGTTGCGCGCCAGCAACCGCAGCAGGGGCGCGTTCGCATCATCGCCCACGCCGAAGACGTAGGTTCCGGGACGCTCGCCTTCCGGCAGCTTCTTCCAAGCGGTTGCGTAGGCATTGGCAATCGTGCGGTTGCGTACCGGGCCGCGCGTTGCTCCGCCATCGCTGATCAGAACCAGGTAGGTGCTGCCGGGCGTTCCGTGCGCGCACTGCTGCAGCCCCGCATCGAGCGCTGCTTCGAGGTTCGTCCCACCCCGCAGCTTGCTCGCGCGGACGAAGTCGAGCGCGTTCTGCACCCGTGCGGCATCCGCTGAGACGGGCTGAGGCATGAAGTTGCGCGTCTGCGTGTTGAACAGGATCAGGTTGAAGGTGTCCGCCGGTTTGAGCGAGCGCAGCAGCGTTTCGAGCGCTTCATAGCTGCGCTCCAGCTTCTCCCACTGCATCGAAAGCGATATGTCGAACAGGAGAACAATTGTTTTCGGCCGGGCCGTGGCGTTCGCGGTTCCCGCTGGCGGCGCGCCCGGCCCTCCTCCAAGCAGCGCCTCGACTTCGAAGAATCCGGGCCGGTTCGTAGCGCGGACCGGCGCCGTTTCCACCGGTGATGGCTGCGCCGCTTCCGGGTTGCGATACGCCAGGACTTTCCCCGTATCGCTTGCCGCGCGGCTCGTTTCATAGGTTGCGACGAAGTCTTCGGCCAAGTTGACGTCCTCGCCCTCGAAGTCCGCACTCACGAAATTTGGGGTATTTTGTGTGTAGCGCAGCGGGAATGTCTTCGCGGCGGCCTGAAAGTTCGCAATGGCCAGCGCCGAGCGCAGCTCAAAATGGATTCGGAAGTGGCGCGCCATCTGCGCCTGGTAAGCGTCCGGGCGCAGCGGAATCGCGAAATAGGACTTCATGCTCTCGACCGGAATTCGCTCGTGATATTCGAATTCCACCCGCTTCGTGCCGAAGGGCGGGATAGGAACGATACGCGCGCTGAACACTGCGCTGCGCTTCGCCTCTTCCGAGCCGCGCTCGCCCATTTGCAGCAGCCCCGGATCGATCGCTTGCTGCTTCAGTTGGTTGTAAAGTTCACCCGCGCGCTTCCGTTCCAGGACCACCGCCGGGATTCGCACGGGCCCGTCCCAGACCGCAAAATCGGAAACGGTCGCAAGGCTCGGCAGCGCAAATACGTAATCGCCCTCCTCAATCGCGCCCGTGTGGTTGACAAATATCTGGGTCACGAAGACGCGCGCGTCCCCATCCTCGATCTGCACCGTAATGGCCATTTCATCCAGCGACAGAATCCGTGGGTCGGGCTGCGATTTGCCGCGCGGAATCAGAATGCCCGCGTCCGCGCGCAACATTGCCGGGCAGACAAGAAGCAGGACGAGAATGGAAAGCGCGCGCCTCATGGCAAGCGATGCTCCTCGATGCGAACCAGCCCGTTGTCCGTCCCGACATATAGATAGCCATCATGCGCAGCGAACGCGGTCACATTCGAGGACGGCAGGCCGTCGTTGACGTCCGTCCAACGCCTCGTCCCGCGGTCGTACACGTAAAATCCGCGCCCAAGAGTGCCCGCGAAGACGTGCTGGGGCGTGACCAGCATCGCGTTGAAGCTCACATCGAATGGACCCGTCGCGTCGCTCAATGGATAAAACCGGCCGTCGGAATCGAGGCCCAGCACGCCCGCCCCATACGTCCCGACCATCCACTCGTCGTCGACTGGGACGATCGCCGTGATCCAGTTGTGCTTCAGCCCGGAATTCGCCGTGCTGTAACTCAACCGCACATCCTCGTCGCCGATTACCGAAATTCCTCCCAGCGTCCCCGCCAGCAGTTGATCCCCCGAGACTCCGAGGGTGTACGCGTGGTTGTTCACCAGTCCTTCGAACGCGTAGAGGCTGCGCGCGCCGTCCGGATCGAGGAAGGTCAATCCCGCCGGCGTGGCGACGGCCAGCCCGTGGCCGTACGCCACCACGTCCGTCACGTGGTCGGCGATCAGCCCGTCGGCGCGGGTCAGAACCTGCTCTTCGTTTCCGGCCGCGTCGAACCTCACCAGACCGTTCGCCGTGGCGACATCGACGGTTCCACCCTTCGCTTCGGGCAAAATCCGGTTGACGCAAAAAACGTGTTGATCCGCGATGTGCCGCACCGGCCCGTTCGGCGCGTCAAGTTCGTCCAGGCCGCGCGTGAAATAGCCAACCCACAAGCGCCCGCTCGCGTCGAACGCCAGCGCGGAAATGTCGCGGTCCGTCAGGGTGGCGGGGCCGCGCTGGACCACCGGCTCCCATGCCAAGCCGCGTTGATTCATCCTGTACACGCTCGATTGAGTGAGCACGTAGACGTCGTCGCCAATCGCGAACAATTGTTCGATCTGAGTGGCCCCGCCCGCGCGTTGCGGAAAGGCCTGCTGCGCGCTCTGCGTTAATGCAAGCGTGAGCACCCCTTGATCTTCCGTG
>JBJKQB010000085.1:0-37093 GCA_046705825.1 Candidatus Acidiferrales bacterium
CCCAGCGTTTGCGCAAACTGGCGCAGTTCTTCCGCCGATTGGCCCAGGAGGTTGCGGTCCTGAATTGAGTCCCGAGAGGTCCTCATTCAGGGCATCATAGCACGCGGCCGAGAGGGAATTTACCGCGGGTGTCTTGCGCGCACAAACGCCGAGCGTTCGGTTGTCCTTCGCCATCCCGCGGCGTCCACAAGACGTCCCGCCAGCGCCGCTCTTTCCGGAGATCCGCTGGCGTGATCCGCTGGCGGTTGACAGAAGTACTCTCCTGGGCCATAGTGTTGCGGGGTCTTCTCTCTCGATGGCGTGTAAGGTCCGGGGGGTTTCGGACCTTCTGACACCAAAGCTCGTAGTCTTCGCAGCGCTTTTCAGCGTCTTGGTGCCGTTGCATCCGCTTTTTGGTGGTCAGGCGGTCCAAACCCCGAAGCAGACAAACGAAAAGATCCTGCAGCTTGCCAGCCGAGCTAGGACGGAACCGGTGGATATCCCCATCGGTGCGGGCGACGTGTTGCACATCGAGGTCTTCGACGTGCCGGAGCTCTCCCGCGACGTACAGGTGTCGGCAACCGGCGATATTACGTTCCCTCTGTTGCCGGGACAGATTCACATTGCCGGCCTGACAGTATTCCAGTTACAGAACAAAATGGCTCAACTGCTCCGCGAAAACGGGCTCGTATCGCATCCGCAAGTGTCGGTGATGGTGGTCAAGCAGAACAGCCAGCCGATCTCCGTGGTCGGCGCGGTCCACAGCCAGATGGTTTATCACGCGGTCGGACCCACCACGCTGCTTCAGGTGTTGGCTGCGGCGGGCGGCATTTCGGATGATGCCGGGGGAGACGTGATCATCACCCGCCCCGCACCTGCCGCTGAAGGGCAGCCGGCTGCAACCAGCGGCTCCGCAGCGGACCCGCCGGCAGATTCAACTTCCTCCACAAGCGCGGCGGATCCGCCGTCGCCGGAGGTGATTACCGTTAACCTCCAGGATCTGCTCAATTCGGGAGCATCCAAGGACATTCCTGTTCGGGGAGGCGATGTCGTCCGGGTGCCGCAAGCGGGCATCATTTACGTTCTGGGCCGCGGCATCGCTCAACCCGGCGGCTATGTCCTGGCGGGGCACGGCGAGACCGTTACCGTCCTGCGCGTAATCGCCCTGGCTCACGGGCTGAGCAGTTTTGCCAAACCGAACGCTGCCGTCATCCTGCGCACGAATCCAGTCACCGGGAAGCGCGACGAGATTCACCTTCAACTCAAGAAGATCGAGAAGAATCAAATTGCCGACGTGCCGGTGGAATCGAACGACATCCTGTATATCCCCGACAGCGCGGAGAAGCGAGCCTTGGACCGAATTGGCCAGTCGGCCATTGGAATCGGCACCGGTGTGGCCGTTTACCGCGTAGCGTACTAGACGGACATCGGACGGAAAAAAGGAACCTGGAACGCAGCACCATGGAAGAAACCCCGAAAATGCCGGTGCGCAGGCAGCCGGATTCGCTGGCGGTAGTTCCCGCGCCGTCCGCGTTGCCCTGGGAACATGCCGGGCGTGAACCGCATCTGCTCGATTACCTGATTATCCTGCGGAAGCACCAGTGGCTGATCATCACGTTTCTGCTGACGGTGGTCACGATTGTCACCATCGCCTCGGTGAAGGCCAAGCCGGTGTACGAGGCCACAGGCAGCGTCGAAATCGACAAAGAAACACAGAGCCAGATGCAACTGCCCAACGAGATGAGCGACTGGGACGAGTACATGGATACGGAGGACTACATCGATACGCAGTCCAAGATCCTGCAGAGTGAAACACTGGCGCTGCAGACGATCCGTACGCTCGATCTCGGCCGTTATCCGGAATTCGGAGGCTCGGGGGCTGCTTTCAGCGGCCAGTCCGGAGCGCCCCGCCCCGCCATCCTCGGCGAATTTCTAGGCCGGCTGAGCGTGAAGCGCGTGCCGAACAGCCGCTTGATCGATGTGAGCTTCACCGCCCAGGACCCTCGCCTGGCCGCGCTGGTGGTGAATACGCATCTTCAAAATTTCATCGAGCAGAATTTCAGGAGCAAGTACGACGCGACGACGCAGGCCTCCAATTGGCTTTCCGCCGAGCTGGAAGAGCTGCGCATGAAGGTCGAAAAGTCAGAGGACGACCGCCTGGCCTACGAGCGCAAGAACCAGATCTGGCAAGTCGACGCGAAGCAGGACATCACCACGCAGAAGCTTGCCGCGATCAGCAGTGCGGTCACCGGCGCGCAGACGGAGTTGGCCACCAAGCAGGCTCTCTATCAAATGGCCACCTCCGGCAACGTGGATGCGCTGCCTGCCATTCGCAGTAATCCTCAGGTTCAGAGCCTCATCCAGCAAAAGGCCGAGCTGGCGGAGAAGTACACAGAAGCGGTGAACCAATACGGCCCCAATTTCCCGAAAGTGCAGCGGTTGGCCGAGGAACAGAGAACGGTAGAGCGGAGTCTGGCTAAGGCGCGCAAGGAGGCGATCGAAAGCATCAAGGAGGACTATCAGACCGAGCAGGATCATGTTGCGCTGCTGCAGGAAGAACTGGAAAAGCAAAAGGCCGAGGCCAACCAGATGGCGGAGAAGCTGGTCAACTACCACATGCTGGAGCACGATGCGGACGCGAACAAACAGCTTTACGACGGGCTGCTGCAGAAGCTGAAGGAAGCGGACATCGCCGCGGGCTTGCGGTCGAGCAATATCCGCATCGTCGATCCGGCGCTCACGCCGACTTCGCCGGCCGGACCGCAGAGGACCCGCAACATCGCGCTGGCCTTCGTGGTCGGCTTGATCGGCGGCATCGGGCTGGCCGTTTTCCGGGAATATCTGGACAACACGGTGAAATCGCCGGACGACATTGAGACGCTGACGGGCCTGCCGTCGCTGGCTGTGGTTCCTTCGCTGCCTAGTTCGAACGGGCATCACAGCAAGCTCGTGCGCTTTGGCCGGGATGGCGCCGCGCGTTCCGTGGATGCTCCCAAAGTGGAACTGCTATCGTTCGCGCAGCCGAAGTCCCAAATTTCGGAGGCGTTCCGGGCGCTGCGAACTTCGCTATTGCTATCGCAGGCGGAGCATCCGCCGCAAGTCATCCTGGTCACCAGCGCCCTGCCACGCGAAGGGAAGACGACGGCGGCCGCCAATCTCGGTGTCACACTCGCACAGCTGGGAGACCGGACGCTGCTGCTCGATTCCGACCTGCGCAAGCCGGGCATACGTCGCGCGCTGAATCTTCCCGCAGGGAATGAAGCGGGCTTGAGCTCCTATCTGGCGGGAGTGTGCACGCTGGATGAAATCACGGTGGCGCATCCGGCGATCAAGAATCTGGTGGCCTTGACGACCGGCCCGGTACCGCCCAGCCCGGCCGATCTGCTTTCGTCGCATCGCATGCGCGAGGCGGTGACGGAACTGCGGCGGCGTTTCAAGTTCATCGTGATTGATTCGCCGCCCGTGATGGCGGCGACGGACGCGGTGATATTGTCCGCGCTCACCGATGGCGTGCTGCTGGTGGTGCGCAGCGGCGAAACACCGAAAGAAGCGTTCACCCGCAGCCGCGATGTCCTGGCGGCGGTGAAGTGCCGGATGCTTGGGGTGATCCTGAATGCGGTGAATGCGGACGCCCCGGACTACTACTACTCATATCGCTATTACCCGTACGCCTACGGCTACGGATACAACGAGGAAACACCGGAAGTTCCGGCTGGAACGGGCAGCGGCAACGCGGCCACGTCCTAGCGCTTACAACTCAATTCTTCGGTTCAGGGGGGGCGACTTGCGTTACTTGATTACGGGCGGCGCAGGATTTATCGGTTCGCATTTGGCGGAGGCGCTGCTGAGCCGCGGCGACACGGTGCTCATCCTGGACGATCTGTCGACCGGCAGCGTGGAGAATATACGTCACCTGAAGAAGTTCGATCGTTTCCACTACGTGTTCGATTCGATTTCGAGCAAGCACCTGCTGGCGGAGTTGGTGGACGAGTCCGATGTGATCTTCCATTTCGCGGCAGCGGTGGGAGTGCGCCTGATTGTGGAAAGCCCTGTGCGGACACTGGAAACGAACGTCAACGGGACGCAGCTGGTTCTGGATGCCGCGTCGAAGAAAAAGAAGCTGGTGCTGACGGCGTCCACCTCGGAAGTCTATGGCAAGAGCGAGAAGATTCCCTTCCGCGAGGATGCCGACCTGGTTCTCGGGGCGACCACCAAGGGCCGCTGGAGCTACGCCGCTTCCAAAGCGCTGGACGAGTTTCTGGCATTGTCGTACTGGAAGGAGAAGAAGCAGCCCGTCATCGTTGCGCGTTTTTTCAACACGGTCGGCCCGCGGCAAACGGGCCGCTATGGAATGGTCCTGCCGAATTTCGTTCGCCAAGCGCTGGACGGCACGCCCATAACCGTTTTCGGAACGGGCAAGCAATCGCGCTGCTTCTGCGACGTGCGTGACACAGTGGAGGCGGTGCTGCGCCTGGTGGCCAACAGTTCGGCCGTGGGCGAGGTGGTCAACATCGGCACCGATCAGGAAATCTCGATCGAAGACCTGGCGCAGCGGGTGAAGGAGCGTGCACATAGCGCCTCGCCGGTTCATTACATTCCTTACGACCAAGCCTACGAACTCGGATTCGAAGATATGTACCGGCGCGTGCCGGCGCTGGAGAAGCTGGAGCGTCTCGTGTCGTTCCGTCCCACCACGACACTCAACGAAATCATCGACCGAGTGGTCGCGTATTTCCAGAGGGAGGCGGAGGACGAATGGGTGGTACCGGCTGAAACGCGTACCGCGCCACCGACCCTTTTGCCCCGGCCTGCGGCGTCCTGACGCTCTCGCCTGGGGTTGCTCACCTGCAGTAGGTGACGCTACTGCTCCGTCGCAGCAGCCCCGTTTCCGTGGCATATTCGTCTGAGCGCATTGGGCGTGATCTGAACCAATGAACCCCGCATCCACGAGAACGGCTTCGCAAATGTCCGAGCAGCGCGACGCCCATTCCAGCGTCGAACGATTTCCGCAATCTCCGGGACGGCGAACCACGACCACGCTGGGCGTGATCGTTCCTGTTTACAACGAACAGTATTTGATCGCATCGAGCCTGGCGCGCCTGGCGGTCCTGGGCGAATCGCCGCTGCTCGAGCGCATCGAAGTGGTGGTGGTCGATGACGGATCCTCGGACCACAGCGCCCAGGCCATCGAAAAGTTTCGCGCCGCGCTCGACGAAAACGGCGGCGGGCCGAAATTTTCCTGGGTCTTCGTGCGCCACGAAACGAACAGCGGCAAGGGCGCCGCGATTCGCACAGGACTTTCTCGCGTTACCACCGATCTGGTGGTCATCCACGACGCCGACCTCGAGTACCATCCGCGCGATCTGCTGCAAATGGTGGAAGTTTTCTTGTACGAGGATGCCGACGCGGTTTTCGGCTCGCGCTTCATGCCGGGCGGGTACAAGCGCGCCCTCTTCTATCGCCATGCCCTCGGAAACAAGCTGCTCACCTTTCTCTGCGATGTCGTGTGCGACTTGAACCTGACCGACATGGAAACCTGCTACAAGATGGCGCGCACGGCTCTCCTGAAAAGCATTCCCCTGGAGAGCTCCCGGTTCGACGTCGAGCCGGAACTCGCCATCAAGCTGGCGCGGCGCGGCGCGCGGATTTTTGAAGTGCCCATCAGCTATTCCGGCCGGACGTATCGCGAAGGGAAAAAGATCGATTGGAAGGATGGCCTGCGCGCGTTCTGGTCCATTCTGCGCTACACCATTTCCGACAAGCTCTACACCGCGGATGCTTACGGCGCGGAAATCCTGGGCCGGCTGAGCCGCGCGCCTCGTTTCAATCGCTGGATGGCCGATGTGATCCGCCCGTTCATCGGCGAACGCGTGCTGGAAATCGGCGCGGGGACGGGCAACATGTCGGTGAATCTGATGCCGCGCGCCGTGTATTGGGCTACGGACGTCAATCCTCTTTATCTCGACTATCTGGTATCGCTGCGGGCCAACCGCCCATATATGGCGGTGGCGCACACAGACGCAGCCGCGGGCGAGAGCTATCCGGCAGGGCAATCGTTTGACACCGTGGTTTGCCTGAATGTGGTTGAGCACCTGGAGGACGATCTTGGCGCCCTGCGCAATATTTGGAGCGTGCTCGACGACGGCGGGTGCGCGATCATCCTGGTTCCCTGCGGGCCGAAACTCTATGGCACGCTGGACGAAGTGCTGGGCCACTGCCGGCGCTACACCATCGAGCAACTCGTGGAGGTTTCGCAACGCGCGGGCTTCGTTGTGGAGCAGGTGCTGAAATTCAATCGTCCCGGGGTGGTCGGATGGTGGCTGAACGGGAAACTGCTGCGCCGCCGGCAATTCGGGCTCGGCCAAATCCGCCTGCTCAATTTCCTGACGCCGCTTTTCCGAGTCGTCGATAGTTGGCTGCCGCTGCCGCCGCTCTCGATCATCGCCATCCTGAAAAAAGGCGCATCGAATCCTGAGCAACGATAGACCGGTTGCGATTCGGAATGGCAGAGGCTATGGTTTACCGGTATCGGCAACCCGCACCGCGGTTTCCGCGGCCTGAAAGCCAATGCGGCTGTGCGCGCCGTCGCAGAACGGTTTGGTCACCGAACCGCCGCAGCGGCACAACGAAAAGGCGAGCTTGCCGTCCTTGAGCTTGGCTGTGAGATCGAAGGGATTGCCGTTGATGTCGACAACCTCGACCGCGCCTTCGGGCGCCTCGATGCGATAAGGACCGTTCGGGCGAACCGTAATTCGAACCTGTGCCATTCCATCCTCCTGGGCAAACGAGACTCGGCGATGCACTCCGCGAGCATCCATCGAATTCACGTGGAGAATTGTAGCTGCGCCGTCAATATTTGGGAACGGACGGGTCGACTTCGTCAGACCAAGCCAGGATGCCGCCCTTCAGGTTCAGGACTTTCCGGAACCCGGCTTTCTGCAGAAACTCGGTGGCTTCGGCCGAGCGTTTGCCGCTCCGGCAGTGCGCGATGATTTCGCGCGAACTGTCCAGTTCGCTGACACGCTTCGGCAAATCACCGAGCGGAAGCAGGTAGCCGCCGAGATTGCAGATCTGGTATTCGTGCGGCTCGCGCACGTCGAGAATGAACAAGTCATCGCCGCGGTCCAGGCGCGATTTCAGCTCGCGCGGCGTGATTTCAGGAACGCTCGTCTGCGGCATGGGCGCTTCTTCCCCCCGGATTCCGCAAAACTCGGCGTAATCGATCAGCGTTTTGATGGTTGGGTGATCGCCACAAACCGGGCAAGCGGGATTCTTGCGCAGCTTCAGTTCGCGAAAGCGCATGGCCAGCGCATCGAACAGCAAAAGGCGGCCGACGAGAGGCTCGCCCTTGCCCAGGATCAGCTTGATCGCTTCCACCGCCTGCAAGGAGCCCACAATTCCCGGCAACACGCCGAGCACGCCGCCTTCCGCACACGAGGGAACCAGCCCGGGCGGAGGCGGTTCGGGATACAAGCAGCGATAGCACGGCCCGCCTTCGTACCCGAAGACGCTGACCTGCCCTTCAAAGCGGGAAATCGAGCCGTACACGTTGGGCTTGCCGAGCAGGATACAGGCGTCGTTCACCAGATAGCGCGTGGGGAAATTATCGGTGCCATCGACCACGATGTCGTATTCGCGGAACAAATCGAGCGCGTTCTCGCTGGTCAGCTTTGTCTCGTGGCGGTCAATCTGAATGTCCGGATTGAGGTGGCGCAGGCGTTCGGCAGCGGCTTCAATCTTCGGTCGGCCAACATCCTCGGTGCTGAACAGGATCTGGCGCTGCAGATTGGTCAAGTCGACTGCATCGAAATCCACCACGCCGATCCGCCCAACGCCCGCCGCCGCAAGATAGAGCCCCAGCGGCGCGCCAAGTCCTCCTGTCCCGATGCACAGCACCTTGGCCCGCTTCAGCTTGAGCTGGCCCTCCATGCCCACTTCCGGCATGATCAGATGGCGGCTGTAGCGCAGCACCTCTTCGTTGGACAGCGCAGCCGTGCGCGCGGCGCCCGCCGCTGCGGAAATGTCAGTCTTTGCGGCCATCGAGCCCTTCTTCGCGAGAATTCGGTTCCTTCGCCCGGTAGCAGAGTTCGAAGTCGAATGCCCCGCCCGCAATCGACGGCACGATGCTTACCGTGTCTCCCTCTTTCACCGGCGTGTCGTCCTTCTGCAGATAGCGGATGTCTTCATCGTTGACATAGACATTGACGAAACTCCGCAGCCGGCCGTCTTCGGAGTACAGGTGCCGCTTCAGCTCCCCGTATCGCGAGGTCAGCGAATTCAACGCCTGCCCGACTGTCGCTCCCTGCACGTCCACGCTGTCCTGCTTCCCAGCATACCCGCGAAGGGGCGTGGGGATAATTACCTTAATAGCCATTCGTCTCTCTCCTGCTCTCCATTGCGTCCGCAGTCTGCGGCGCCGGACGATTCTTCGGCCTTGCGCCCGACGGAAGCTCGACAGGCGCGACAATCTCGATCCACTCCGAATCATACGCTTTGCGGCCGTCCTGCAAGCGCCAGGAAGTCATGTCGCTGGGCTGGCCATTGCGGATGCTCGCGATGATATAGCTATACCACGGCCATGCGTGCGCGCGGTCGAACTCGCTGGGACGCGCCGGCGCATCCGGATGCGAATGGTACCAGCCGATCAGCTCAAGGCCCGCTTGACGAGCCGTTTTTTCCGCCAGGCGCACGTCCTCGGGGGTCACTTCGAAACGGTTGCGCGGCGAATCGTTGCGCCGGTTCGCGAGCGGGAGCAGGTCGAGCACTTCGCGCGCGTCTTCCTGGTCGCGTCCCAGCAGCGCGCCGCAACATTCGTGCGGATACGTTTCCACACCGTGTGCGGCGATCTGCCCCGCCAGTTCTTCCCGAATTCGCAACCAGCGCCGGGTCATTTTTGGCTCGATCATTCTTCGCTCCAAAAGCGGTCGCTGAGATATTTCTCGCCCGAATCGGGGAAGACGGTGACGATCACAGCGCGCTGCCCGCGGGGCAAGCGGCGCGCGATCTGCAGGCATGCGTGCATCGCCGCTCCCGAACTGACGCCCGCCAGAACCCCTTCCTCGCGCGCCAGCCGCTTGGTCATTTCGTGCGCGTCTTCCGTGCGCACTTCCAGATTCTCGTCCGCGAGGCTGGCATCGTAAATCTGCGGGACGATGGCGGTCGGCATGTGCTTCAGCCCTTCAAGTCCATGGAAACCGGAATCCGGCTGCACGCTGATGCACTGGATGCGCGGATTGAGTTCTTTCAGCCGGCGCGTCGTTCCGGTGAACGTGCCGCTCGTCCCCAGACCAGCCACAAAATGGGTAATCCGCCCCCTCGTCTGTTCCCAAATTTCAGGGGCTGTGCCGGAATAATGCGCGGCAGGATTCGCCGGATTGCCATACTGATCGACGTAGAAATACTTCTCCGGATCGGCTTCGTAGATTTCGCGGGCACGGCGGATCGCGCCATCTGTGCCTTGCTCTCCCGGCGTGTACACCACGTCGACGCCATACGCCCGAAGGATGGCCTTGCGTTCCGGCGACGCGCTGGTGGGCAGGCACAGCTTCACGCGGTAGCCGAGCGCCGCTCCAATCATTCCCAGGGCGATTCCCGTATTGCCGCTGGTCGCGTCGAGGATGATCTTCCCGGGGCGCAGGCGGCCGCGGCGCTCGCCCTCGCGAACCATCGCGTACGCCGCACGGTCCTTCACTGAGCCGCCCGGATTGAACCATTCCGCCTTGGCATAGAACTCGACTTGCGGAAACCGCGCAGTCACGCGTTCGATCCGCAGCAAAGGAGTATTGCCGATCTGTTCGAGGAGGCGATGGCCGGTTCGAGCTTGCGCGCCCTCCGGTGAGATCACCGCAACCCTTGCTGCCATAAGCGTTTTGCCTGTCATGTTCGTCGTGAAACCTTTAGCTTCCAAAACCCTCAAATCCGAACGCCGCTGCCGGTCATACACAAACTCATCGAGAACGAGGCCATCTGCGGAACACTGAAAGTGCCGAATCCGCTTATTGAATTGATTCAGAAGTCTTTAGCAGATGACGGCCGCCGCTAATGTGCTAGTGGCGACAACAACAGAGGCAGAGCGAGGGACAACAACACCGCTGCGAACGGTGGTACGTACCGTGTTGGCGAGTGCTCTCTTGCATCACGATTCTTAGATGCGGAAAAAGCCGTTCGGGACCCGGATTTTGCCCTTTACAGAACGGCTGCAACCCCAATATTCTGATACATCCATGTGGTACGTCAATACGCTTTTCAATCAGGCGCAGATTGAGTCACTGTCGGGCAAGGGCTTCCTGGTGCGCAGCTCGGGGGGTGTGGTGCGCATCGAGAAATACGGCTGTGCGGGGGAACTGCGCAAGACGCCCGACGGCCTCTATCAGATGACCTTGCTCCCATCCATCATGTTCCAGGGCCAGTTCACAAGGCTGTGGGACGCGGGGTATCAGAAGTTTCTGCTCACCCACGATAACCGCAAGATCCCCATTCGCGTCAGCCAACTGATGGACCTGCGGCGTTTCAACGAGGAATTGCGCACCGCCCTCGGCGTCTCGACCTATTACAACGAAGCCCTCGGTTCCACCTGCCACGTCAGCGTCTACGACCGCCTCAAGGGCCGCCCTGGAGACGTTCCCGACGAAACGGTTGGCGTGGAGCAGCCCTCCGGCCACGATCACTAGATCGACCTCGCCTTGGCGCGCCCCCGCTGCAAACGTTCGCTCCTGCCGGAAGGGTTTTGTTCCAGCCGTGAATCTTGAGCGCTCATCCGGTAGGATAGCTGGCCTGCAAGCCTACTTGCGGCTGCGGAATGGAGTGCGCCCCTGGCTCGACATCACCAGAATCTCGCGCTGATCGGTTTTGGAAACGTGGGGAAGGAATTCGTGCGGCTGCTGTACGCGAAGCAAGCGCGCCTGCGTGACGATTACGGAATCGAGTTTCAATTGACTGGCGTGGCCTCGCGGCGCATCGGCTGGATTGCGAACGCCAATGGACTCGATCCAGCTGCCCTGGTGGCGGGACGCTTCCCTGAAACACTCTGGTGGGCTGTGCCCAGGAACGTGCGCGAATGGCTCGAAGCCGCCGACGCGGATGTCCTGTTCGAGGCCAGCTCGCTCGACCGGCACACCGGCCAGCCCGCCATCGATCATCTTCGGGCGGCGCTCGAACGCGGCGCGCACGCCATCAGCGCGAATAAAGGTCCCATCGTGCACGCCTATCGCGAACTGCGCGATCTGGCGGAGGGCAAGGGCCGCAAATTCCTCTTTGAATCCACGGTGATGGACGGCACGCCCATCTTTTCGATGTTTCCGCATTCGCTGCCTGCCGTCGACCTGCGCGGGTTTCGCGGGATTCTGAACTCGACGACCAACGTGGTCCTGACCGAAATGGAAAAGGGGCTCTCGCTGGAGCAAGCGGTGAAACGCGCGCAGGAAATCGGGGTCGCTGAAACGGATCCATCCGATGATCTCGACGGCTGGGACGCCGCCGTGAAGGTTGCCGCGCTGATCATCGTGCTGATGGGCGTGCCCGTTCGTCTGGAGGATATCGAGCGCGTCGGCATCCGTACAGTCTCGCCCGAACAGGTACGCGCAGCGCATGCCGCGGGCATGCGCTATAAGCTGATTTGCCGCGCCGAACGCGTTGGAGACGGAGTGCGCGCCAGCGTCCGTCCCGAGCAATTGCCGCTGAGCGATCCGCTGGCGCTGTTGGAAGGCACCACTTCGGCGCTGCGCTTCGATACGGACGTGTTCGGATTGTCGATCATCGAGCACAAGCCGGGCGTGATCGCCACGGCCTATGGCCTACTGGGGGACCTTATTCGAGCGGTGAGAACCGACCGGCAGGAAAGGATGTAAGGGAGGCCCGGGGCTAGCCATGTGGAGCGCAGGGCTCGTAAAATGTGTGTTGAGAAAATATGAGCACACCAAGCATTCAGCCACAGTCCGCACTCAAGCTTGATCTGAAGTGGGCCCGCGGGCAGTTCCCTTCTTTGAAGCAAACGGTGAACGGGCAGCCGGCCGCGTTTCTGGACGGCCCCGCAGGGACGCAGGTCTCGCAGCGCGTAATCGACGCAGTGCGCGATTATTACGAGCGGTCGAACGCGAACACCTGCGGCGCATTCGCCACCAGCCGGCGCAGCGATGCGCTGATTGCGTCAGCGCGCGCAGGCATGGCCGATTTTTTCAACTGCGCCCCGGAGGAAGTCCACTTCGGGCCGAACATGACCACGCTGACATTCGCGCTCGCTCGCGCCATCGGGCGCGAGATCCAGCCCGGAGACGAAATCGTGGTCACCACGCTCGACCATGACGCGAATGTGGCGCCCTGGCGCGCTCTGGAAGAGCGCGGCGCGGTGATTCAGCAGGTCGATATCCGTGAAGAGGATTGCACGCTGGACATGGAGGATTTCCGGCGCAAGATCAACTCGCGCACGCGGCTGGTCGCCGTGGGCTACGCGTCGAACGCGGTCGGCACCATCAATCCAGTGGAAGAAATCATTCGCCTGGCGCACGAGGCGGGCGCGCTGGTGTTCATCGACGCGGTGCATTCCGCGCCGCATTGCCCCATTGATGTGCGCGCGCTCGATTGCGATTTTCTGGCTTGCTCGCCCTACAAATTTTTCGGGCCACACATGGGCTGCATGTACGGCAAACGCGAGCATCTGTTGCGTTTTCGGCCGTACAAGGTGCGCCCGGCGACAGACGCTTTGCCCGACCGCTGGGAAACGGGAACGCAAACGCACGAATGCATCGCGGGTGTCGCGGCGGCGATTGACTATCTGGCGGAGCTGGGCCGCCACGCTACGACTGGTCAGGGCGACAATCCACGGCGCGTTGCGCTGCTAAGCGCGTATCGCGCTATTCGCGCCCACGAAATGGCGCTGGCCACGCGCCTGATCGCGGGCCTGCTTGAAATTCCCGGCTTACGCTTCTTCGGTATTTCCGATCCAGCGCGGTTCGCGCAACGCGTTCCTACCGTCGCGGTGCGTTTCGCACAGCATAGCCCGCTCGAGGCCGCGACGTTTCTGGGCGAGCGCGGCATTTTCACCTGGGACGGGAATTACTACGCGCTGAACCTGACCGAGCGGCTGGGCGTGGAAAAGGACGGCGGCTTTCTGCGCATCGGCATCGTCCACTACAACACCCGCGAAGAAATCGACCGCCTGCTCGAATCTCTGCGCGAATTAGTGAATCAGCCGCAGTGAAGGGAGCGGGGTGCATCCAGCGATCGCGTGCAAAGCTCAATAGAAGCCTTTTGTTTGCGGCCTCCGCTGCCTTTTCAAATTCAATCATCGAAGTGGCGAGGAATGCCCGAGTCGATCCGAAGCAGTCAAAAACCGATCGCAGGACAGGCCTGCCGGACGAATCAGTGTTTTCAGTAAGCACACCGATACGGTTCCCGCATGCCTCGCCAGTGCGCCACCGAGTTTAAAGAGGCGACGGAGGCTGCAAAACAAAAAGGTCTAAGCCACGCACCACTTCCAAGCGTTCTCGGGCAAAATAGCGAACGCCGCGTGATATCCTGACCGGTCATGCCAAAACGACCACGACCTATCATTCTCACCGTGCTGGACGGCTGGGGCTTTCGTCCCGAAACGAAAGGCAACGCCATCGCGTTGGCCCGCAAGCCGAATTATGACCGCCTGCTGAAGGATTTCCCCAACACACTGATCCATACTTCCGGGCCGTTTGTCGGGCTGCCGGAAGGGCAGATGGGCAACAGTGAAGTGGGCCACCTGAACATCGGCGCGGGGCGCATCGTGCAGATGGACATCACGCGCGTCGACCAGCTTATCGCCAGCGGCGCTTTCTTTCACGAACCCTTACTGCTCGAAGCGATGACGCGCGGGCGCCAGCGCCAGTTGCATCTTCTGGGCCTGCTGAGCGACGGCGGCGTGCATTCGCACATCGAGCATCTTTTTGCGCTGCTGCAGATGGCGCGCGAGAACAAGGTCGAGCGCGTCTTCGTGCACTGCTTCATGGACGGCCGCGATACGCCTCCGCACAGCGGCGTCGATTACCTGCGGCAGCTCGAGCAGAAGATGCGCGAATACGGCGTGGGCCAGATCGCCAGCGTCAGCGGGCGTTATTACGCGATGGACCGCGACAATCGCTGGGAACGCATCGAAAAGGCCTATCGCGCCATGGTCCACGGCGAAGCGGAAACGAAAACCAGCGATGCTCTCGCCGCGATGAAGAAGAGCTACGAAAAAGGCGTAACGGATGAATTCGTGGTTCCGTTCGTGCTCACCAAAGAGGGCGCTTCAGGTGCGGCGGCGACGCCTCGCGGGCTGATTCGCGACGATGATGCAGTGATCTTTTTTAATTTTCGTGCCGATCGAGCGCGCCAGACCACGCGCGCCCTGGCCGAACCGGGATTCGACAAGTTTTCCGATCCGGCGCGGCCAAAGAGTCTCGTCTATGTGGCGATGACGCAATACGAAAAGACGTGGCCGTGGTTGCGGTACGTCATTGGCCCGGAAAAGCTGGAGCACATTCTTGCCAACGTTTTCGCCGAGTTGGATTTCAAGAACCTGCGCGTGGCGGAAACGGAGAAGTACGCGCACGTCACCTATTTCTTCAACGGCGGGGTGGAAAAGCCGTTTCCGGGCGAGGAGCGCGTCCTGGTGCCTTCACCCAAAGTGCCCACGTACGATTTGAAGCCGGAAATGTCCGCCGCCGGCGTGGCCGACGCGGTAATCCACGCGGTGGAGAAGGGGGCGTTCGACGCGGTCATCATGAACTTCGCGAATGCGGACATGGTGGGCCATTCGGGCCAGCTGGAAGCTACGATCAAGGCTGTGGAGACGGTCGATGGTTGCCTCGGCCGGATCTTTCAGGCGCTCCGGCCGCGCGGCGGGGCTTGGATCATCACGGCCGATCACGGCAACGCCGAAACGATGATTGATCCCGTAACGGGCGGCCCGCATACCTATCACACAACCAATCCCGTTCCTTTCATCCTGGTGAGCGATGACGGGCACGTCCAACTGAAATCCGGTGGATCTCTGCGCGACATTGCCCCCACACTCCTCGGCATCCTCGGCGTCTCCGAACCCCGCGAAATGACAGGTCACGATTTGAGGTCCGGAGCCTGACACCGGGCTGTTGTCGCGACCGAAGCCACGTGTGCCAACGCCAGCCTGCGGCCCTGAAGTCCTGGATCTGGTGCTGCAAAACCCCAGGGCACTCTGCTAGGCTGAATGGCATCGAAATCCGGCGGTTTGTAGGAGTTGTGAAATATTTCGGCCGCCGCCTGCGTATCAGCCTATGGAGCGACGAAAGACAGCCGGGGAGATGAGCGCCGCGGAAATTGGCGAGATGCTGGCGCAGGTCCGGGAAGGCGATGCAGACGCCTGGGGCGAACTGTACCGCCAGTACGCCGCGGCCATTTTCCGATTCTGCCGGCGGGCGCTGCCGACCAAGGAAGACGCTGAAGACGCGACGACCGAGATTTTCATGAAGGTCAAACAGAAACTCGGGACCTACGATTCCTCGCGGCCATTCACGGCCTGGCTGTACAAAGTGGCCAGCAACCACTGCTGGGACACGCTGCGGCGCCGGCGCATCCGCCAGGACCTGGAGACGGGCGACCTGGAGACTTTGCCGTTGGAGCATCCGGAGCCCAGCCAGCTCGAGCGGCTGCAGATCGACCACACCAGCAAGGAAGTGCGCGCGGCGCTGGCCAAGCTGCCGGATCGCGCGCGAATGGCCCTCGTCCTGCGCTATTACGCGGACATGAGCTACGACGAAATTGCCGACACGCTCGGCGTGCGACGGGCGTTTGTGGGCGTGCTGCTGCTGCGCGCGCGGCACCAGTTGCGGGATGTCCTGGCCGGAAGCATGCAGGGAACGCGCAGAGTGGCCGCAGGGAGCACGTGATGAATCACTTCGATGAAATGACCGCTTTGCTGTACCTGGAAGCGCAGCTTGAGCCGGACCGGGCGCGGGAAGTCTACGCCCATGCCGCTGAGTGCGGGGAATGCCACGCGCTGCTGCAAGCGCTCGAGCGCGAAGGGACGTGGCTGCGGGAGTCGCTGGGGGCCGACGAGGAATCGGTGCCCGCGCGGCTGATGGAAGCGCCGGAGCGAAGCACGCCGTGGGGCTGGCTCGCGGCGCTGGGCCTGAGCGCGGGCGGAGTGTACACGGTTTGGACCGGCATCATCGATCCCTGGCGGGCGCAAGCGGCGCAATCGGGTTTCACGCAAAGCGGTCTGCTGACCATGCTGTTCTTTAGCGGCACTTTCTGGAAAGGATGGGATGTCATGCGCACCCTGACGGAGTTCCTGGCGATGTCGACCTTGACCATTGTGGTGTCCTGGGTCCTGCGGCGGCACTGGCGGCGGCTGACCACGACGGCGGGAATCGTCATCGGCGCAGCGCTTCTTTCGCTGGCCCTGGCGCTTGCGGCTCCAGCGGCGAGCGCGGCGGAGACCCAGCATGGGCACCCGAACTACACGCTGGAGAGCGGCCAGACGGTGCCCACGGACTTGATCGTGTTCGCCGAGCGCACCACCATCGATGGCACGGTGGATGGCGACCTGATCGCCTGGTCGGGAACAGTCACGGTGAACGGGCACGTGAAGGGCGACGTGATCTGCGGCGGGGAGAACGTGCGGATCAACGGCACGGTGGACGGAAACGTGCGCACCTTCGGCCATTCGGTGGACATCGCGGGCTCAGTGGGCAAGAACTTCACGACCTGGAGTGGCGAGACGAATACGGAAGACAAGTCCAGCATCGGGGGCAGCGTCACGTTCTTCTCCGACGACGTCACACTGGCGGGCACCGTCGGGGGTGACGTTCTGGGCATGGGGAAAACGCTGGATGTGAGCGGGACGCTGGGACGGAATCTGAACGTTCGCACCGATCACCTGATCCTCGACCCCACCGCCGACGTCAAAGGGCGGGTGAAGTACGAGAGCAGGAATGCGGCCAATATCGCGCAGGGCGCGAAAATGGGCTCGTTCGAACGAGTGGCTCCCAAGTCCGCGCCGAAGTATGCGAGCGCGCGCTACTACTGGCACCGCGTTCTGTTGTGGGGAGTGGGATTCGTATTCGGGCTGGTTCTGCTTTTGCTGATGCCGGGCTTTTACGCCGACGCGAGCGCGTCGTGCAAAAAGTATGCACCCGCGGCGGGGTTTGGGCTGCTGTTCCTGTTCGCCACGCCCATCGCGGCGATCATTGCCTGCATCACCATTGTGGGGCTGGGCGTGGGCATCGCGACGCTGTTGCTGTACGCGATTGCGGTCTATGCCTCGACCATCTTTGTGTCCGGCTTTATCGGCGAGGCGATTCTTGGCCCCGGCATCGGAACAGGCGCGGCCATCGGGCGCTTGGCGCTCGGCCTGCTGATCCTGCACGTGCTGCGGAATCTGCCATACGTAGGCGGATGGATCCTGTTCATCGCGATGTTCTGGGGATTTGGAGCGATGGTCATGGCCATTTACCGGCGGCTGAAACCGCAACTGTCCACACCGGCGCCCCTGGCGGCCTCGCACGTTTGACCTGCCAGGTTTCGACAGAGAGGCATAGACTCAGACCGGCACCGTTGCGTCCAGCGCATTGCGACCTCCGCCGATCGAAAACACACCTGCATCTGACACCTTCGCAGTGACGCTCTTTCGCGCCCACACGCCCCGTTTGTCGTAAGATGGCCGCGGAATTTTGTGCGCCTTGTGCGCTCAATCCATCTATCGCGAGGCGGATGATGAAGAAATGGGCAGGCATTCTTGCGCTTCTGGTATTTCCGGGGCTGGTGCAGGGCGTTTCTGCGAAGACTCATGCGCTCACCGACGATGCGGCCAGCCTTGCCGCACGCCATGCAGAGCACTTGCGCCACGGAATCAATCTGAGCAACTGGCTGATGGCAGATGGCAATCCCAAAGGCATCACCGAAGAACATTTCAAGACCGCAATTACGGATCAGGATTTAGCGCTGATTCATAACATGGGATTCGATCACGTGCGGCTGTGCATCGATCCGGGGCCGATGTTCCGGCGCGGGCAGGCGGACCAAATTCCGCCCGAGTATCTCGGCTATCTGGACACGGCGGTGAGAATGGTCCTGGCGCACGGGCTGGCGGTCGAGTTGGATATCCACGCCAGCGAGAAATTCAAGCAGGAACTGGCCAGCAGCGATCTGTTCGCCGAGGAGTTCATCGATTTCTGGCGCGGCCTGGCGGGCCACTTTGCCAACACCGATCCGAACCTGGTGTTCTTCGAAATCCTCAACGAGCCGGAACTGACCGACCGCTACCGCTGGTACGGGATCGAGACGGAAGTGGCCAATGCGATACGCGAAGTAGCGCCACAGCACACCATCATTGCGGCCGGCGCTCGCTGGTCAGATGACGACGATCTGGTGTTCATGGACGCGCTGCGCGACCGCAACGTGATCTACAACTTCCATTTTTACGAGTCGCACATCTTCACCCATCAGGGCGCCACGTGGAGCGCAAACTATTTCCATTTTCTGAGGGGAGTGCCGTATCCCTCGACGCCGGAAAACGTGCAGGCAGCCGCCAGGGAAGTGCCGTATCCACAGTACCGCCTGCAAGTGATCCGCTACGGCATGGATCGCTGGAACGCGCAGCGCGTCGACGCGGACATCACGCAAGTGGCGGACTGGGCCAAGCATTGGAACGTTCCCGTGATCTGCAATGAATTTGGCGTGTATCGCGAGTATGCCGATCCGAAGGACCGCGCCGCGTGGATCCACGACGTGCGCGCTTCGCTCGAAAGGCACGGCATTGGCTGGGCCATGTGGGATTACGACGGCAATTTCGGCGTAGTGACCAAGCCGAACGGGCAGCCGGTGCCCGATCCGCTGACGGTCCGCGCGTTGGGGGTCACTGTGCCAAGCTCCGCGCTGGCGCGCTGACGGTCTTTCCCAAACTTAAGAGGCAATACCCAAGGATTTGCCCACGCGAGCGATCGTGTCGAGGGCCTTCTGCAGGTCGGCGCGCTTGTGCGCGGCGGTGACGATGGTGCGCAGCCGCGCTTTGCCCTCTGGAACCGTGGGATAGCCGATGGCACAGGCGAACACGCCTTCGTTGAACAGGTCCTGCGAAAACTGGAAGGCCTTCGCGGCGTCGCCCACCATAATCGGCGTGATCGGCGTTTCGCTCGCGCCCGTATTGAAGCCGAGCTTCTTCAGCCCGCGCTTGAAAAATTTCGTGTTGGACCAGAGTTTCTTGACCAGCCGGTCGCCCAATTCGGAATCGAGCAGCTCGAACGCGGCCTGGCACGTTGCGGTGACTGAAGGTGGATGCGAGGTGGAGAACAGGAACGGCCGGCCGCGATGATAGAGGAATTCGATCAGGTCGCGGGAGCCGCACACATATCCGCCGAGCGAGCCGATGGCCTTGCTGAGCGTGCCCACCTGGATGTCCACGCGCCCGTGCACGCCGAAATGGTCGATGGTGCCGCGCCCGCGCGAGCCGAGCACGCCGGAAGCATGCGCGTCGTCGACCATCATGATGCAATTATATTTTTCGGCCAGGTCGCAGAGCGCCGGGAGATTGGCGATATCGCCGTCCATGGAAAAGACGCCATCGCTGATGAGCAGCTTCTTGCCGTTCCAGTCTTTGGTCTCCTGCAGGACGCGCTCGCAATCGGCGTAGTCCTTGTGCTTGAAAACCTTGATTGTGGCGCGCGAGAGGCGGCAGCCGTCGATGATGGAGGCGTGGTTCAGCTCGTCGGAAACGATCAGGTCTTCCTTGCCCAGAATGGCGGAAACGGTTCCGGAATTGGCGGTGAATCCGGACTGGAAGACGACGCAGGCTTCCGCTTTCTTGAAGCGCGCGATCTGCTCTTCGAGCTGCATGTGCGACTTCATGGTACCGGCGATGGTGCGCACGGCGCCCGAGCCCACGCCATATTTGCGCGTGGCCTCGACGGCCGCGCGACGCAGCTTCGGATGCGTGGTGAGGCCGAGGTAATTGTTCGAGCTGAGGTTGATCACTTCCTTGCCGTCGAACACGGCGACAGGCTTTTGCTCGCCCTCCAGGACCTTCAAATGAAAATAGAGGTGCTTCGATTTCAGGTCTTCGAGTGCTTCGTGCAGAAAACGCGTCTGCGGGCGGGTTTGTGGACTCACTGCCGGTGTAGTCATGAGGCCTCCCATGCAAGAAGGGCGCAGCTCTGGTTTCGAGTGGAACCGCGCCTAAAGCTGAACAGCAGATCCCTCACCGCCATCTCCGCAAAGAACGCGGGACTGGGTTCCCTTCGCCCGCGGGCTCAGGGCGGCTGAGATGGGGTGCGGGATCAAGCCACGCAATGATCTGCAACTTCAGAGGTCCAGTTTACCTCTGATCGAAATGCTGCTGGCAATTGTTTCCGTAGGTGAAGGAATGCAGATCGAGGCCCGGGCTTTCGGCTTTGAGGGTCAGCAGGTGCGAGCCGAAGGCGGTGTTCTTCACCAGGTAATACATGCGCGGCGCGCTGACTTCGATGTAGGCGCCCTGCGAATCGAATTGGACGTCTATTCCTGCGTCCTCGTGGGGCAGCGGTTTGCCGTCCTGAAGCAGATCGACGCGCACCGGCTTCTTTGGATTTTTGACGCTCATCACCGAATACACGGAGCGCGCGTGGTAGCGCAGGTCCGCCGCCGCTCCGGCCTTGTCCGTCGTGACGCCCGCCTGCTCCGGCGTCCATACGCCGGAAAGCATCACGCGCCCGTCGGCGGGCTGACTGGAGGGGCGGAAATTGGTGGACGAGCCGTCGTTGTTGTAAGCATCAGGGTTGGCCAGCGCGCCGCGGCCGTACCAATCGCCAACATACGTTTCGTCCGTGGCGATGCCGCAGGAGGGCGCGAACGTGTTTTCCGGAGGATCGGGCGGAATTTTGTTCACTTCCGGATGCGAGACGGCCAGCAGCGCGCGGATTTTCTGCTCGATCACCTGATTATTTCCCTCACCGCCGACGTGAAGGACGATCTCGCCCTGCGGGTCGATCAGATAGCGGTTGGGCCAGACATCGGAATGGTACTCGTTCCAGATCGAGCCATGCAGGTCCGCCACAATGGGCCAGGGAAGCTGGAAACGCTTGGCCGCGTCGCGCACGTTGTTCGCGTTGTATCCCATTGGAAATTCGCCGAAGTGCACGCCGACGATGTCGAAGCCATAGGGATGATATTTCGCGTACCAGCGCTTCAGGACGCTGAAATCGCGGATGCAGTTGATGCAGGTGTATTCCCAGAAGTCGACGAGCAGGACGTGGCCGCGATAGCCCTTGATCGAGTGCGGAACTTTCTTGCCGGCGGCGCCCATGTCGATCCAAACCGCGTCGGAGGTGAAATTCGGGGCTTTTTCGGGTTTTGTGGCGCGGGCCCAGGCGGGAACGGCCAGAACAGCCGACAGCAGCAGCGCACATAAGAGATTTTTCATGGGCAGTAATTTAGATGAGGCGGAGGCGCTTGCACGATGCGTCGCGCCGAGCTTCGCCACAGAGCACCGAGACAAAACCTTACCACAAACAGGATTCGAGGAGTCTGGAGAGCACAGGGACACACATCTCGCCGCAAAGAGGCGGCGACGCCCCCGGGAATTGGGGCACCGGATGCGGCCGAGTTACTTGGGGGCCCCGTTGGGGTAGAAGAGAACTTTGCCAGCCTGGCCGGATTCGAGGAGCGAGAACGCCGTCTCGAATTTTTCCAGCGGGAAGCGCTCGCGAAAGAGCGGCTCAAGATTCAGGCGGTTGTGGCGGAGGAGCTCGGTCATGTGGACCCAGGTTTCGAACATGCGCCGGCCGTAAATGCCCTGCACTGTAGCGCCTTTGAAAATGACGTCATTCACCAGATCGAGAGTGACTTCGTCCTTGGGAATGCCGAGCAGCGAGGCGCGGCCGCCCTGGCGCAGCATTTGAAAACCCTGGCGGATGGCGGCGGGATTGCCGCTCATCTCGAGCAGGACGTCGGCGCCGCCATCCGTCATGGCACGGACGCGCTCGACAATACCGGGCTGCGCCGGATCGAGCGCTTCGTCGGCGCCCATTTTTGCAGCCAGTTCGCGGCGATGCGGGTTGACTTCCGTAGCAAGCAACAAGGCGCAACCGCACGCGCGTGCCACCGCGATAGCCATTAGCCCGATGGGCCCGGCGCCGGTCACGACCACATTCTGTCCCGCGATCTCGCCGGCCGTGACCGTATGCACGGCGTTGCCCAGCGGATCGAGAATGGCGGCGTAATGCTCGGGGATGGCAGGATCGATCTTCCAGATATTGCGCGCGGGAATGCGGACAAACTCGGCGAAGCAGCCGTCCGCGTCGATGCCGATGATTTTCAAATTCTGGCAGACGTGCGGCTGGCCCATTCGGCAGGGCCGGCAATAGCCGCAGTTCACGTGCATTTCCGCGCTGACAAAATCGCCCGGCCGGAGCGAAGGCACTTCCGCGCCGATGGTTTCGATCGTGCCGCAGAATTCGTGGCCGAACGTCATGGGCGGATGAATGCGCGAAGCGGACCAGCGGTCCCAGCCGTAGATGTGCAGGTCGGTGCCGCAAATGGACGCCGCGCGGACGCGCACCAAGATGTCCGTAGGGCCGATGGCGGGAATGGAGATGGACTCGAGCTGCGCTCCGCCTTGCGGGCGGGTCTTGCGCAACGCCTTCATTGTGCCAGAGGGCATCGGTTATGGGCAGACTCTCGCGGGGTCCATGGTAGCACACTCAGCCAGCGGCTCCTGACAGCGCCCGCCTTGGGCAGCGGTTGCGAGCACAAACCTTGAGCAACGGCGCGCAAATCGGCAAAAGTTGACGCGGGCGGAGCACGATGCGATAATTCGCTTCTTTGTGCGGGCGCTAAAAGTGCGTTCGTGCGCACAACGGCCATATAAAGAGAGGTGGCCGCTCGCAGCGAGCCAACAGCCCGCCGGCGAAGCGGCCGCAAACGGGTTCTTTCCCAAGAGATGGAAATTCTCCACCAGCTCGGCGAACTGTTTCTCCAAGCTGCGCCTACGGCAGTCCTCGTTTTCATTTTCTACCTGTTTTTGCGTTGGGCGTTTTTCGGGCCAGTGCAAAAGGCCATGGCGGAACGCGCGCAGCGCATCGAAGGGGCGCGCGCGGAAGCGGCGCGGTTGGAGCTGGATGCCAAGCAGGAAATGGACGCCTACAACCACCGGCTGAACGAGGCGCGCCGGCAAATTTTTCTGGAACAGGAGCAGGCGCGGGACGCGGTGCTGGAAGAGCGGGCGCGGTTACTGAAGGCCATGCGCGCGCGGACGCAGGAGGAAGTGGCGGCGGCCAAGAACCAGATCGCGGCAGAATTTGCGGGCGCGCGGCGCGAGTTGGAGGGCCGTGTGCCCGAGCTGGCGGCCCAGATCACGCGCGCCATCCTCGAGCGGCCCTCGCGATTGCAGGGAGTGGTGGAACCGTGAAGCGGCTGCCGACTGCACTGGCTCGCCTGGGAGCGCTGCTGTTGCTGGGCGCGGCTCCGCTGCTGGCGCAGGAGCAATCGACGCCTCCGGTGGCGAATTCGCCGGTGGGATGGGTCTTTCGCTGGGTGAATTTTGGGGTCGTGGTGGCAGCGATCGTCTACTACGCGGTGAAGAAGGGCGGGCCGTACTTCCGGGACAACGCGGAGGCCATCGCCGAAAGAATCGCGGAAGGAACCCGCGCGCGGGAGGCGGCCGAAGAGCGAAGGCGCGAGATCGAGGCAAAGCTGGCCGGGCTGGACCAGGAAATCGAGCAGATGCGCGCGCAAGCCAAACGCGATTCCGAAGCGGAGCAGCAGAGGCTGCGCGCCATGGCTCGCGATGACGCGCAGCGAATCGAGGCGGCGGCGCAGGCGGAGATTGCGGCTGCCGCGCGCGCCAGCCGCATGGAATTGAAAGCGCTAGCCGCACGGCTGACGGTGGAACACGCGGAATCGCAGCTGCGCGAAGAACTGGATGCGGAAAACGACGCGGCACTCTTCCGCGCGTTCGTGAACGATCTGGCCGGGAGAACGAATTGAACGGCTCGCTGGCTCTTCGATACGCGGCCGCCCTTGCCGACGTGGCTATCGAGCAGAAGAATAGCCAGGAGGTGAAGAGCGGGCTGGCCTCCTTCGTGGATGCGTTCTTCGAATCGGACGACCTGCGCGATTTCCTCGAGAGTCCCGGGGTGGCGACGGAAGCCAAGCGGCAAGTGATCGAGAAAATCGCCGACCGCATGGGCCTGCCGGCGGCGGTGCGGAACTTCATGTGGATCATCGTGGACCACCGGCGGACGGAAATGCTGCGCGACATCGAAGCGGCGTTCCGCGAGGAGCTGAACGCGCAGCTCAACATCGCGGAGGCCGAGGTGGTTTCGGCGCGCTCGCTGAGCGACGCGGAGAAGAAAGAATTGACGTCGGCGCTGGAGCAGCGCACGGGCAAGAAGATCGAAGCGCGGTTCCGCGAGGACAAGAGCCTGTTGGGTGGGGCGATGGTGCGCGTGGGGTCTACGGTATTCGACGGCTCGGTGCGCGAGCAGCTGGCGCGCTTGCGGCAGCAGCTGGAAACGGAATAGGAGCGGGAATGGCCAACATCAAGGCGGATGAGATCACAAAGATCCTGCGCGAGCAGATCGAAAACTACAAGCAGGTGGTGGCGGTCGAAGAAGTCGGCTCGGTCATCTCCGTGGGCGACGGCATCGCCCGCGTGCACGGGCTGGACCGCTGCATGGCAGGGGAAATGCTCGCGTTCCCGCACGACGTGTTCGGCATCGCGCTCAACCTGGAAGAGGACGAAGTCGGCACCGTGCTGCTGGGAGATTACACGGAGATTTGCGAAGGAGACACGGTGCGGCGCACGGACAAGATCATGTCCGTGCCGGTGGGCGAAGCGCTGATCGGGCGCGTGGTGAATCCCCTGGGACAGCCGCTGGACGACAAGGGGCCGGTGCATACGGAAAGGCGGAATCCACTCGAGCGGTTGGCGCCGGGCGTGGTTGACCGCCAGCCGGTGCGCGAGCCGGTGCAAACGGGAATCAAACCCATCGACTCCATGATTCCGATCGGGCGCGGGCAGCGCGAATTGATCATCGGCGACCGGCAAACGGGCAAGACCGCGCTGATCCTGGACACCATTTTGAACCAGCGCGGTGGCGACTTGATCTGCATCTACTGCGCGATTGGGCAGAAGCGCTCGACCATCGCGCAGGTGATCAAAACGCTGACCGATTACAGCGCGATGGACTACACAATCGTAGTGGCGGCGTCGGCAACCGAGCCGGCCACGATGCAGTACATCGCGCCGTTCGCCGCGTGCGCCATGGGCGAATATTTTCGCGACAACAAGCGTCACGCGATTTGCTTTTACGACGATCTGTCGAAGCACGCGCAAGCCTACCGCGAGATTTCTTTGCTGTTGCGCCGTCCGCCGGGCCGCGAAGCTTATCCGGGAGACGTTTTCTTCCTGCATTCGCGGCTGCTGGAGCGCGCGGCCAAGCTGAACGATGGGCTGGGCGCCGGATCGCTAACCGCGCTTCCAGTAATTGAGACGCAGGCGGGCGACGTTTCGGCCTACATTCCGACGAACGTCATTTCCATCACCGACGGGCAGATTTATTTGGAGGCTGACCTGTTCAACGCGGGTATCCGTCCTGCGATCAACGCGGGCATTTCCGTGAGCCGCGTCGGCGGAAACGCGCAAATCAAAGCCATGCGCCAGGTTTCCGGCACGCTGCGATTGGATATGGCGCAGTACCGCGATCTGGCGGCGTTCGCGCAGTTCGGCACCGAACAGCTCGACAAGGCCACGCAAGCGCAGCTCGCGCGCGGCCAGCGGTTGACGGAAATCCTCAAGCAGGACCAATATCAGCCGCTCCCGGTGGAAAAGCAGGTGATGATCATATTTGCCGGCACCAACCGCTATCTCGACGACCTGGACGTTTCCGAGGTGCGGCGCTTCGAGCAGGAACTGTACCCGTTTCTCGATACGAACTACAGCGGGCTGCTGCAGACCCTGCGCGAGAAGAAAGCATTCGACGACGCGCTGCGCGCGGAGGCGAAAAAAGCGCTGGACGCCTTCAAGCAAGGGTTCAAAGCGGTGGAAAGCGCGGCCGCCGCGGATTAGGGATTTTCGCCAGGAGCCATGCCCACTCTTCTCGATTACCGGCGGCGGATTCGCTCGATCAAGAGCACGCAGCAGATCACGCGGGCGATGAAGTTCGTTGCCGCGGCGAAACTGCGCCGCGCGCAGTCGGGCGTGTTCGCCGCGCGACCCTACGCGCATGAGATCGTGCGCGTGCTGCGTTCGGCGGCGGCACGCATGGAAGCGCCCGCGCATCCGCTGCTCGAGCGGCGCCCGGAGCAGAAGGTGCTGGCCGTCATTTTGACCGGCGACCGCAGCTTGTGCGGCGCGTTCAATACGAATGTGATCCGCCGCGCGATCCAGTTCCTGCGCGAGAACGCTTCGCGCAAGAACGAAATCCTCATCGTGGGCAAAAAGGGACGGGACACGCTGCGCAAACGCGGCTGGAAATTCGTCGCCGAGTACCTGAACGTGTCGGGCAGCCTGGACTTCAGCAAGGCGCGGGAAATCGCGGAGAAGATCGCGGAGTTGTACACCAGCGAGGAAGTGGACGCGGTCTACGCCATTTACAACGAATTCAAAAACGTGATGGTGCAGAGGCTGCAGGTCGAGAAGATCCTGCCGATCGATCCAGCCGTGGTTGCTCCAGAAGCAGGGAAGGCCGCGGAAGGCGCAGGAGGGCATGCGCAAGAGTCCTCTTTGCCGCACGAGCTTTCGGCTTCCGGGCAGATGCTGCTGGTGGACTACATTTACGAGCAGCCCGTGGAGGATATTTTCGCGCACCTGGTGCCGCGATATCTGGAATCGGAAGTCTTTCGCATCCTGCTGGAATCGGCGGCAGCGGAACATGCCGCGCGCATGACGGCCATGGATTCGGCGACGCGAAACGCGTCGGAGCTGATCGACCGGCTGACATTGCAGATGAACAAAACGCGCCAGGCGGCGATCACGAAGGAATTGATCGAGATCGTGAGCGGGGCGGCGTCGGCCGTTTCGTGATGGGTTGTCCCGCAGAGGGCGGATCGCGTAGTGGGTCCAACAAGATCTAGGAGATGCAATGAACGAGCAAAAGAAAAGCGGGCACGTGGTCGAAGTGATCGGCCCGGTGGTGGACGTTGAGTTCGAGGAAGGGCACCTGCCGCTGATCCACAACGCGGTGCACATCACCAGCGAAGGATTCAACGTTCCCGAACCGCTGGACATCGTGGCCGAGGTCGAGCAGCACATGGGCGAGGGGCGCGTGCGCTGCGTCGCCATGAAGCCGACCGAAGGGCTGGTGCGCGGTATGAAGGCGGAGGACCTGGGCCAGCCGATCGAGGTTCCCGTCGGGCGCGCCACGCTGGGCCGCGTGCTGAACGTGCTGGGCGAGCCGGTGGACAAGTTGGGCGACGTGAAGACGGAGAAGCGCTACCCGATTCACCGCCCCGCGCCTTCATTGGAAGACCAGTCGACCACGCTGGAAATGTTCGAGACCGGGATCAAGGTTGTGGACCTGATCGAGCCGTACTTGAAGGGCGGAAAAATCGGGCTGTTCGGCGGCGCGGGCGTTGGCAAGACCGTGTTGATTCAGGAGCTGATCCACAACGTGGCGCTGAAACACGGGGGGGTGTCGGTGTTCGCAGGCGTGGGCGAGCGCACGCGCGAGGGCAACGATCTTTGGCTCGAAATGCAGGAATCGAAGGTCATCGTGCCCGGCGATTCAGACAAATCGCGCTGCGCGCTGATTTACGGCCAGATGACGGAGCCGCCCGGCGCCCGCCTGCGCGTGGGCTTGGCCGGGCTTACCGTGGCCGAGTATTTCCGCGATGAAGAGCACCTGGATGTGCTGCTCTTCATCGACAACATTTTCCGTTTCGTGCAAGCGGGCTCGGAGGTGTCGGCGCTGCTGGGCCGCATGCCGTCGGCGGTCGGATACCAGCCGAACTTGAACACGGAAATCGGCGAGCTCGAAGAGCGCATCACCTCGACCAAGCACGGGTCGATCACCTCCGTGCAGGCGGTTTACGTTCCGGCGGACGATTATACGGATCCCGCGCCGGCCGCGACGTTCTCGCACTTGGACGCCACCACGAACTTGAGCCGGCAGATTGTCGAGCGCGGAATCTATCCGGCGGTCGATCCGCTGGCCAGCTTCTCGCGCATTCTCGATCCGCGGGTCGTGGGAGATGAACATTACGGCGTGGCGCGGAGCGTGAAGTCGGTGCTGCAGCGGTACAAGGAATTGCAGGACATCATCGCCATCCTCGGAATTGAGGAATTGTCCGACGAAGACAAGCAGACGGTGGCGCGGGCGCGCAAGATCGAGAAATTCCTTTCGCAGCCGATGTTCGTGGCGGAGCAGTTCACGGGACTCGAAGGGAAATACGTCAAGATCGAAGACACCGTGCGCGGGTTCAAGGAAATCGTGGAAGGCAAGCACGACGAATTGCCGGAACAGGCGTTTTACATGGTGGGGACGATCGAAGAGGCGCAGCAGAAGGCGGAGAAGATCGCAGCGCTGGCGTGAGAAGGGGTGAGTGGTGATTCGTGATTGGTGAGTCGTAAGAACCACCAATGATGCTAAGGGACCCGCGTTAGCGAGACTAAGTGCTGCCTGAAAAAATCCAACTCGAGGTGGTCACGCCGCAGCGGCTCGTGCTGAACGAGGACGTCGACTCGCTCGAACTGCCCGGCCTGGATGGCTACATCGGCGTGCTGCCCGGGCACGCACCTTTGCTGACGGAACTCGGCATCGGCGTGCTGACCTATCTGACGAACGGCACACCGCATCTGCTGACCGTCATGGAAGGCTACTCGGAGGTGCTTCCGGACCGCGTGATCGTGCTGGCCGAGGTTTCCGAGCGCGCCACGGAGATCGACGTCGAGCGCAGCCGGGCCGCGCTGCGCAGGGCCCAGGAACGCGTGGCCAAAACAGGTTCGCCGGATATCGACTGGAAGCGCGCGCAATCGGCGCTGGAGCGGGCCATGGTGCGCATCCAGGTCGCGTCAAGAGCGGGAGCGGGCAGCTAACCTTGCCCTGAATCGCGCGCACGCCGCAGGCATCAAATTCAGTAATGACCACAGATTACCTGCACACAACCATGCACCGCCCGGAAGTGGCCGCCTTTTGAGAAATGGCTGAGATCACCATCTATAGCACTTTCTGGTGCTGCGACTGCCGGCGGGTTAAGCAATTCCTGCGCGAGAGGGGCGTCGGCTTCCGCGAAATCAACATCGACGAAGAACCCAGCGGGGAGGAGACTGTGCTGCGCGCCAACGCGGGGCGGAGAAAAGTTCCCACCATCGAGGTCAATGGCCGCTATTTCGCCTGCAGCCCGTTCGATCCGCACCAGCTCGCCGAAGAGCTAAAGATTCCGCTGAATCCCGTCAAGCGCTGAGGCGTGACTTCCCGCGTTATTCAGACCGCCGACGTCTCACTGGTGCAATCCCCAGAAGTCCGGATAGACTTCCGTAATCAGCTTTTATATGCCGGCCAAGTTGACGCTTTCAGGGAGTGGGGATTCCCGCTGAGCTGCCAACGCTTCGGCCTCCAGTTGCTTCCCCATCTGTTCGATTTCGCTGCGCCTATACTTTCCCGCACGAATGGAAATCAGCAGATCGACGCGCGGATTCGGCAGCGTGATCTTGCCAGTTTCGATGTACTCCTTACCTTCAAGGTAGAGCCGGATTACGTGCATCGCATATTTTGTATCATAGCCATGTTTTGCTTCCAGTTCCGTGCGATGGATGTTCTTTTGCCCTTTGCGGCCGCACAGCCGCTCCATCTGGTCGTCCGCAAATTTCAGGAAGGGTTTCAGGTGCCGTCTCGACGAAAACGCGTCGCGATTTGCAACAATTCTGTCCCACCACCTCGTTTTGAATTGGCTCTTTGCGAAAACGAAATGAAGCGTCGAGGGATTTCCTTTGGCAGCCATGCCAGCCCACTTCCTCAACGAATACAGGCACACATCCACGTCTTGCGGCCCATTTCCTCCCGCTTTTCCTCCGGTTGTGTAGACAAAGAATTCGTCCCGATCAAGCCCAACCATCCTATCGGGCGGCTCAATGAATACACCATACCAGTCTGTGTCGTCAGTGCCCTCGAGTTTTGCGCCATGCAGTTGCGAGCCACCGATGAAGGCCATAATCAGATTCTGCTGATAAGGGAATCCATATCTCTGGAAATCGGGTTGCATAGCCAAAGTCACACCAAACCGGCGCCACGGGTCATGACGCCCGCCACGTGCAAATCGGGCGTGAGCACGACCAGGTCCGCGTCCGCGCCAACCGCAATAATTCCTTTTTTTCCGGCGAGCCCGAGGCGACGCGCAGGAAGAATGGTCATCATGCGCACCGCATCGGCGAGCGGCACCCCCAGCGAGACCAGATTGCGCAGCGCGCGGTCGAGGGTCAGCGTGCTGCCCGCCAGCTTGCCTTCCGCATTGCGGCAAACGCCGTCGCGCACGGTGACCTCGAATGTGCCGAGTCGATAGTTCCCGTCGCCCATTCCCGTAGCTGCAATCCCATCCGTGATCGCAATGACCGTATCGAAGCCTTTCACGCCGAGCAGCACTTGAATCGCCGGAGCGGCAACGTGGACCAGATCGGCGATGATTTCCGCGGTTACATCCGGCTCGGTCATCACGGCCGCAATGACGCCGGGATCGCGGTGAGTGAACGGGCGCATGGCGTTGTAAGTATGGATCGCGTGGCGCGCCCCCGCTCGAATGCCGGCGCGAGCTTGCGCATAGTCCGCATCGGTGTGACCCATGCCGACCACAAGACCCGCCGCCACCGCGTGGGTTACCAGCTCGAGCCCGCCGGGCAGCTCGGGCGCCATGGTAATCATGCGCGCGAGGCCGTCGGCAGCCTGCAGAAATTGGTCCAGGATTTTCACCGACGGCTTTTGCAACAGGTCGGGCGGATGCACGCCGCGCTGCGCCTTGCTGATGAACGGGCCTTCCAGGTGAATGCCCAGAATCTCGGCGCTGGAGCCGCTGGAGCCCTCCTGGGCGCGCTTGCGGATGTAGCGAGCGATTCCTTCGATGCTCTTGCAGGTCTCGTCGACGGGAGCGGTGACAGTGGTCGCGACCATGGAGGTCGTTCCATAACGCGCCACGGTCGACGCGATCTTATCGAGCGCCCGCGCGTTCCCTTCCATCACATCGTGGCCGCCCGCGCCGTGAATATGGATGTCGACGAAACCGGGGACGACGGTCATGCCGCCGGCAACGTAATCGACAGCGCCCTCCGGGACAGTCACTTCATCGCGATGGCCGAGCGCCACGATCCGCGCGTCCTCGACCAGGATGACGGCGTCATCGAGCTCGTCCTGCGGCGTGAGTACGCGGCCGGCATAAATCGCGATGGGTGGCATGGCGCGACCATGCTATCCAACTCGCGTTCAAATTCACAGAGCGACGTCGCCGGTTGTTGCGGAGTTTTCGGGGAGCCGCGGTTCTTAGAGGTTGGCGGCCACGCGCATGAGCCCGTAGACGCCGGCGCAGATCACAAAATCGACGAACATGCCGAGGTCAACGTGAAAGCCCTGGTGCTGTAAAGCCCCCGGGAGGTGCGGGACGAGAGAGAAATAGTAAATGGCGTTGCCAATCAGTATGGCGATCAGGTATTCAAGCCATCGTTTCGGTGTGACTCCTAGAAACTTCCGGGCCATCCACAATCCTCGGTTTGAACTGAACGGCTGGTTTGCACGGCAGTACACTCCACTATAAGACAGGAACTATGCGGCGTAAACCCGCCTGAGAACGACGCCATTTCGTTCAACCGTTCGGCCGCTTTGGTTCTGCAAGACATCAGGGCTGTTTGAGAATATCGAACTTTCAGCGCAAGCAGGAGGATGGTACGGAGCGGAGCCCTGCGGCATAAATGTCCTATATACTGGCTCGCGGCGCGCCGCCGAGCGCCCAAAACACGGCGCGAATTCCGAATTTGGATGCAATTCACTTTCAGCAGTTCTGTTAAGTACTTGCGCGGCGTAGGTCCGCAGCGCGCGGCCGCGCTGGCCGAGCACGGCATCAGTACCGTGGGCGACCTGCTGACTTATTTCCCTTTCCGGTATGAAGACCGCATCCGTTTCACGAACATCGCGGAAGCAATTCCGGGCCAGGTGCACACGATCCTGGCGGAAGTGGCCGAAGCAGGCAGCGTGGTGCGGTTTGCGCGGGGCCGCGCGCCGGTTTTCCATTGCGCGGTGCGGGACTCCTCCGGGACGCTGCATCTGCGTTTCTTTCACGGCGGCTACCTGGAGGAGCGGCTGAAGCAAGGACAAAAAATCGTCGTGCACGGCAAGGTCGAAATCGATCCGTACTGGCCGGCGCGCGTGGAGATGGTCAATCCGGAATTCGAACTCGTGGGCAGCGCGGACGGGCGTCCCCCCGATTCGACGGAGGTCGGGCGCATCGTTCCCATCTACGAGTCGGTCGGCGGCTTGAGCTCGCGCATGCTCCGGCGAATCGTCTATCAGGTGCTGCTGAATTTCGATCCGAACGTGCCTGATCCGTTGCCGCCGCAGATTCGGGAACGCTACCGGTTTCCCTCGCGCCGCGAAGCGCTGATCCAGGCGCACTTTCCTGCGAAGACCGAAAGTCTGGAATTGCTGAACGGGTTTCGAACGCCCGCGCAGACGCGGTTGATCTTCGAGGAATTTTTCTATTATCAACTGGCGCTGGGGCTGCGGCGGCTGAACGAGCACGCGCAGCCGGGAATTCCCATGCGTGTGCGCGAGGACAAGATTCGCGAGGCGCTGAAGCGCATCCTGCCGTTCAAGCCCACCGCGGCGCAGAAGCGCGTGCTCGGCGACATTGCTGCTGACCTTGAACGGCCCACGCCGATGCACCGGCTGCTGGAAGGCGACGTGGGCAGCGGAAAGACCATCGTGGCGCTGGAAGCGGCGTCCATCGTGATCGAGAACGGCTATCAGGCGGCGCTCATGGCTCCAACGGAGATCCTGGCCACGCAGCATTATCTCGGCGCGCGCCGGATTTTCGCCGCGGCGGGATACAGGGTGGAGCTGGTGGTCAGCGGACAACGGCGAGCGGAGAAGGGCGGCGCGATCGAGCGAGCTCAGACAGGCGAAGCGCAACTCGTCATTGGCACGCACGCGCTGCTCGAGGACCCGGTGCTTTTCCGCCGGCTCGGGCTCGTGATCATCGACGAGCAGCATCGTTTCGGCGTGCTGCAACGCAAGCGGCTGATCGAAAAAGGCGCATCGCCGCACGTCATGGTGATGACCGCGACTCCGATCCCGCGAACGCTGGCGCTGACGCTATACGGCGACCTGGATCTGTCGGTGATCGATGAAATGCCGCCGGGACGCACTCCCATCGAAACGCGCTGGACGGCGCAGGAACAGCTGGCGGGAGTCTGGGAATTTCTGCGCCGCGAAATCGCGCGCGGCCGCCAAGCGTATATCATCTATCCGGTGGTGGAGGAGTCCAAGCAGGAGCTGAAGGCGGCGACCGCGGAATACCAGCGCCTGGCCAAGAGCGTATTCCCCAATCTGCGGGTGGGGCTGCTGCACGGACGCCTGAAAAACGAGGAGAAAGATTCGGTGATGGAGCGATTCCGCTCCGGGGAAATACAAATTCTCGTGGCCACGACAGTCGTGGAAGTCGGCGTCGATGTGCCGAACGCAACGGTGATGGTGATCGAGCACGCGGATCGTTTTGGCCTGGCCCAGCTGCATCAGCTGCGCGGGCGCATCGGACGCGGCAAAGAAAAATCGTATTGCGTGCTGGTGGCGCCCCGGACCATCAAGGGCGACGCGAAAGAGCGAATCGAAACGATGGTGGCGACGTCCAACGGTTTTGAGATTGCCGAGCGCGACCTGAAGCTGCGCGGGCCAGGCGAGTTCTTCGGCACGCGGCAGCACGGCGACGCGGCATTTTCCTTTGCGCAACCCCTGCGCGATCGTGAGATTCTGGAACTGGCCCGGCGCGAGGCCTTCGAACTGGCGGAAACTCCGGCGCGGGCGAATGAAGTCGCGGCGCAACTGGAATCCTTGAATCCGGCATGGCAAAGAAGGTATCAATTGGCGTCGGTGGGATGAACATGCGCGTGATTGGCGGGGAATTTGGCAGCCGCAGGCTGAAGAGCCCGGGAAAGCTGGCCCTGCGTCCGACGAGCGATCGGCTGCGCGAAACTCTGTTCAACGTGCTGGGGCCGGCGATCGAGGAATCGTTGTTCGTCGATCTGTACGCCGGAACCGGCGCGATTGGAATCGAAGCGCTGAGCCGCGGCGCGCGCGAAGTCGTTTTTGTAGAGGCGCATCCGGCGGCCACGCAGCTGATTCGGCAGAATCTCGAGTCGCTGAAGATTGCGAGCCGTGTGGAGGTGATGGCGACGGATGCGGCGCGCGCGCTGAACGTGCTGGCGCAACGCAAATTGCTGGCCGACTTCATTTTTCTTGACCCGCCCTACGAGCAGGACGAAGAGCGCCTGCGCGTGCTCGAACTGCTGGACGAATCCCATCTGATCGCGCCCTCCGGGATCGTGATCGTGGAGCACAGCGTCAAGTCGGACTTGCCCGAACGCTTCGACCGCCTCGAACTTTCGCGCCTCCTGGAGCAAGGCGACGCCGCGCTCAGCTTCTATCGCCTGGCGCTTGCCGCATAACCCGCCATTTCGGAGACACTTCGGAGCACACCGCGGAGACCAACTTTGGGGTTGAGGTGCGCATCTCAATCATCCAAGATTGCGAGTACCGATGCAGACTGGAGCAAAACGGAAACGCGCGCCCCTGGAACTGGGGATTGGCCCGGTGGCTGCGCCGGCGGCTCCCGAGACGCCATCCGATTCGGTGGCGGGCCTGGCTCCCGCTCCGCTCGCAGGGTCGCCAGCCGGTTTTTCACCAAATGGAGGCTTGCCGGAACCCGCATTGGGCGTCGATTGGAAATCGCCGTGGCGGGAATTCCGGTCGAGCGTAGGCGCTTTCTTCTCAGGCCAGCGCGCTCCGAAAGACGACGAACTGCCCGCGGACTCGGATCTGCGCGTGCACTGGATCAAGGGCAGAAATTCGCCCTGGGCGTTCGCGGCTGCCTCCGCGTGGCACGTAATCGTCGTCGTTTTGCTGGTGCTGCCGATTTGGGGATTTCTTCCGGCAACCGCGCACAACCTGGCTCCGCCGCAAATCGAGGTGAGCTGGACCGCTCCGCAGGATCTTCCGCCGATCCATTTGCCGGCGCCAGTTCTGCCGGCTGCGAAACCGGAGCCCAGCAAAGCCGTAGCGCCGAACATCGCGGAAAAACAGCCCCCCGCGCGAGAAGGCGCTGACGCGTTCCATCCTCGCCAGACGATCCTCTCGATTCCTGTGCACATCACGCATCCGCGCCAGACTCTGATCGAACCTGCCGCGCCAATGGCGCCTCCGAAAATCGATCCGCAATTGCCGAACCTGGTGCAATGGGCGGCGAACACGCCCGCGCCGGCCGTGCGATTGCAGCTTGCGCCCAGCATGGCCGCGCCCAGAATGCGCGAGCGTCGAATGCGCAGCGCGGTGGCGCCGGAAATCGCCAATCTCGAAAAGAATCCAGGGCCGCTGAATATCGCGTCAAGCGCGGTAGTGAATCCAGCTCCGCGCATGCCCATGGCGCCGATGTCCGCAGCCGCGGCGCGGTTCCACAGCCATCGAGTGGACGGGGCAGACGCGCCACCGGTGAACGCCGCTTCGGGCGAGGCAGGGTTGCGCGATGTGATTGCGCTTTCCGCTTCGCCAGCGCCACCCGCTCCGGTCGTAGCTGTGCCGCGCGGGAATTTGGCGGCGCGAATCGCGATGTCGCCTTCTGGAATTCGCCGTGGGACGCCCAACGGCGCGAGCGCGGGCAGCACGAACCGGGGCGCGGGAGGCGCGGTCGGACACGGCTCGCTCCCCGCCGCCGTGAGCATCAGCGGAGGAAATGGCCGCGCCGCCGAATCGGGCGGCGGTATCGCTCCGAGGCGCGCTCCGAAATTGATGCTCGCGCCGATGAATTCCCTTCCCGAGCCGCCTCCCGCGAACTTCCGCCGAGGGCCGGTCAACGTGGCGAGCCTTGCTCCGAACGAGTCGCCTGAGGCGCTCTTTGCCGGCAGGGACATCCACACGCTGAACATCACGCTGCCAAATGTGACCAGCATGACGGGCAACTGGACGCTGAATTTCGTTCAGCTCGACGAAGGCACGTCGCCCTTCAACCGGCCGGCTGGCGTGCTGTCCGGTCCCCTGCCCATCATCAAAGTCGATCCGAGATATCCGCCGGAGGCGATCCGGAAAAACATCGAAGGGGAAGTCGTGCTTTACGCCATCATTCGCGCCAACGGTTCGGTGGACAGCATCCAGGTGGTGCGGCGCCTCGATCCGGTGCTCGATCAATGCGCGGTGCAGGCGCTGGCGCAGTGGAAGTTCCGGCCTGCGACACGCAACGGCAAGCCGGTGGCGGTCGAAGCCATCGTGCACATCCCCTTCAATTACCACGCGCCCGAACAGTAGCGGAAAATCTGACCAGGCCTGCCATTTCAGGGGAGCAGTTCGACCCGGCGGCTGACCAGCGTCACGTCGCCATCCTGAGAAGCGGTAGCCGTTGCGGGCCGCGCCGCAACCAGGAATTTTCCTTCGCGCGGCAGACCGTACGACTTGTCGATCACGAACACCGTCACCGGCTTGCCCACCGGCAACGTAAAGCTCAAGATGACGCCGTTTGGCGGCATGGTGTCGCAGCCGTAAGCGGTCCAGCCGTTCAGCATGCGAAGTTCGCGCTCGCCTTCCGGCTGCAGGGGCACTCCTTCCATGCTCACCGACTCGACTCCGGAGTGCGGCGGAAAGAGGACCATTTCTTGGGGCGCGCCGCGCTCGGAAAGCAGAAGCGTGCGATAGGCGTGCCGTCCGTTGGCCACGGAGGATTGCTGAATCGTGAAGATTGGGGGGGCGAGGTTGAGATGTGGCGCGGGCTCTGCGAAGACGCGCTTCCTGCTCCAGGGGAACGGCCCGTTCTCGCTCTGGAGTTTCGCGGCTTTGCGCAGCGAGGAAGGCAAACTGCTCGAATCGGGCAGCGCCAGCCACTGCGCCCGGCCCGCATCGCCGTCCAGCCAGTACTGCAGGTTCAGCCGTTCGGGCGCGTTCGCCGAAAATGCGGGCATCACTGCCGCAAGAAAGCACAA
>JBJKQB010000086.1:0-5282 GCA_046705825.1 Candidatus Acidiferrales bacterium
GGTTTGGCCTTGTGATCGCATGGATCTTCAATCTCTGGGGATCAGCCGATATCCTGAACGCCTTCTATCAAGCCAACCACGCCGGACTCTTGGCGGGGCAGTTGGGCGCTGCGTATTTCATTCCGACGTTCTTCGTGCCGCTGCTGCTAATTACGCACGGACTTGGTTTCCGGAGTCTTCTGCAACGCCAAAACCAATCGGCAATGACGGAAAGCCGACATCCAGCGGAAGGCAGCCTAGAACAATGAAAAGGAGGAAGGCTATGACTGCGGAAATCGGAAAATCTGAGATTCGCCACGAGGTGGTGCGCTTGGAGATCTCAATCCGCGAAACCTATGATGATTTTCTGAGGCGGTTTGAAAGCGCCGTCCCCGCCTTTAACAAGGATCGCGCCGCCGCGTTAATTGAACGAAAGGCGCCGTGGTCGGAGGTCATCGCCGACGCCGCCGCATCAGCGCCGCATGATTTTCTGCTTTACTGGAAGCTCGATCTCACGCCGCTCATGAGCCTCGCCGGTAACGAAAAGCGGGCGACGGAATACCTGATCGGCAATCACGTAATTGCCGAAACCATGTACCGCCATGATTCTGCCGTGGCCCTTTACGTCCCGTTGCGATGCGCCATCTACGAAGCGGATCGAGGTACTCGATTCGCAATCGACCAGCCGAGCACGGTTCTTTCCAGCCTTGGCCGCAATGAGATTACGCAAGTCGCCCAGGAACTTGATCGCAAGCTCGCCAGCCTGTTCGACGTTTTGCGCCTTGCGATGCCGGCGAGTTCCTGACGAGCGGATCGCGCCATCATTCGAAAAGTGCGTGGCGATAGCCCGAACAACCTAGAATCAACACAGCGACGCGCTGGTAGCTCAGACGCAGCGAATTTGTCCCGAGCGGTTCCGACTCCTTGGGGCGGCATGTTCACCCGGGCCCGACTGCCCTTGCAATCAGAAGCACACCAACGGCAACAGCAACCGCGCCAATCGCTCGCGCGACGTGCAGACCGGATGGCGCTAGGCGTTCGGCGGTAATCGCGCCGGTGATGAGAATCATCGACCGCAGGTCCATGACGCCAACAACCAGGAGAATCGCCGTCAGGCTGGCACAGCAATAGCTGCAGTGCAGACCGAGCCTTAGGCCGTGTCGAAAGGCACTGCCAGAATGGGGCTCCAGCGCGTGGCCGCATCGTGTGCCTTCTCGGCAGCCAGCGAGGTGTTGCGCTTTCCAGTGCGTGAATTGCAGGGCACCGGAAATGATGATGATCGTGCCGCTCGCGGCCGGGACAGCGCGCGCTAGCAGCGGGAATCGCATTTCGGTGGACGCCACTACGGCGCCTAGCGAAAAGACGGCAACGCCGAGCATAGTCCACACAGCGTAGTAACCGACGCCGACCACGGCGGTGAGTTGGCCAAGACGCGTTTCGCCCGCCCTGCCGATTGCCTGGCGATAGCGCCGCAGCATCGGGACCAGCGAAGGCATCATCATCGCCATCATCATCACAGCCCACATGCTGACGAACGATGCTCCTGTGCCGAGCCATGTCTGCTCCGGCATTCGCATCCACACCATTGACATTGTCCAACCGCCCGGCATAAGCATGCCCCGCATAGCAGACATTGACCCGCACCACACCACGGTCAGCGCTGCGCTTGCAATAAAGAGCAACGCCAAAACTGCGAGAAACACTTGCGGTGACGGTAGGGGTGAGACCATACCGAATGATCTCCCGCTCCGGAGTTGAGCGATCGAAATCATGACGCCGCTCCCTTCGCCTCGTATTCGTCATGGCGGCGCAGCTAGGGGCCCGTCTCGTTACGCCCCTTGGGAGCGCGGTCGAGCCAGGGATACATACTCCAGATACCGTCCACCCCGCGCGCATAGGCGGAGTAGGTGTGGTAGATGGCACCGTCTTCGAGGGCAAAGGCACTCAAGCCTTCACGCTCGCGCAAATAGGTGCTTAAGTCGGTGCCGGTCATCCCAGCGTTCCCTGTAGATACAGGATTTGTCATCGCGCCCCGCCCGACGTTCATCACGGGGTCGTCCCGACGAAAATTGTAGTACGCACCTTCGCGTTGCTGTTCCGCGGTGAACGAGGCGCTGAAATCAAAGTTGAAGTCGCCGCCGCAGGACGACGCCCATGGAAACGACCAGCCCATCCGTTGCTTATAGGCTTGCAGCTTCGGGAGCGGCGCCCTCGATACCGCCCACAGCATAACGTCGTGACGGGCCAGGTGAGCCGTGATGCCGTTGAACCCGTCGGCAATCGCCGAGCAGGACGGGCAGCCCGCCGTGTAGTCGGGCCCAAACATGAAGTGGTAAACGAGGAGTTGCGAGCGGCCTCGGAAGAGATCTGTCAGCGAGGCCCTCCCTTCGTCGGTGTCGAATCCATACTTCTTGTCGACGCGGACCCACGGTAGCTCCCGACGCTGTCGCGCCACACTGTCGATGCGTCGTGTAAGCTCTTTCTCCGCCTCGAGCAGTTCCAGCCGGGCCGCGAGCCATTCTTCACGAGTACCTGTTTCGTGTGTGGTCATCGCTTTTCTCCCTCTCTCAGATTCGGTACGACCTTCATGATCACCAACTATATTTAGTGCTACTCGTGAAAACGCTGGGAGTGACAAGTGTGGCGTGATTCTAGTGGACCTTAATGCCAATGCCGTCCGCGCTGCACACACACGCTCGCGAGGGTGTGTCTCAGTGCGTGCCGCTTCCCAGATCGTCCGAATGTCCGGCCTCGATCCGAGGCCACTGGGCAATGGGGCGTCCGCCCGGCCACTCTGGCTGCCAAGTGGGCGAGCCACTGCTGGTCCGGGTGTACGTGCATTGTTGTGGCCAGCCGGGTGGCGAGTCCTCCCACTTTTCCTGTCGGCCGTAGACGGTCAAATCGAGCAAGTGATAGCTGTTGTCCATAACCTCGACGCCGCGTGCCGTCGTCCAGTAAGTCTCAAACACTTTGGAGCCTTGTCGCAGGTAGCAAACAATATGCATTCTGCCCACGCGACGCCCGGTAAGCAGAGTCTCAAGAGAGCGCCCTTGCGCTGAGTACCAGGGCATATTCCAGCCCATGAAGGCGCGGTATCGGGCGCTTTCTTCGTACGGGCCTTGGCAAAATACAGCGAACGTGACATCGCGAGAATGAAGGTAGGACAGCTCTCGGACCTGCGTTGTGACCCAAGTGCAGCCTTCGCACTGTTCCGGCGCAGGGTGGCCGGTGTGCCACATGAAATAATACGCGATCAACTGTCGGCGCCCCTCGAAGGTATCGAAAAGCGAGACCGCGCCGTGCGGACCAACCAGATTGATGCTGGGGTCTACCTCCACCATCGGCAACCGTCGCCGGGCCGCCGCGATCGCGTCACCTTCGTGCGTGTGCGCCTTCTCGCGAACGCGCAGCGCATCAAGTTCCGCCTGAAAAGTGCCGCGATCGACGATTTGGGGCGCTGCGAGCTCGTTTCTCATGATGTCCTCCATCGTTCCCGTCTTGCTGCACCCGCTGAGATTTGAGACCTCGCGCTCATGAGCAACATCCTTTCTCTTCTTCTGCGCGACGCCGGGCCGCTCCTTCGGGATCGGTCAATATATCGAGCCACTTCGGGTGAATTGTGGGCTCGGCGTCGTAGTTGTCGTGCCAGTTCCACCACTTGTACGGCGCGGTTTGGGGATAGCCTTCCGGCGAGTCTTCCCAAGTCTCTTGGCGTCCGAGCGCGGTCATGTCGAGGTAGCTCCAGGTGGTACCCAGCGCCTCGTCGCCGCGGCCGTTGATCAAGTAGGTGCGATACACGCGCTCGCCGTCGCGGATGAAGGCGTTATGGCCGTGCCATTGGTCCACGCCGAAGTCCTTGTCAAAGCTGTCTGTGATTGTGTACCAGGGCATCTCCCATCCCATCCGCGCCTTCAGGCGCGCGATGTCCGCCTGCGGTGCGCGCGAAGCGTAGGCCAACGTGGTGTCGCGGGCGTTCAGGTGAGCCAGGTGGGAAACCTGATCGGCTCCAAGGGAGCAGCCGCGGCAGGCATGGTCCGGCCAACCGAACACGCCGGGCTCGAAGAAGGCGCGATAGATAATTAGTTGACGACGACCTTCGAATAAATCGAGCAAGCTCGCCTTGCCGTGGGGTCCGTCGAACTCGTACTTCTTCTCTACGGCCATCCAAGGCATCCGTCGGCGTTCGGCGGCCAGCGCGTCGCGGGAGCGGGTGAAGGCCTTCTCCTTTGCGAGCAGTTGCTGCCGCGCAGCCTCCCACTCCTGCTGCGACACGATTGGGGGTGTGTTGATAGGAAGATCTCCTTTCCCGCGTTCCTTTCCTCTTTCCTTGCCTGCCTTCTGTGTCGTCATGGTTGTCTCCTTGTGCGCCGGTTAAACCGGCGAGGTGTAGTGAATGAAAAAGTCATACGAATGTGACGTAGCGACCCACATCGGCCCCGAGTCATGCGGAGCTGCCCGCGAGGGCGGCGTCGAAGCGTTGACAGGGGAACGTGCGGGCCGGGTATTCAGCCGCGTAAGAAACTCACTCCGGGACGCCGACGCCGTAAGGAGATGCGGAAGGCCCCATCGGGTGCACCGATATCGCGAGGCGCACTCGAGTCCCGCGCGGTCAGAGACCCCGTGCACGTACGCAAACACCACGCGCGGGAACCGGGAGATCCCAGGTTTGCCCAGGGCAGCAGTTGCCCGGGGACGCATCGGGAAGTCTAAGGACGCACGCCGATGACGAACGAACCTGGGAAGTCGGACAGCCCCACAGTACCTGGGAAGTCCCCGAACAACGCCAGAGCATCGGCGGCGGAGGGGATGGAGGGAAGCGGGCTGGCCAAAGGGAACCTGCTCAAGCAAAACGCGTCCCGGACACCGTGCCGGGCCGACGCGCTCAGCGCGCTCGAGCGGGTACGTCAAGCAGCAAAGAAGGATAAGCAGTTGCGGTTCACGGCGCTCTTGCACCACATCTACAACCCGGAAACGCTGTGCATGGCCTACTTCTGCCTGAAGAAGGAAGCCGCGCCCGGCGTCGACGGCGAGACGTGGCGGCACTACGGCGAGGAACTGGAAGCAAATCTCCAGCACCTCTCCGAAAGGCTGAAGCGAGGAGCGTACCGAGCGAAGCCGGTGCGTAGGGTGTACATCGAGAAGACCGACGGGCGGCAAAGACCGCTCGGAGTCACGACGCTGGAAGACAAGATCGTTCAGCGTGCGACGGTCGAGGTGCTCAACGCCATCTACGAAACGGATTTTCTCGGCTTCTCGTACGGGTTCCGGCCGGGGCGAAGCCAGCACCAAGCGCTGGACGCGCT
>JBJKQB010000087.1:0-9105 GCA_046705825.1 Candidatus Acidiferrales bacterium
AACGAATGGCCGGTATCGGGCGCGACGCGGCCTTCGTCCACGAAGCCCACGGGATTCAGCATTTCGCTGCCATCTTTGTCGAGCATCACATCAGGACCCACGGCCTCACGAATGACCTTGAGCCCGACCCGCTGGGCTTCGAGCGCCGTCGTGTGGGGCCGGTAATAGCGGCCCTCAACCAATGTGTAATCCATAAAATCCAGCTTGATATAGCGGATGCCCCACTGACGCGTCAGGGTGCGATAGGTTTGGCGAAGATAGGCCTGGGCTCCGGGATTGGTGGTGTCGAGGACATAAAGCCGGTCGGCGTGCTCGTCCACATAGCCGATGAGAATGGGCTGGTCATGATCATCGCGGACCAGCCAGTCCTTGTGGTGCTGGTAGACCCAGGAGCGCTCGGAAACTTCGAACGGCCCTGTCCAGATGCCAGGCACAAGGCCCAAGTTGCAAATCTTGTGCTCGAGGATCCACATGCCGTCGGGAAACTGAGTGGCATTGGTCGTAGCGTATTCGCCCCGGGCGTAGTCATACCCTTCGTCGATGTGCAAGTAATCGTAACCGAGAGATTTCAGGTGCTGGGCCAGCCAGCGCGCATTCGTCAGCACTTCGCCCTCGTTAATTCCGGCGTAGAACGCGGTCCAACTCCACCAACCCATGGGAGCATTTCGGGGAAAGTCGAAGGGATGAAGGCGGTGCACGGCTTCGCCGTAGGATGCGAGCTGTTGCAAGTAGCCGGGTCCAGCCGAGAACAACACCCTTTCGGAGGAGAGCGAGGAACCGGCCGGCACAGGAAGACTCAGCTGAACTTGCTGGCTGGGCGCAATCGGATCGCGGTCAAGAATCGCCTGCGTGGTGCCGGTCGAGTCCACGGTGAAGGAAGCGACGCGGGCGGCGCCTGAAGCATCGGGGTGGACGCGCAGCCGCGCAATCGTGAGAAATCGTTCGGATGTAAGCGCTGAAAGTTCCAAGCTCTGCTTGCTGGCCCGGTTGTAAATCAGGATGTTGCGGACTCCGAAATAACCATCTTTGGGCGCCTCAGCCAGCCCGCCAATGTGGATGGTGGGATCTTCGCTGACGCTTTCCGCCAGCACACGGTCATCCTTTTCGCTGGCTCCGAGGTCGATCAACGGGCTGCCCAGCGCATCCGCAACCTGGATGGCCTGAAGCGAGAAGGTTTTGCCTGTTGCATTGCGCACCAAGACGGAAATGTCGCCATAGGCCTGGTCCTCATAGAGGCGCAGCGTGCAGACCAGGTCCGGCTTGCCCGCCAAGCCGCTGAAGGTGAGGGTCAGAGCCTGGCCGTGGCCGAGCGCGTCTTGAAAGGGCGCCTCGCTCGTCTCGTGGTGGGGATAGTCGGAAGAGCGGACCCACTTGTGGTCGATCTGTGCACCCACGCGCGAAATGAGCACGGGATGATCGAGGCCGCGCGAGAAGATCTCGTAGGCGCCGTCTTGCGGACGGACGTGGACGGAAAGCTGCTTGTTCCGAAGCGTGGGGCCGGCCTGCGCCCAAGCAGTCAGCGCGGAGCATAGAATCAAAACGGCGAGATACGCGAACGTCCTTTTCGTCATCAGCATGTTGACCTCGGACAAGGGTGCAGACAGTCTGCACCGGCAGCGATCCGTTGTACTTGACAGGTAAACCATGTCACGGGCCATCGCCGGATCAGATGCCGTGACCAGCTCAGAACAGCAGCTTCAGCCCGAGCTGCATGATGCGCGGGTCCGTCGAAGTGTAGGTGATGGTTCCGAAGGTGCCGCCTTGGGACGGCAGCCCGTCGGTCACAAAGTCATCCGGCTGGCCGAAGTTGACGTTGTTGAAGGCGTTGAAAGCCTCGGCGCGGAACTGGACCGTGAAACGGTCGCCAATCTTGGTGTCTTTGAGCAAAGCAATATCCGTATTGAACAATCCGGGGCCGATCAGAATATTCTTTCCCGTGTTGCCGAAAGTTCCAGCGGCGTTCTGGGTAAATGCCGCGGGATTGAAGTACTCCTGAATCAGGGAGGTGTGCGAGCGGTTAGGATTGAGCTTCGCCTGGGCCAGCGTGGCGCCGGGAGCAAAATCCGCCCGGTCCACATAGTCTCCCGTCAGGGAATTGTCGCAACCGCACATAATGCTGAATGGCAATCCACTGTGCCAAGTGATGATCGGCGCGATGGCCCACCCGTTGGCGAGCTTATCCACCAGCCCCCCAGTCAGGTTGAAATGGGGAATCTGCCAGGTGCCCGAAATCTTGACGCTGTTCGCTATATTGTCGGCGGTCAGGCCGTAATTGGCGTTGCGATTGAATGGATTTGTGGCGTAGTAGCTCTCATTGTTAACCGATTCGGAAAAGTCGTCTGTGGCTCGCGCCCGGGTGTAATCGGCGAGGAAGGAAAGGCCGTAGCTCATCCGTTTCTCAATGCTGAATTGCACCGAGTTGTAATGGGAGTTGTAGCCCGAATCGATCATCCCAATGGGCCCGAAGTTCGGATATGGCCGGTTCCCTCCCTGCGAATAGAGACCCGAATTGATATCCGCGATCGGTTGCTGGTCCGAAGTACCAAAAAGATGTGTGCCCTTATTCCCGAAGTACGCCGCCTTGAGCAGCCAACTCTCGCCGAGTTGGCGCTCGAAGGTCACATTCCAGATGGTGATTTCGGGCATCCTGAAATTGAGCGAAAAAAAGTAAGCCACGGTAGCTGGGAGCGGGAACTGGAAGTTGGAGGGCGGCAGATTAGGCCCGAAATCCTGCGGGAACGGATTGGCGATGCCGGCGCTGCCGTAAGGATCGTCAAAGCTGACATACGGCTGGCTTCCGATGGGCAGAGTGATGATGGGCGCGAAAGGCGGCGTCCCAGCGTCATCCTGGTAAGCGAGAGTCTCCGGTGGCTGAAAGTAATAGCCGACGCCGCCGCGAATGCTGGTCTTGCCGTCTTCCGTGAGGCGATACGCAAAACCGAGGCGAGGCGCGAAGCTGTCCAGCGTTCTGTGATAGGTTCCTTTCGGACAGCCGGGATCGCCGGCAAGCAGCAAGCCCAGGGGGGCGTTGGGGTAGAGCGTGGATTGCTTACCCGGCTGAAAGCAAGGCAGGCGGTTGTGGCTGTCGGTATAGGGAATCAGAGGCTGCCAACGGAGGCCGCCGCTGAGAGTCAGGCGTGGGGTAGCGCGCCAATCGTCCTGGATGAAAGCCGCCCAGTTGTATCCCGTAATGTTGGCGTAAATGCCGCCGCCCTGATTGAAGATGCTGACATCTCCCAGCATGAAGTCCGCCAGATTGTTTCCGGTGAACGTGCCGCCGAACTCGTAACTGCCGCCCTCGAGGTATTGATTGGAAATGGGAGCGACGACCCGCAGCATTTCTCCGCCGAAGGTGACCTGATTGCGGCCTTTGATCCAGGTGGTCACTTCTCGAAGCGTCTGGTCGCCGCGATTGTAATTGCCCACGTTCGGGCCGATGATGTCGAAATAACCGTCCACCAGAATGGTGAGCTGCGGCGAAGGCGAGGGAGCGATTTTTGATCCGAGAGCGTCGGCCGAGAACGGAACGCCGGGAATGTACCCGCCACGCTGCTGGTTCCACCCGAACCAGACGTTAAAGAGCAGGTTCGGCGAGGCCAGATTGGCGTCATTCACCGAAACAGTTTGCACGCGGACCTGATTCGCGTTCGACTGAATCGTGAGAATGTTGTTGCCGGTCATCGGAACGGCTGGTTCGAGGAATTTCGTATAGAAGTATTTCCCGCTGATGTGCTGCTTCCCGAGGGCGTAATCGATCTTGCCGAGGAACTGGTTTTCGTTTGCGTTGTTCGCCGCTCCCAGGTAATTGAGTTCGTGTCCGCCGGCGTTGGGCGTGGGCAGGTACTGCATCAAGTTCTGCGCGGCCGTGGAAAGGGTAAGTCCAGCCGCGGTGAGATTGTTATACGGGATGGGGTTGCCCGTATCGGGATTATTCAGTTGAGTGCCGTTGGGATCGGTGCACATACCGGTCGGATCGTAGGTCGAGCAGAGGTCCCCAAAGTCACCGGTTCGCTCGGCCGCGGTGGGGACGAACGCGATATTTCCATTGGGTGCTGTCCGCCTGCGCGTGCCCTGATAGCTGGCAAAGAAAAACAATTTGTCCTTCTTGATCGGGCCTCCCAGCGTCCCGCCGAATTGATTCTGCTTCAGCGTGTCGCGCGCTGGGGCGAAGTAATTGCGCGCGTCAAACACGTAGTTGCGTAGAAACTCGAAAGCGCTTCCGTGAAACTGGTTCGTGCCAGACTTGGTGACGATGTTCACGACCCCGCTGATGGCGTTGCCGTACTCCGCGCTCATGTTCCCCGTTTGCACGTTGAATTCCTGGATGGCATCCGGGTTGGGAAATGGAAGGTTCGTGTTCATGTAGGTATCGTTGTTGTCGGCGCCGTCCATCTGATAGTTGACCCCGTTCGGGCCGCCGCCATTCACGGTGGCATATTGCTCGCCAGGGTAGGCTCCGCCTTCACAGCCGACGCCGCAATACTGGTCGGTCACATCGTTCGCTCCCGGGATGAGGAACACCAGGCTCTGGGCCTCGCGGCCGTTCAGGGGTAGGTTCACAATGCTCTGCTGGTTGACCAACTGGCCTGTGGTGGGCGAACGCGTGGTGACAAGGGCGGCATTGGCGGTCACGGTGACTTTTTCCGCGACCCTGCCGATCTTCAGAACCACGGCTTGGGTTGCCGCCTGATTGACTGTCAGGACGATACCGCTCTGGACGTAGGTTTCGAACCCGCTCTTGGTCACGGTCAGCTCGTAAGTTCCTACCGGGAGGGCGGGAAAGACGTATTCGCCGGTCGCTTCGCTCGTCGTGTTGTAAGCCACCCCGGTCGCCGTGTTTCGGAGCATGACGGCAGCATCGGGAACGCCGCCGCCGCTGGGGTCGCTAATCCTACCGCCCAGGCTGGCTGTCGTGTATTGGGCGGCAGCGGGCAGAGCCCCAAGCACCACTGCCAATAGAATCGTGAGAAATGCCACAACGCGGCACCGCTTCGCTGCTGTAACGTTCGCCATGCTCTTCCCCCTCCCCGATTCACACCCCACCTGGCCGTCACCTCACCGCTGTCCCCTATTTGAGCTCGTGCGATTCAATCGAACGCAAACTAACGAAACGAAACGAAACGAAGCATATAGCTACATATTTTCGGAAGTCAAGCTCTGTTTTTGACCGTCATCGGTTCCACCCGTATGGAACCGATAAACGTGTCCGGGGTGCTTGCAGCGCCCTGCATACAACCCTAGATCGAAGGCTTCGAGCGATTTAACAAAGGCATAGCGCAATAAGCCCTGGCTGGGCGGGTCTGACCATCTCCGGCGGTAAATAGCGCGACAATCAAAAAACTTGCGTTTTTCGGCCCCCCTATGCAAAACTTCGGGCTGCAATTTCGAAAGCGAACGTAAATTTTCGAAGGGGCGCGCCTGCACACGTGTTGCACGTCAAACCCAACCGGATTCTGGCCGAGGAAAGGCGCCGGCAGATCATCGACCTGGTGAACCAGCATGGCACGGTTCTGGTGCCCAGCCTGGCGCGACGGTTCTCCACTTCCGAGGTAACCATCCGTCAAGACCTGGAGGCGCTTCATAATCAGGGCTACGTCCATCGGACCCATGGCGGTGCGCTTCCGGTTCGCTCCGCGGCCCTCCTGGACCGAACGTTGTCAGAGAAAGAAAAGCTTCATCGGCGGGAGAAACAGCGGATCGCAGCAGCCGCGGCCCGCCTGGTGAAAGAACGGCAATCGGTGGTGCTCGATTCCGGAAGCACGGCCACGGCAGTGGCGCGGGCGCTGCGCAACTTTCACGAGCTGACCATCATCACGAATGCCGTCAATATTGCCGCCGAACTGGCGGGCACTTCGATTCAAGTCATCCTTACCGGCGGAATCCTGCGAGAAGATTCATTCTCTCTGATCGGTCCATTGGCTGAGGGCGCGCTGGAGCGGCTCAGCGCGGACTTGCTTTTTCTTGGGGTGGATGGCTTTGACATCAACTTCGGGCTGACGACGCCCAACTTGCTGGAAGCGAATGTCAACCGTGTCATGATGAAGATCGCGCGGCGCCGGGTCGTTGTCTGCGATTCGAGCAAGTTTGCCTCGCGCAGCCTATCGCTGATCGCCGCGGCTTCAGACATCCACCAGGTGATCACGGACAGAAACATTTCGGAACTGGATTTAGTGGCCCTGAAAGAGGCAGGAATAACCGTTACACTCGTCTGACGGGTTGGAGCTGCCACACAGGGTTTTCCACGGTGTAAAGAGGACCACGTTTGAGCGACGCCGGTCGAATCATCCGTCTCAACCGCATTTTGCGGGGCAGTCAGCACAAAGCACTGATCGTGGCCTTCGATCACGCGCTCGTGCTTGGCCCGATTCCTGGCACGGAAGACCCTGCCGGCCAGATAAAGCGGTTTGCCGCGGGCGGCGCAGACGCCATCCTGCTTAATCTTGGGCTGCTGCAAGACTGCATCGGATCGCTCGCGTCGGCTCCGACCCCCGTCCCCGGGATCATCGCCCGAATCGATTGGACGACTGTGTGGGGCGCCCCCGGACACTCGGAGGGTGCTGAATTGCGCAGTTGCCTTCTGGCTCGGCCCGCAGACGCCCTGCGACAAGGAGCGGATGCCGTGCTGACTTACCTCGTGGTGGGCACCGGCGACACCGACTTCGAGGCCAAGGAAGTCGAACGGAATGCCGAGGTCGCCCGTGAGTGCGAGCGGATCGGAATGCCGCTGATCGTAGAAACGCTGGCCCGCGGCAAACAAGTGGCAAATCCAAGCGATTCAAAATGGCTCAAGCTGCATACGCGAATGGCTGTCGAGTTGGGGGCCAGCATGGTCAAAACCGATTATGCCGGCGATCCGGATAGCATGCGGCGCGTCGTCGACAATTGTCCCGTCCCCATCGTCGTGCTTGGCGGCAGCCGCTTTTCCTCCGATGAACAGGCGCTTGATGTCGTTCGCGGAGCGATCGCGGGTGGTGCTGCAGGCATCCTGTTCGGCAGGAATGTGTTTCAAGCCGAGGATATGGCCTCGTTTCTCCAGAAGGCGCGGGCTGTGCTCGACGCTAGTCACCGGGTCACACGATGAGAACTGCGTCCCATCGAGCGGGCCCGGCCGTCCGTCGCGTCCGGAATCTGTTGCATGGCCGCAGCGGCTACCGGATCGAAAGTGACTGGGGACGCGTAGGCATTTTGGAAGGAGGCGGCCATATTTGCGAGGCCATCCTGAAGGCGTGCGGTGAGCTCAACCCATTGTGGATACCGCCGTGGAAAACGATCGATCCGCAGAACTATTCGCCTCCGCGACATACGCGTCTGTACGGCTCGCCGCCGGACGGCCGCCTGCTGGCCGGCATCGTGGGTCACAATCTGAGCTTTGACCATTTCGGGCCGCCATCGAAAGAGGAAATTGCCGCCGGACGCAGCACGCATGGTGAGGCGCCATCGGTCAAATGGCAAATCGAGCCCGTTCGAAACGCGCTGGGGCCCACGCTGCGAGCGAGCGCAAATTTGCCCGAGGCACAACTGCACTTCACGCGGACGTTGTCGCTCGACTCTCGGTGGCCCGTCGTTTATTGCGAAGAGCAGGTGCGAAACCTAAACGCCTTTGATCGGCCGATCTCCTGGACCGAGCACGTTACCTTTGGTCCGCCGTTCGTCGAACCCGGCGTCACCATTTTCGACATGCCGGCGACTCGCGCCAAAATCTGCCCTGCAAGCTACAGTTCGCGGCCGATCATCAAGCCGGACGCGGAATTCAAATGGCCTTTCGCGCCCGCCATCCGCGGCGGCGCTCTCAATCTGCGCACAATTCCCCGCGGACGATTCGGGAATTACACGGCGCAACTGCTCGATTCAGCCGCACGAATTGCGTTTACCTCCGCGTGCAACCCGCGACTCGGTCTCCTGGTCGTGTACGCCTTTCGGCGCAGCGATTTCCCCTGGGTGGGACGCTGGCTCGAAAGCTTTTACCGAACGCAGGCTCCGTGGCGCAGCCGGACTCTATGCTGCGGGATGGAATTCAGCAGCACGCCGTTTTCGATTCCTCGCCGCGAGACCATCGACCAGGGACACATGTTTGGAGAGAAAACGTACCGCTGGGTGCCGGCTAAATCGACCGTCAAGGTCCGTTTCATCACGCTGCTGTTCAAGGTGCCGCATGACTTCCGCGGCGTCCGCAATATGTCCGTCACTCATGGTGCCGCAACAGTCGTGGAAATGGGAGCGCAGCCGCGGCGGCTCAGGTCCCCTGTGCGCCCCTTCCTGTAGAGTCCCATTTGAGTTGAAGCCGCATGAGCGTGCTCGCCATAGACTTGGGCTCCAGCCAATGCAAAGCCGTCGTCTTTCGCGCAAACGGCGATGCCGTCGTTCGTAGTATTCAGACGTACGCGCCTGAATTTCCTGAGCCATCGCACTGTGAAATGGACCCGGAAACCTTCTGGTCGGCCGCCACTGCGGCGGCTAGGGCCACGACCGGTAGTCTCCTCGGAGACGCAGTTCAGGCGGTTTGTTTCAGTTCACACGGTGAAACCTTCATCCCCGTCGGAGAAAATGGCACACCCATTGCCCCAGCCATCCTGAACATCGATACCCGCGCCGCGTCGCAGGCCGCTTGGTGCGAGAAAGCAATCGGCCGGAAACGACTGTTCGGCATCACCGGCCTCGTTGCGCACCCGATGTACCCGCTGCCCAAGATTATTTGGCTGCGCCAACATCGCCCACACGTATTCGCCCGGGCCGCCCGCTTTCTCGGCGTGACCGATTACATCCTCGAGCGCTTCGGCTTGCCGCCGTATATCGACTACTCGCTGGCCGGACGTTTTCTGGCCTTCGACGTCCAGCGGCATCAATGGTGCGATGAGCTGCTTTCGCTGGCCGAGCTCAAAGAATCACAGCTTCCGATCCCTGTGCCGGCCGGGACTATTGCCGGAAAGCTTACAGCGGAAATGGCACGCGCACTTGGCGTGCCGGCGGGCACGCCGGTCGTCGTCGGAGGGCACGATCAGGTGTGCGGCGCGCTCGGTACTGGAGCAATCGAGAAGGGCCGCGTGTCCGACTCCATGGGGACCTATGAATGCCTTCTCGCTACCTCGGACGCGCCTGTTCTGGACG
>JBJKQB010000088.1:0-20042 GCA_046705825.1 Candidatus Acidiferrales bacterium
AACCGCGCCGCTGGCGGCCATCGGGCGCGCGGCCAAGGAGTTCTTGCTGGACATACGTCCCGCGCAGAACATGCTGGTGCTGAAAACGCCGCCGGGTGGTGCTCAGGCGCTCGCGGCTGCGGTCGATTCCGAGCATTGGAAGGAAGTGGCCGGAACGCTGGCGGGGGATGATACGGTGCTGATCATCACGCCGTCGCGCAGCGCCTGCGGCAACGTTCGCAAGCGCCTGGAGGAACTGCTCCGATGAGCGAACCCGGAAGGGTCGCCGTCGTCGGAGCAACGGGCTACGCGGGCTACGAACTGGCCCGGCTCCTCCTGCGGCACCCACGCATTCAAATACCCACCTTTTATCTGCGCGATGGCCACGCCAACGTGCATTGCCTGACGCAGCTCTATCCGCAGTTGCGCGGATGGGGCGAAGCGCCGTGCAAAGCGCTGTCGGTGGAGGCCATCGCCGGCAGCGGCGCGCAGACGGTTTTTCTTTCCACGCCGCACGAAGCCTCCATCGAGTTGGTTCCGCAGCTGCTCGCGGCCAATCCCGATTTGCGCGTCGTCGATTTGAGCGGGGCGTTCCGTTTTCGCCAGCCGGGCACGTTCGAGTGCTGGTACAAGATGCCGCCAGCCGATGCGGGGCTGCTGGGCAAAGCGGTGTACGGCCTGCCGGAGCTGTACGCGGATGCCTTGCCGAAGGCGCGCATCGCAGCCAATCCGGGATGCTATCCCACGTCGGTGATTCTGGGGCTGCGCCCGATTGTCGATGCCGGATGGGTTGACCGGAGCCGCGGAATCGTTTGCGACTGTAAGTCCGGGGTGAGCGGAGCCGGCAAAGAGCCCAAGCGCGAAACGCATTTTGTGGAAGTGAACGAGAATTTCCGGGCCTACGGCGTGTTCACGCACCGGCACACACCGGAAGTGGCCGAGCACCTGGGGCTGGCGGCGGGCGAGTTCGTGTTCACCACGCATCTGCTGCCGCTCGAGCGCGGAATTCTTTCGACCATGTACGTCTGGCTCGATGGGCGGCACAAGGCCGAAGAAATCGAAGGGCTGTACCGCCAGTTCTATGCGGGCAAGCCCATGGTGCGGATTTCGCCGTCCGGTAAGCTGCCGGAGCTGCAGGATGTGGCGCGCACGAATTTCTGCGACATCGGTTTCGCCCTGGACGCGTCCGGCGAACGCCTGGTCATCGTGTCCTGCCTGGACAATCTGGGCAAGGGCGCGGCGGGCCAAGCGGTGCAAAACATGAACGTCATGCATGGGTACCCGGAAACAGCGGGTCTTCTATAGAGGTGCTATGCGACTTCTGGTGAAAATTGCGGGGGCATTGCTGGAGCGCGATGAAAACGTGCACTCCATCGCGCGGCAGGTTGCGGAACTGGCGCGCAACGGCCACGAACTCCTGATCGTGCACGGCGGTGGGAAGTTTTTTACCGCCACGCTGGCGCGCATGGGCATCGAGAGCCGCTTCGTCAGCGGGCTGCGCGTCACCGACCGCGAAACGCGCGATGTGGCAGTCATGGTGTTCGCCGGCCTGCTGAACAAGAAGCTGGCGGGCGCCATTTCGCTGGCGGGGCAGCCCGCTGTCGGCATCAGCGCCTGCGACGCGGCGTGCTTTCTGGCGGAGCCGATGCAGCTGGGAGAAAGCAGCAACCAGCTGGGCTTCGTCGGCTACCTGAGCGAGGTGAACGTGGACTTTCTGCGTTCGCTGTGGCGCGCGGGAACCGTTCCCGTCGCGTCGTGCCTCGGCCTCGGCGCGGACGGCGAAGTCTACAACATCAATGCCGACCACATGGCCGCTGCGGCGGCGGAATTCATTCGCGCCGACCGCCTGATCTATCTCACCGACGTGGCGGGCGTGCTGGACGGCGAGAAGATTCTGCACGCGGTGGATGGCGCCGAAATCGAGGAGTTGATCCGGCGCAACAAGGTTTCCGGCGGCATGATCCTCAAGCTGGAAGCGGCGAAGCGCGCGCTGGCCGGGGGCGTGAGTGAAGTGCGCATCCTCGGAGGGGCGCAGCCGCGCGCGTTGCTGGCAGCGGCCAACGGCGGCCGGGCTCCCGGAACGCGCGTTCTTCCATTAGTGCGGCGCGCGGCCAAGTCGGCGCGCGGGGCGGCGTGCTGACCATGAAGAAAACGAAAAGAGCGGCGCCGTCGATTTCTCCGGCCAAGATTCGCTCGACCGAAGAGCGCTATCTGATGAATACCTACAAGCGACCGCCCATCGTGTTCACGCGCGGGCGCGCCTGCCGCCTGTACGATTCGCAACGCCGCGAGTATCTGGATTTTCTGGGCGGGATTGCGGTGAACGCGCTGGGCTACAGCCATCCGCGGCTGGTGCGCGTGATTCAGCGGGAAGCCGGGCGCGCCGTTCATCTCTCGAATCTGTTCCACAACGCCTATCAGGCGCCCCTCGCGCGCAAGCTGGCCGAATGGTCGGGGCTCGACCGCGTTTTCTTCACCAACAGCGGCACGGAAGCGATTGAGGGCGCTCTGAAACTGGCGCGCGCCTATGCACACCGCAAAGCTTCCGGCGATGTGGCTCCCAAGACGCGCATCCTGGCGCTGGAGAATTCCTTCCACGGGCGCACCTTCGGCGCCGTCTCGATCACCTATCCGGCGAAATATCGCGAGCCGTTTGCCCCGCTGGTGCCCGGAGTGGAGTTCGTGCGTTTCAACGATCTTGCCGACCTCGAATACAAGTTCGACGACTCCGTCTGCGCTCTGGTGCTGGAAACCATCCAGGGCGAAGGCGGAGTTTATGCGGTCAGCGAGGCGTTCTGGAACGGCGCGCGCGCGCTGGCCTCGCAGCACGACGCCGCGCTGATCGCCGATGAAATTCAATGCGGGCTGGGCCGCACCGGGCGGCGGTTCGCCTACCAGAAATTCGATTCGCTCCCGGACATCGTCACGGTGGCCAAGCCGCTGGCCGGCGGCCTGCCGCTGGGCGCTCTGATCGCGAATGAGAAGTTCGCGGCGGCGTTTTCCCCCGGCATGCACGGAACGACGTTCGGCGGCGGCCCGCTGATCTGCGCGACGGCGCTGGAATTCCTGAGGGTGGTTGAAGAGGAAAAGCTGCTCGACAACATTCGGGCCCGGGGAGCGGAGCTGCGCGCCGGACTGGAGAAGCTGGCGGCGCACTTCGATTTCATCCGCGAAATTCGCGGCGATGGCCTCATCCTGGGCATCGACCTTTCGGTCGACGGCGCGCCGTTCGTGCAGGAAGCCATGCGCCAGGGATTGCTGATCAACTGCACACACGAGCACATTCTCCGGCTGCTTCCGCCGTTCATCCTGCGCCCGCGGGACGTCTCCGAGTTCCTGGGTACGTTCGAGAAGGTGCTGGCCCGCGCGTCGAAGCAGGCCAGGAGTTCCACGAAGGTGTCCGGCCAAGCCACACAAGCACATGCGCAGCCGGTGCTGGCTGCTACGAGGTGACTATGAACGCCGTTGCCGCAACGCTCACGGTCCCGAACGACCTGCTCACCGGAACGGAATGGAATGCCGCGCAAGTCCGCGAGCTGTTTCAGCTGGCCGCGGAGGTCAAGGCGCAGCCCGATCGCTACCGCACGGCGCTGGCCGGGCGATCGTTCGCGCTGATTTTTGAGAAGCCCTCCCTGCGCACGCGCGTGACTTTCGAGGTGGGCATCGCCAGCCTGGGCGGGTCCGCGGTTTTCCTCGATCACACGGAAACGAAGCTGGGCGAGCGCGAATCGGTACCTGACGTGGCGCGCTGCCTGGAGCGCTGGGTGCACGGGATCGTGGCGCGTGTCTTCTCGCAGGAAACGCTCGATCAGCTGGCCGCCAACGCGCGGGTTCCCGTGATCAACGCGCTCTCTGACCGCTTCCATCCCTGCCAGGCGCTGGCCGACTTCTTCACGCTCGAGGAACACTTCGGCAGCCTGCGCGGCCTGAAGTTCGCGTACGTGGGAGACGGCAACAACATGTGCCACTCGCTTCTGTCGACCGCAGCGCGGGTGGGAGCGCACATGAAGGTGGCCACGCCGGCGGGCTATGAGCCCGATGCGGCCGTCGTGGCCGAAGCGAAGCGCGCTGCTCGCGAAACGCGCGCCAAAATCGAAATCCTGCGCTCGCCACAGGACGCAGTCGCTGGAGCGCAGGCGATCTACACCGACGTGTGGGCCAGCATGGGCCAGGAGCAGGAAGCGGCGGCGCGCGAAGCGGCCTTTGCCGGGTACCAGGTCGACCGCGAGTTGCTGGCGCACGCCGCGCCTGGCGCTGTGTTCTTGCACTGTCTTCCGGCGCACCGCGGCCTGGAAGTCAGCGGCGGCGTGATCGATTCGCCGCGTTCGATCGTGTTTGACCAGGCGGAAAACCGCCTGCACGTGCAGAAAGCCATTTTGCTCAGCTTGATGAGCTGACCCTGATTGACTCAAAGGAGAATCCGTTGCCGAAGAAAATCGTGCTTGCCTATTCGGGGGGCCTGGACACCTCCATCATCATTCCGTGGCTGAAGGAGAACTATCCGGGCTGCGAAGTAATCGCCATGATCGGCGACCTCGGCCAGCAAGAGGACCTGGAGGCTGCGCGCAAGAAGGCGCTGGCCACGGGTGCCAGCGCGGCGTATGTGGAAGATCTTCGCGAGGAATTCGTCACCGGATACATCTGGCCCACGCTGCGCGCCGGCGCCGTGTACGAGCATAAATACCTGCTGGGCACGTCGTTCGCGCGGCCGCTGCTGGCCAAGCGCCAGGTCGAGCTGGCCAAGAAGGTGGGCGCGGACGCGATCGCGCACGGTTGCACGGGAAAGGGCAACGATCAGGTGCGTTTCGAGCTGGCCGCGAAAGCGCTCGCTCCCGAGCTGAAGATTATTGCGCCGTGGCGCGAATGGAAGATTGTCTCGCGCGAAGAGGCCATTGCCTACGCGCGGTCCCACAACGTGCCCGTCGAGCAGACCACCAGGAATATTTACAGCCGCGACCGCAATATATGGCACCTGAGCCACGAAGGAGGCGTGCTGGAGGATCCTGCGAACCCGCCGGAAGAGGCCATGTGGCAATGGACCGTTTCGCCGGCCAGGGCGCCGGAGCGTCCCACGACGGTCGAGATCGGCTTCGAATCCGGTATCCCCGTTGCGGTGAATGGAGCGAAGCTCAAGCCCCTCGCTCTTCTCGAGCAACTCAACGAAATCGGCGCCGCCAACGGCGTGGGGCGCATGGACATCGTCGAAAACCGGCTGGTGGGCATCAAGTCGCGGGGAGCCTACGAAACGCCGGGCGGGACGCTGCTGGTGGCGGCGCATCGCGAGCTGGAATCGATTTGCCTCGACCGCGAGACGGCGCACTACCAGCAAATGCTGGCGCTGCGTTACGCGGAAATGGTCTATTACGGCATGTGGTTCACGCCGCTGCGCCAGGCGCTGGACGCCTTCTTTGCGGCATCGCAGCAGACAGTCAGCGGCTCGGTGAGCCTGACGCTGTACAAAGGCAACATGACGGTCGCCTCGCGCCGCTCGCCTTTCTCGCTCTACCGCACCAACCTCGCCAGCTTCACCATGACCGGCTACAACCCCAAGGACGCCGAAGGCTTCATCAACCTGTTCGCGCTCCCCATTACGGTTCCGCTCGAATGGGAGGCGTCGCTCGCCGCTGAAGTGAAATGAGCTCTCCCGGCGAGCAAAAAATGTGGGGCGGGCGCTTTGAGCATGCTCCCGACGCGTCCTTCTACGAGTTCGAGCGTTCGTGGAGTTTCGACCGGCGCCTGCTGGCGCAGGAATTCAAGCTGGACCGCGCCTGGGCGCGCGCGCTTTCCGCGGCGAAAATCCTGAGCCACGAGGAAGGCCAGCAGATTGTGGCGGCGCTCGACAGCCTGGAGCTCCGCGCGGAATCCGACCGCGCCTGGCTGGACAATTCCAAGGCCGAGGACGTCCATCATTTCGTGGAAAGCGCGCTGATCGAGAAGCTGGGCGCGCTGGGCGCGAAGCTGCACACCGGCCGCAGCCGCAACGAAATGATCGCGACCGAATTCCGCATGTATGTCAAGCTGGCGGCTCGCGATCTGCGCCGCAGCCTGGGTTCGCTGGCCCGCGCCGTGGCCACGCAGGCCAAGGCGAATCTCGGCATTCCCATGGCGGGCACCACGCACATGCAGCACGCGCAGCCGCTGCTGCTGTCCCACTGGCTGCTGGCTCACGGCGAAGCCTTCCTGCGCGATGCCGAACGCGCAGCGTCGGCAGCCGAACGCGCGGACGCCTGCCCGCTGGGCTCCGGCGCGCTGGCCGGGACCGCGTTTCCGGTGGACCGCCAGGCGCTGGCGCGCGACCTGGGATTTGCCCGCCTGACCGAAAACAGCCTGGATGCGGTCAGCGACCGCGATTTCGCCCTTGAATATCTATTCGCTCTGGCGGCCCTGGCCATGCATCTTTCGCGCCTCGCGGAAGATATGGTCCTCTACGCCTCGCCTGAATTCGGTTTCGTCGAGTTGCCGGACGAATACTCGACCGGCAGCAGCCTGATGCCGCAAAAGAAGAATCCCGACGGCTGGGAACTGATTCGCGGCAAGGCCGGGCGCATTTACGGCGCGCTGTTCGCGCTGTTCACCACCATGAAAGGACTGCCCTCCAGTTACCAGCGCGATTTGCAGGAGGACAAGGAGCCGCTGTTTGCCGCGCACGATCAGGCGCTGGCCATGACGCAGATTGCCGCGGCGGCGCTCGCGGCCACCAAGTTCCGCGCCGCGCGCCTGCGGGAAGCGGCCCAGGACCCCGCTCTCGTGGCCACGGAACTTGCCGACTATCTGGTTGCGGCGGGAACTCCCTTTCGCGAGGCGCACGAAATCGTGGGCAAGATCCTGCGCGCGGCGGAGCAGGAAGGAAAGTCGATCCGCGAGTTGCCGGCCGAGCGTTTGAAACAATTCTCGGCCAGTTTTGGCGCGGATCTGGGCGCGGTCCTTTCGGTGGATTCGGCCTTGAATCGCCGTGCAGTTCCCGGGGGAACGGCTCCCGGTGCGGTGCGCGCGTCTTTGGAAGACTTCGACCGGCGCGTCACCAGAATCGAGGAACGTCCATGAGTGCAATGACCATACCAACTGCAAGCACGATCGCAGTCGTTCCAACGGCCCATCCGGATTTGGCGCCGACAGCGGCGCCGGCGCACGTGGCCAGAGCCGCGGTGCCCCGAGGTTTTGCCTTTGCCGCCGCGCACTGCGGGCTGAAGAAATCGAAGCTCGACCTCGCGCTGCTCGTCAGCGAGACACCGGCATCGGCAGCCGCCGTGTTCACCACCAACCGCGTGCAGGCCGCGCCGGTGCGGCTCTGCCGCGAACACCTGAAGAAATCGGGCGGAAAGGTTCGCGCGATTGTCGTGAACTCCGGCAACGCCAATTGCTGCACCGGACCGCAGGGCATGGCCGCTTCGCGCGCCACGGCGGCAGCCCTGGCGCGGACGTTGCGCTGCCCGGCCGCGCAAATCCTGGTCTCCTCGACCGGCGTGATCGGCGCCCCGCTGCGGGTCGAGAAGATTCTCGGCTCGATTCCGGCGCTGACGCTCGCGCGCGGCCCGCAGCCGGAGTCCTTCGAACAAGCCGCGCGCGCCATCATGACCACCGACACGCGCCCGAAATGGGCCGCGGCGACGTGCCGCATCGGCGGGAAACCGGTGCGCCTGCTGGGTTGCGCGAAAGGCTCGGGAATGATCCACCCGCATATGGCGACGATGCTCTCGTACGTCTTTACGGACGCCGCGGTTTCTCCCGCCGTGCTCTCGCGCGCCCTGCGCGCGGCCACCGGGCCGACGTTCAATTCGATTACGGTCGATGGCGATACCTCGACCAACGACACGTTGGCGATTCTGGCCAACGGGCAATCGGGCGCACGCAAGATCGCGGGGAAAGGGCGCGACTACGCGAATTTCGTTGCCGCGCTGCGAAAAGTTTGCGAATCGCTGGCGCTGGCCATCGTCGAGGATGGCGAGGGAGCGCAGCGGGTGATCGAGATCGAGGTGCATCGAGCGCCGTCAGATCGCGCCGCCGATCAGATGGCGAGGACCATCGCGAATTCGTCCCTGGTGAAAACGGCGTTTGCCGGCGCGGACCCGAACTGGGGCCGCATTCTGGCCGCCGCAGGCCGTGCGGGCGTCGATTTCGATTTCGAGCGCGTGGACATATGGCTGGCGGGCATTCCGGTGTGCCGCCGGGGCCGCGAGTGCGCGTTCGACGAGCGCGCCGCGCATGAAGGAATGCTGGGCAAGCGCGTCCCGGTTGTCGTCGATCTGCGTTGCGGCAAGGGCCGCGCGCACATGTGGACGTGCGACTTCACCGAAGAGTATGTCCACATCAACGCGAGCTACCGCACGTAACCGCGGCTCGATGCGAGACCTCTCGCCGGCGCGTGCCGGCGCAACCCGCTACCACTGAACCCCGGGATACATGCTGGGGATGCGGTAAGCGCGATAAGCAAAATTGTTCTTGATGTTCATCTGCCAGACCAGCTGCGGCTGCGGCCCGGGAATCACTTCGTAGATGTTGGCCAGATCGGGATCCTGGGAAACGTCGCACATGTCGAATTCCAGGTCGCCATTCGCGAGCGTTTCCGCGTTGCCACCGAAGACGGAATAGCCGATGGGATCGTCGTTGAACTGAATGGTGGCCGTTTTAGCCGCTTCATTAACCTGCAGCATCATGGCCGTGCTGTAGCAGGCTGGCGCGCCGGGTGAGCTGCAGACCGCTCCTCCGGGAAATCGGCGGTCGTTGCCGTTATCGAAAACCGCGAGCTGGAAATTGCCCGCCGTGCTGGGTCCCACAAAGTGTGGCCCGTGCTGCGCGTAGAACCAGTCCGTCGGATCGACCCCGCCTTGCAGCTTGAAATCGCCTCCCTCGCCGAGCCGCCAGAGCACCGCGCCCGAGCCGTCCCCGTCTTCGTAATCGATCTTGATGATCCAGTTCTGGTGGCGCATGGAAAGCAGCAGGTTGCCGTCATCGGGCGAATAGAGAATGGCGTTCGAGTGCGTCCAGTCGGGGAAATTCATGGGGTGGTGGTTCACGTCCAGGTGGTCGAAGGAGTTCCACACCCACACCGGTTGCCACTTCTGGTTCAGGTCGATCAGCGCGTCGCCCAGCACACTCAGCGGGCCGGGATACCCTGGAAGATTGTTGTAAAGCTTGAAGCTGTTGACCAGCACGATCAGATGCCCGTTCGGCAGCGGCGTGACGTCATGATGCATGGTGTAGACCAGAAGATTGAATCCCTTCTCCTGCAGAAGATAATTCAGTTCGGTGACGGAAAGCTCGTGCACCGTCAATCCCGCGAGGTCGACTTCCCGTATGTCGTTGATAGCCGCCTTGGCGAACCGCCCATTGAGTCCCACTTGCGGCGACGTGGCAATCAGGAAGTTCCCGTCGGGCAGTTGCTTCACCGGCTCGGGAAGGTCCGTTCCCGAATTGCCGTACTGATAGGCCCACAGGACGTTGCCCTGCAGATCGGTGACCACCGACTGCCGTTCGTGCGGATTCACCAGATCGAGCAGTTCGAGCCCGGACTGCGGAGCCATGCCTGGCGCCGCCGTAGCCGAAACCTGCGGCAGCAACGCCGGTTTGATGCTGCGGGTGACGAACGTATGATCTGCATCCGTGACTTGGTTGCCGTTCGCCAGGCTGACCACCGCCCGCATGTGGTATGTGGTGTCCGCCAGCATTCCGGCCACGTACATGTTGACCGCACCGCCTCCCATCGGCGCTGGCTGCGACCACGTGTTCAGCCCATACGCGGTTGTCGGCCCAAACTGAATTTCCACGAATGCTCCGGAAGGAGCCGAGATCGTATAGCGCGCTACCTGGGGATTGACAGTGGCGCTGACGTGCCCCGGGGATACACCCGTCGCGGATGAACTCACGCCGCAGCCGCAGAGACACACGATTAGAACCGAACACCCGCCGCACAGCAGGATCGCTTTCTTCATCGGTTGTCCTTCTCAAAAATGAAAGGGGTGAAAAGCGGGCTGGAACGGAACTCTTTGGGGGCTGGATTCCCTGTAAGACTGAAGAAGCCTTCTACATACCCAACGTACCACGATACGAGCTGCGCTCCAATAGCGCAGGAGTAGGGCAGAAACCGTTCAACCGGACGAAGGAGGGACCCGAGGACTCTGCCGCCATTTTCCCAGCTGCTAGCTCGGCAGCGGCGATTGCAGTAGATACGGGCCCGTTTGCTCGGGCAAAGCGCGGATCGTGTTCCGGCGTACGAGGAAGTGGCGCTGCGCGCGCCGTCCCCAGGACTTCACGAACCAATAGTTCAGCGCGCCGGCGGCCCCTGCGCTCAAGATGGGAATGACGCGGCTCCCCACTGTCTCGGCAACTTCCGCACCGGCTCGCAGCGCGACCGCATCCACGATTCGGGGAACCACACGCTCCATGGCCTGCTTTTCCAGCAGATCGCGGCCCAGGTCCAGGCCCGCCGCGCTTGCCGCGGCCAGCCACAGGCCGAAGAGCTCTTCGTCCGTCGAGTAGCTGAACCCGTAAGTGACGCTCAATTTCTGCAGCATGCGCACGGTGATGGCGGCCAGGATTCCGAAATCGGGCAGAACCGCGGCCACTCCCCCAAGTCCCAGGCCGATGCCCTCCAGCGCCGCAGTTCGGGCGGAGGTCTTGATGACGCGATCCGCGTGCGGGTTCAGCGTGTCGTCGCTCACGAACTGCAAGTCGCTCCAGGACTGCACCGGCAGACCCAGATGCCGCCTCAGCTTTTCGAAATAGGCCTCCGGATCGAGGCGAACTCGCATGTAGGCGTGCCGAAAACCCGCGCACGAAGACGCGCGCAACAGGCCGTAAACTCGTTCGGAAAGAATTCGTTGAACGCTCATTGCTCCACCCTTAAGCCCTCATTCGCTCCACTCCTTCATTTTGCCTGAAGGAAGTGGAGGGTGAAAGATCATTCGAGCGGAACCACAAAGCGGGAAATACCTGGGCGGGAGGGATGTGGGGGAGCCTCGAGCGGCCGCTTCGTTCCGAAACGACCGCCCGGGCGTCTGTCTCCAAACGCAAATTAGCCCTTCTTTGCCTTCTTGGCGCTCTTCTTGGCCTTCTTCATGCTCTTCGCCTTTTTCACTGCGTGCTTCTTGGCCTTCTTCGTTGTGTTTGCAGCATACGCGGGGCTGTTGGAGGCAACAGCCGGAGGTGCAGCAGCAAAGCTCGGCGCGACGGCCAGGAACAATAGAGCAACTAATGAAAACAGCAGCTTCTTCATTGCGATCTCCTCTGTATAAGGATTAAGAGCCCAGACAAGCAGAAAACCCTCTTATGATGATCCGCAAACGGCGACCTTACAAGCAGAAGGTTCTCGCCGGGCCGGCCTTTACTCAGATGCACAAACCCGCCTTTCGGAGGGCCTTGTGTCTCGCTCTTCGCTGCAGAAACCAGTGGGGGAGTAACCGCTGGTACTGCCGTTCTATAGCCCCCTCCGGCGCGCTTTCTTAACTTGCAGACAGCAGCAAGGGTGATCAACGAATGGTAGCGACTGCAAATCCGGTTGTGGATCCGGGCCTTCATCCGGCGCCGGTTGAAAAGAAGGACGCGCGCCGGCGCAAGCGCATCAAGTCTTCTTTGCCCGTGCACATCAGGCCCTTCGATTCCCGGCTCATCGATATCGAGGATGTCGGGGAAGTGGTCGATTTTACTCAGGATGGCCTGTTCTTCATCACCTGCATGCCGCACTACCAGGTGGGCATGCGCGTGATCGTGACCTTTCCGTTCGGGCAAACCGCTGCGGCCCATCGCAAGTTTCTGGGACGCATAGTCCGGCTGGAAGATCGCTCGGCGGGAAGTTCCGGAATCGCCGTCCGGTTCCTGCTGTAATGCCGGGTTTTGCCGGGCACAGGGCTCGTCGGGCAGCCCTGGAAAGGGTGCTGGGTGCTGCCAGTGTGCCTTTCCGACGGAATACCTCGGCGTTTGTCTTTGGGCAATGGAGCGGGGATTCCCCTTGTATCCGGGCTCGTGCGGCGAAAAAATGGTGGAAGCAGCGGTTGGACATCAGGTCCCAGTCCGCAGCAGCACACTCCCGCACGGGGAACTTCGAGGTGATTCGCATGTACGATGGCGCAAATAAATCGCCGCACCGCGCGAAGGGCTCAGCGGCTGTCGAAGAGCCGGAGCGCCGCAGCGGAAACCGCCGCCTGTTTACCGCCTCCGCGGAAGTCACGGAAGTAACCTCAGGAGCACGCTTCTCTACGCGTACAACCGACCTCGGGCCGGGCGGCTGCTTCGTCGACACGACCAACCCCTTTCCCGTCGGAGCCGAGGTGCGCATCGCCATTCGCAAAGGGAAGAATGAGTTTCACACTTCTGGAACCGTCGTGTATTCCCAGCACGGTTTGGGAATGGGCATTTCCTTCAGCGGGTTGGACGAGGGACAGCGCAAACCTCTGGAACAATGGATTCACGGGCTCACCGACAACGTTCATGCTGCGGCCTACGGCTCTCCACCGGCGGACAGGCCCGAGATGGGTAACGAGGGATCCGCACAGCGCGCCTTGACTCGCTTAGTGCGGCTGATGATCAGCAAGGGCATGTTGACGGAAGCGGAGGGGGCGTCGGTTCTCATGGACCCCGTCCTCTAGCGGTTTCCGCGCCTGTCCCCGCGGTGCTGATTTTCGCGCGAGGGAGCCAAGAACCGGTAATGAAACGCAAACGCCTGGGCGAAGTTCTGCGGGAACGCGGCCACATTTCCCACGCCGAACTCTCGAAAGCGATTGAGGAGCAGCAAGGCAAGCTCGTGCATCTGGGCGACTTGATGCTCGAGCGGGGCCTGGTCTCCAAAGAGGACCTGGCCAGCGCGCTCGCCGAGGTGACCCACGTTCCCTACGTGGATTGCGAACAGCTCGACATCGATCCGGAAATCCTGAAACTCGTCCCCCACTCGATGGCCCAGCGCTGCTGCGCCCTGCCCATCCAGGCCCAGGGCACCAAGCTTGTCGTCGCCATGGCCGAGCCGCAGAACCTCAACGTCATTGACGAGTTGCGCTTCTCCACCGGCATGGACATCCTCGTGCGCCTCTCCTTTCGCAGCGAGATCCAGACGGCCATCGAAAAGTGGTACAGCGCCGCGAGGGACGCCGAAATCGCTGTGGACGAGATCGCCCCGGCCGAGGACGCTCCCGACATGGAATTCGTGTCCTCCAGCTCCTTGCAGCGGAACATCGAAGCCATGCAGGAGATGCAGGCCGAACTGCTGCACAAGAGCACCCCCGCGGTCCGCTTGGTCGCCTCCGCCATTGCCGCCGCCTCCGCCAAGCAGGCCAGCGATATTCACGTCGAGCCGCAGTCGACCGACATGGTGATTCGCCTGCGCATCGACGGCATGTTGCGCGATTTCCAGCACATTCCGCGCTCTCTTCAAAATTCCGTCGTTTCCCGCATCAAGATCCTTGCCGATATGGACATCGCCGAGCGCCGAGCGCCTCAGGACGGCCGCTTCCTGGTAAAGATCGCCGGCCGCAAGATCGACCTGCGCGTTTCCACGCTTCCCACACAGAATGGCGAAAAGGTCGTGATGCGGCTGCTCGAGCCCGAAGCGCCTGCGCAGGGTTTCGCCAGCCTGGGCATGCCTCCGGAAATGGCCAGTGCGCTGGCCCACCTGCTGCGCCAGCCGCAAGGCATGATTCTGGTGACTGGACCTACTGGTTCGGGCAAAAGCACCACGCTGTACTCATCGATGCATCTGGTGCGGCGCCCGACGGTCAACATCATCACCGTGGAAGACCCGGTGGAATACGTTCTGCCCGGGCTGAATCAGGTGCAGGTCAACAGCAAGGCGGGCCTCAGCTTCGCCACTTGCCTGCGCTCGATCTTGCGCCAGGATCCCAACGTAATCATGGTCGGGGAAATCCGCGACAAGGAAACGGCCGAGATCGCCATCAAAGCGGCGCAGACGGGCCACCTTCTCCTCTCCACCCTGCACACCAACGACAGCATCTCCGCCATCACGCGATTGCTGGATTTGGGCGTGCCCGGATTCCAGATTGCCAGTTCGGTGACCGCCGTCGTCGCGCAGCGCTTGATCCGCCGCCTGTGCTCCTGCCGCGAGGAGCTTCCCGTCACGCCCGAATACACGGCTCGGTTTCAGGAACTGGGAGTCCACACGCCTCCCGCAAAACAATTTGCGCCCAACGGCTGCGAGAAGTGCGACATGACCGGCTACAAGGGGCGAATCGGCGTGTACGAAATGCTGGCCTTCGATGACGCGATTCGTTCCACCATTCGCTCCGGCGGCCGCAGCGATGAAATTCGCTCCATCGCACAGCACAGCGGCATGCGCCGGATGCAGGAGTACGCTCTCGAGCGCGTCGCGCGCGGCGACACCACGCTCGACGAAGTCCTGCGCGTCGTTCCCTTCGAACAGCTTTTTGCCCTTCGCTGTCCTTCGTGCCACAAAGACATTGCCCCGGCCTTCGCTTTCTGCCCTTACTGCGGCAGGAATCTGGGCGGAACCGAGGCGAGTTCATCACAGGGCCAGATGCTAGTCGGCCAAGGAGTCAGACCGAGTGAGTACGAGCAATAGCAAGCTCAAGAACTGGAATGCGGCCCGCATCGCGCCTCGCCTGGCCACCCTCCGTGAGCTGTCCGTCACCTATGAAGGACGCAGCGAAGATGTCGCCCTCCGGCCTCCCGACATCAGCACCCGGGGAATGTTCATCAACACTAGCCGCGACTTCCCGGAGGGCGCCGTCCTGAACGTCCAATTCCGTCTGGGACAATCTGGCGCGCATGTCAGCACGCGAGCTGAGGTTCGCTATTGCCTTCCGGGCGTGGGTGTGGGCATCGAGTTCATCGAGATCTCCGACGAGGCCGTGCAGGCCATCGAGGAAGAAATGAAGCTTCAAAGCCGCCAGGAAGTGGGGAGCGGGCGCAGCCTGTAAGTCTCTTCCTAAGTGCCTTTAGCTCCCGGCAAACCTTTGGAAGCTGGCTCACCCCAGGAATCTATTTCCCAGTTCGGGAAAATTTTGCATGGCCTCATACATCGAAATCGTTACTGCCAGCTCACAACTCCTTTATTTTTAGTTCAAAACTCACCTTAGAGAACGTTGGCACCCTCGTTGCAGCTATTCCGCCGGGGGCAGCATGGGCGAGCGTCGACAAACCCGGCGGTATGGGGTATGTCTGCCGTTGCAGGTCTTTCTAGCCACAAGACATCCCACAGAGGTGTACACGGCCCAGGTACGCGATATCTCGCGTTCTGGCATCTACTTCCAATCGGGAGTGCCCATCGAGCCCGGCGCCGCTCTCGAACTGACCTTTGCCCTTCCCACCGAGCATGAGACGGCTTCTGTACTGGTTCGCGCAAGCGCCATGGCCTTGCGTACGTCCCGAATTGGAACTGACCCGAGTCCCCTATACGGCGTGGCCGCCACCATCGACCGCATCGATTTCGTCCGCCCGGTCGTAAGCCACGCTGCCTAACGAACCCTTTTGTACCCGGTACTTACCTTTCCTCTGCGTTCTTGGTGCGTGTCTTTCTTTTCCCACGCGTGAATGATACGTTCTGCGGACGAATGTCGCGCAATCATTCCCGTCCAAAGGCAGCCGTAGCCGCCATCGAAGTTGAGCTTCTGCGCACGCTTTGCCGCGACGGGATGCAATCCCTTCCGCCGGATCAAAGGCAGGGCCTTGCGCGCTATTCGTGGTCAGGCACGGATCATCGCGTCGTATTCGAGGCTCTTGTGCGGCTGGCGAACATCCCGCCCGATGCCTTCCCGCATCAACTTCCGGCTGAGGCGGCGCGCATGGGTTTCCCGGATATCGAATGGGCGCCATTTTTCGAGCCGCCTCCAAAAGAATGGGAACCTCGCCGCACAACCCAGGAACTGATCGCCGAGCTGCTCCAGGCATCGCAGGAAACGCGCTGACTTCCGTGCAGCGTTGGGCCTCGCTGGCCGACGTGACCTTGTTGCCCGCCTTCATCCTCTGGTTCATCTGGCAATTGCAGTTTGTAGCGCGCTGGACTTGGGTCATCTTCATCGTCTGGATCGTGGCCAGCTTCGCCATTCACCGCGACACACCCAAAACGCTGGGTTGGCGCGCCGATAATTTAGGCGCAGCCGGAAAGCAGGCGCTGATCGCCTTTGGATTGATGGCGGCCGCTCTGATCGCCATCGGGTTCGCCCTGGGCCAGCCCGCGCATCTGCCGCCCAACCTGATCCACTGGCGCAGGCTCTGGACCTATTTCGCCTTCTGCCTGCTGCAGCAGGTGGCCCTCAATTCCCTGGTGCACAATCACATGCTGGCGCTGGTGCGCAACGAATACCTCGCCGCGGGATTGACGGGTGTGATCTTCGCCGCTTGCCACTGGCCCAATCCGGTGCTGGTCCCGCTGACGCTGATCGGCGGCGCGGTAATGGCGTGGATGTTCGGCCGCGTGCGCAACATCATCCCGCTCGCCATTGGCCAGGCCATTCTCGGGTCGCTCGTCTGGTGGGCCTTCCCGGTCGCCTGGCATCACCACCTGCGCGTGGGGCCGGGATATTACACGTCGTTGAGGTAGGGCTGGTTCCGCGAGGCAGCCATCGAACATCCACCGCTTGCCCTAGCCGCCGCCCATGCAACTTGCCGGGCCGGCAGGGTTGGCTCACTGGACCTGTTCGAGCTCGTACCCGCCGGATTGCAGCGCGGCCTTCAAATCCGCAACGTGCTCGGGGCCGCGCGTTTCCATGGTGATGTCGATCGCCGTATCGCCCAGCACGACGCCGTAATGCGCGCGGCTGAACGATGTCTCCACAATATTGGCTTTCTGCGCCGCGATCACTGTGGATAAACGCTGCAGCGCGCCGGGATGATCGGGCAAGTGGATGCGGATGCGCACCAGGCGCCCGTCCTTCACCAGGCCGCGCTCGATGATGCGCGAGAGCAGCGACACGTCGATGTTGCCGCCGCTCACCAGAAGGCCCAACGTTTCGCCGTCGCGGCGCGTAATCCTTTCATTCAGCACCGCCGCGACGGCCACCGCTCCGGCGCCCTCCGCCAGCGTCTTCTCCTTCTCCAGAAGCTGCAGAATGGCGTTGGCGATCTCTTCCTCGTCTACCGTAACAATCTCGTCGACGTATTTTTCCACCAGCGGCAGCGTTTGCGTTCCGGCTACGCGCACGGCGATGCCGTCGGCGATCGTCTTGTTGGCGGGCAGCGTGACCGCCGCGTGCCGCTCGACGGCCGCCTTCATCGAAGGCAGGCGCGCCGTCTGCACCCCGATCACGCGCACGCGCGGGCGCGTTTCCTTCACCGCGCAGGCCACCCCTGCGATCAGACCGCCGCCGCCCACCGGAATCACCAGCGAGCCCAGGTCGTCGATCTGCTCGAGCATCTCCAGCCCCAGCGTGCCCTGCCCGGCGATCACCGCTTCATCGTCGAAGGGATGGATGAAGGTGAGCTTCTGTTCGTGGCAGCGGCGCAGCGCTTCCTCGCAGGCCTCGTCGTAATTCGCGCCGCACAGGATCACCTCCGCGCCGTAGCCGCGCGTGGCCGACACTTTCACCAGCGGCGTGGTCAGCGGCATGCAAATCTGCGCGGCGATGCCGTGCTTGGCTGCGTGGTAGGCGACCGCCTGCGCGTGATTTCCAGCCGAGGCGGCGATCACGCCTCTGCTTCGTTCTTCGGGCGCGAGCAGAAGAATCTTGTTCAGCGCGCCGCGCTCTTTGAACGAGCCGGTGGCCTGGCGATTCTCGAGCTTCAGGAAAACGGGGCGTCCCGCGATCTGCGAGAACGTTTCCGAGCGCACGAAGGGAGAAAGGCGGATTATATCGCGCAGGCGTTCCTCGGCGGCTCGGATGGAAGCAATGTTCAACAAATGCGTCGTCTCCTTGTACATCGCTGGCCGGGGCGGGCGCGCCAAGCCTCATCCGTCTCGCGGCCAAAGATAAAAGGCCTATTGTAGCCGCTAAACCGCGGTTTTTCGCTCCCTTCGCAACGACGCTGGTTCCATCTGCCTGGCGCGTCGCTGCGGCGCGCACCGCGAATTTGCCGTGAAATTCCGGGTGTAATACGATGGCTCACCATGACCGAAACGACGGCCTCCAGTGCAAAGGCGGGCGCAGATTTTCTCTGGGGATTCTGGTATCCCGCGGTGCGCAGCGGCGACGTTCGCCCTGGAAGGCTGGCACGAGCGATGCTCCTGGAAGTGCCGCTGGTGCTGGGACGCGATGCGGCCGGCCGGTCGTTTGCCCTCCGCGACATCTGCCCGCACCGCGCGTTTCCGCTCTCCTTCGGCCAGTTCGACGGCGCCAATGTCGAGTGCGCCTACCATGGCTGGCAATTCGACGCGCACACCGGTCAGTGCCGCCACATCCCCTCGCTTGCAGCCGATTCGAAACTCAAGTGCGAGCGCATTTATGCGGGGAGTTTTCCCTGCGCCGAACGCGACGGCTACATCTGGGCATTCATGTCGAATCCGCAGGGCTTCACGAATCCGGCGTCCGCCGAGCCCGCCGCGCTGCCGCCTCCCCCCGAATTGCCCAAATTCAGCGCGCGCTACACCATCGCGCATCTCGCGGCCGACTTGCTCTGCTCCGTCGATCACGGAATTATCGGCTTGATGGATCCCGCGCACGGTCCCTTCGTCCATCAAGCCTGGTGGTGGCGCACTCGCCGCAGCATTCGCGATAAGGCAAAACAGTTCGAGCCCATTCCCAACGGCTTTCGCATGAGCCCGCACACGCCGTCGGCCAATAGCGCGCCCTATAAGATCCTGAAATTCGCCACCGGCGAACCCGCCACCACCACCATCGATTTCGTTTTGCCCAACCAGCGCTTCGAGCACATTCGCGCCGGGCGATATTGGCTGTCGAGCCGCACCACCGTCACGCCCGTTCGCCGCGATCTTTGCCGCCTCGATTTCGTCGCGGCCTGGAACATCCTGCCGTGGTTTCCCGTCGTTTCCTTCATCATTCACGTGCTCGGGCCGCGCTTCATCCGCCAGGACACGGAAGTCATCAAGAAACAGGGACTCGGGCTGCAATACGGCGACCGCATGATGCTGGTGGACGACGCCGACCGGCAGGCGCGCTGGTATTTCGATCTGAAAGCGGCGTGCCAGGAATCGCAGCGGACGGGCGCTCCCTTGCGGCATCCCATGTCCGGCCCCGTCACGCTGCGCTGGCGCTCTTAACGCAGTTTCGCCAGATCGAAGGTGGTTTCGACCGTCTGCCCATCGGGCGTGACCACGACGATTTGGATGGGTTCGGCCTTGATCTTCTGCGGATCGTAAAGCAGTTGGATCATCGCTCCGGTGACGATGGGAATTTCGTTCGAGCCGTACGCGTAGATGGGCCCGCCGCGCGCGTCCTTCGCCGCGATTTCCTTGTTGTCCTGAACGAGCTTAACCTCGAAGTCGTTCCAGAAGTCCGGCACCCACTGGTAGTACTGGGGCGCCGGCGCGGGCGGAACGGGCGAGTAGCTTTCCGTCTGCGCGATTTCGACGTGCACCAGAAACGGCAGGCGCTTGTTCTGATATTCCTCCACTGCATCGGGCGCGAAATAGTTCAGTTTTCCCCGCGACTGCCAGATGATCTGGGAAAACGGCGTGTCGATGCCAATGCGCTGAACGTAGGCGCCGCTCTCGGGTTCCGGGAACGCATGAATGTACTGCGAAAGGAATTCGCCGGTTTGCTCGTCGTTGCGATTCCCCAGAAAATACGCGTCGCGAATCGCCGTCGAGGTCAGCGGATGGTCGAAGGCGAAGGCTCGAAGGGCGAATCCAGCAACAGCGCTCGCTGCAAGAACGACGACCGCAGCGGCCATCTTCGGGTGGGATTTCATGGGACCGCCTTCTTTCTGTCTATTAGACGCGAAGCCCGCCGCCGCGTTTCAGATCTCGCGCCGTCCTGCTACCTCATCAGGCCGCTCAGGAACGGATAATGCTCCGCCGCGCCCATGAAAAACAACATGGGAAACGACAGCCAGAATCCCACGCGCGAAGCGAAAAGCGACCAGCGCGCCATGCGTTCCGCTTCGGCTGGCATCGGCTGGCCTTCCTCGACGCTGGCGCGCGTCCACGCAATCAGCCGCTTCTGAACGCGCCACACCACGCCCCACGTGTTCAGCAGCATCAGCAGCCC
>JBJKQB010000089.1:0-14565 GCA_046705825.1 Candidatus Acidiferrales bacterium
CGCGGGTCATCACCGAGCGCATACGCTATCTGCTGGAACGCGATCCGAACCTTGCCGGGGAAAACATCCTGGGCCTCACGTTCACGGACAAAGCAGCCGCCGAGATGAAGCATCGCGTGGTGAAGGCGATCGGCGAGCGAGCCGAAGGCGTGTGGCTCAGCACCTTCCACAAATTCTGCCTGGAGAAGATACTGCGCGCGGCCAACACCGGGATCGAGCCGCTCGACGAACTCGATCACAAGATACTGCTGCGGAGAAACATCGGTCGGCTGCAGCTGAAACACTTCAAACGCCTGCAGGAACCCAGCGAATTTCTGGCGGACTTCGTCACGTTCTTCTCGCGCTGCCAGGACGAACTGGTCACGCCCCAGGATTACCGCCGCTACGTCGAACGGCTGCGCAAGGGCTTCGAGGCGCGCAAGGATTCGCTGGAAGCGGACGAGCACGCCATCGCGCAGGAGGAGGTCGAACGGCAGGAGGAACTGGCGCGCGCGTTCTGCGTGAGCGGGGAGCTGTTGCGGGAGCGCGGACTGACCACATTCGGCGCGCAGATTCTGGACGCGGTGAAGCTGCTGGAAAGCGACGCGGCGCTTCTGGGGCGTTTGCGCGAGGAATACCGCTACATATTGGTGGACGAATTCCAGGACACGAACATCGCGCAACTGGAATTGCTGTGGCTGCTGGCGGGCGACCGAAGCAACATCATGGCCGTCGGCGACCACCATCAGGCCATTTACCGGTTTCGCGGCGCGTCTTACGGAAGCTTCACGATTTTCCTGGAACGCTTTTGCGGTAGCGGCGCGCTCAAACGCAAGATTCCAGCGCTGCGCGCGTCCGGCGGAAATGGCGAACCTGCTCCAGCGCCCAATGCGGCGCAAATGGCATTGTCGATGGCGGGCAAGTCTCTGGTCACGCTGTCACAGAACTACCGGTCGACGAAGCGCATCCTGAATGTGGCCCACGCGGTGATCCGCAACAACGAGCAGTCGCCACTGCTGCCGGACGGCCGCTTGCGCACGGAAAACCGGGAAGGCGAGAAGATTCGCGTCGTCGAATTCGCCGGAACGCAGGAAGAGGCGCAGTGGGTCGCCTCGGAAATCGAGCGGCTGCATGAGGCCGGGGCGGGCTGGGGCAGCATGGCGGTGCTGTACCGGATGCACACGCACCGCGACCTGCTGGTGGGCGCGCTGCAGCGGCGCGGGATTCCCTTCGTGATCCGCCGGTTTTCGATTCTGTCGAGCACATTGATTCGCGACCTGCTGGCGTGGTTCCGGCTGATCGGGCAACCGGGCGACAACGTGGCGTGCGCACGCGCGCTGGCGGCGCCCTATTGGGGATTGGAGCCGCGCGACCTGGTGCGGCTGGCGGAGCGCGCGGAGAAGAACCACCGGCGGCCGTTGTGGGATGAAGTCGACGCGTCGCAAGGCGAACTGCCCTTCGGCAAAGGCAAGGCGCGGCTGGGGGAATTCGCCGCGCTGGTGAAGGAATTGCGGCAAAGCGCACGGCGGAAAACCGTGAGCGAATTGCTGGACGATCTGCTGGCGGCGCTGGGGGTAACGCCATTGCCGTCGGAGGCCGACCGCTACTACCTGGATCGTTTCGTCACATTCGTGCGCGAATGGGAACGGAAAAGCCTTGCGGAGCGGCCGCGCGGCCCAGCGGCGGAGTCTTCCGCTGCGCAATCGAATGTTTCGCCGCCCGAGGGGAAGCGGCTGCGCGATTTTCTCGAGTATCTCTACTATTTCAACGAGGCGCGCGGCGACATCTGGCTGGAGGATCATCCCACCGAGGACGCGGTCGAGCTGATGACCGTGCACGGGGCCAAGGGGCTGGAGTTCCCGCACGTGTTCGTGATTCGCCTTTCGAAGCGCGATTTCCCTTCGCCTGCGCGCCGGCCGGTGTTCGAGTTTCCAGCGGATTTGATGAAGGAGGAAATGCCCGAAGGCGATTTCCACGTGCAGGAAGAGCGGCGGCTGTTCTACGTGGCGCTGACGCGGGCGCGGCAACGTCTGACGCTGTGCACGGTGATCAACAAGTGGAAGAAGGAGTCGCTGTTTCTGGAAGATTTTCTGCAGGACCGCAAGATCAAGACGTTCGACGCGCAGCAACTGGCGCCCAAGGTGCTGCTGGCGCCGATCGAGGAGGCGGCCGCGCCGGAGCCCGATCCCGTGGATCCTTCGGATCTTTTTGCGGGGCTGCGCGCCTCCGCCGTGGACGAAGGCACGCGCGCTTACTCGCGCATCGCGCTCTGGGCCAAAGCCTTCCATCCACCGCGTCCTGAGCCGCTGCAGCTGAGCGCTTCGGCGATCAACGCGTACGAGAGCTGCCCGATGAAATACATGTTCCAGCGCATGTGGAGCATCCGGGGAGGCCCGCACGCGGAGGCCACGTTCGGCAGCGTGATGCACACGACCATCCAGGAATTCGTGCGCGAGCTGCGGCGGGGGCGCAGCGTTTCCCGCGACGATCTGCGCATGATCTACGACCGCGAGTGGTCGCCCGCAGGTTTCCCGGACGATTATCACGAGAACGAGTACTGCCGGGAGGGCTGGGAGGCGCTGGAAACTTTTTTTGAGACGTACCGGCGCGCGCCCGCCGACGTGGTGTACCAGGAAAAGACGTTCGAGCTGCCGCTCGAGCACGAAATCATCATCACCGGCCGGATCGATCAAGTGAACCGGATCGGGCGGAAGGAATATGAGATCGTGGATTACAAGACAGGGCGGCCGAAGGACGCGAAAAAGGCGGCGCAGGATCTTCAGCTCAGCATTTACGCCCTGGCGGCCCGCGAGGTACTGGAAATCGAGCCGACGCGGCTCGCGTTCTACAATTTGATGGCGAATGAAGCGGTATTCACGACGCGGGACGACAAGACGTTGAACGCGGCGAAGCAGCACATCGCCGAAGCAGCGGACCGCATACGCGGCGGCGACTTTGGGCCCAAGCCCGGGTTCCACTGCGCCTCGTGCGATTACAAACCGCTTTGCCCGGCGCACGAGCAGCTCGTCTCGATCCGGCCATCACGGGCACTGGCGAAACAGCGTTCTTGATCAGCTCCGACCGGCTCAGAACAGCGCGCGCAAAAAAAAGAGGCGGCTAGCAGAGCAGCCGCCTCATTTCTCCTGAAAGGCCCGAGGAAGAAACTCAAAGCCTCAGTTGCTTTCGCGCATGGACTACCGTGAAGCTTTCTCCCGCGAGGAAAGGCGCGACAACATCGTATCTCGCCCGTGACTCGCTTCGTTCATTTGTAAATGTGGCGGGGAATGAAGTCAAGCAGAAAAGTTTTAGGCGCGATACGTGTGGGGGAACATTTTGAGGCGCGAAAACGGCGGCCCGGAATTTGCCATGCGGGGAATTACTGAGCGATGCCGAGCGCGCTCTGGTAGTAGCCGTCGCGTGCGTGCACATCCAGATCGGGGCGCAGGACGCGAACTTCGATGGTGTGGAAGTCTTTGGTTTTGTCCTCGCCATGCGGGGAAAAGGTGAGCGTGTAGCGGTCGCGGGCCTCTTCCGTCACTTGCGAGTACAAGCGATCCAGATCTTCTTCCTTGGCGGAGTAAAACATCCAGCCGCCGCTCTTGATGGCGTAGCGGTCGGCCTGTCCGATGCCGTGCTGCCAGAGGGACTTTCCGGGGACCGTGCGCGAAACGGAGATGGAGTAGACGGAAATGTTGGATTCGAGGAGGAGCCGCATGGTTTCGTTGAAGGTGTGGCGGTTGTGGCGGGAATTGCTGCCGTCGGAAACCAGGAAAATGATTTTGCGGCGGTCGGGGCCGCGACGCTGCAGCATCTGGGCTGCGGCGTAGACGGCGTCATCCAGCGCGATGTCGTTGGCCGGGCGCGACGCGCCATGCTGCGGGACGCCCTGCCCGGTGGGAAGCTCCCGGCCATTGACCACAGGACCGGCGAAGCCGGGATCGGCGAAAATGGCGGTGGAATGAGAGCCGAGCTGCATGCGTTTCAGGGCGGTGAAGAGAATGTCGTTGTTGAAGGAAAAATCGGAAACGGGTTGGGGGTAAGACTCGTACTTCATGACCGCAACTTCATCGTTGGGTCCGAAGCCGGCGGAGATGGCCACCAGGCTCTTTTGAACCTGCTTGGACTCTTTGGCGGGGAGATCGTTGTCGATCAGCACGACGGCCGAAAGAGGTGTGGGATTGGCGTCGAACAGAAGGATGCGCTGCTGGATGCCATCGCAGAAGATCTGGAAATCGCCGCGCTGCAGGCCGGCCACGAGCTGGCCGTGACTGTCCTTGACGGTTACGGGGACCAGGACCTGCTGCGTGGGGACAACGATCTTCTGGCGGGCGCGTTGTTGGGGAAGCGGCGTGGTCCCTTGCGCGGGCACACCCGGAGAAGCGTGCTGGGGATTATAGGATTGGGCGTGCGCCGCCATCGCCGCCAACAGCAACATGCTTAGAACGATCAGAACTCGTTTCATGAAATCTCTCGTTTTCGCCGGGCTGGTTTTCCGTTCGCAGCGCCGGGACCGAACATCCGCAGGGCGGTTCCGCGCATCGTACCACTGCGGAAAGAACTCCTCCGGAGGGGATTATACAATGCGACCGACCCGACTCGCGGCCCTACTGTTGGCTGCAGCCCTGGCAGCCTGGACGGCATGGAGCGTCCTGATGCCGCGGGCGTTGGCCGCGCCGCAGCAAGAAACTGCCGGACCGATGCGGCCGCCGGGAAGCGCTCCACCTGCGCAGCAAACGAAGACGCAGCAACAGCAAATCCCAGAATCTGGCCACACGCTGAAAGCGCAGACGAACCTGGTGGACGTGTTCGTCACGGCGCGGGGCAAGCATAATGCGATCATCTCCGACCTCACCAAGAACGACTTCAAGATTTACGAAGACGGAGTGGAGCAGAAAGTTGCCTACTTCGATCTGGAGAAAAACCTGCCGCTGACGCTGGGAATTTTGATCGATACGAGCGGGAGCATGCAGAACATCCTGGACGCCGAACAGGATACGGCGTCCCGGTTCGTGCACGACATCATGCGCAAGGGGGATGAAGCGATGGTGATCGGGTTCGACTTCGACGTCAACCTGCTCGCCAATCTGACGGAGGATCCATCCATCCTGATTCGCGCGATTCGCGGCACGCGCATCGACGCGGTGGCCGCGGGTGTAGGCCCGACGCCCGGAACGCTGCCTGCGGGGCAGAATGGCGGCACGGATTTGTACGATGCGGTGTACCTGGCGTGCCACGACGAACTGGCCGGGCAGACCGGGCGCAAAGCGATCATCCTTCTGACCGACGCCGAGGATACAGGGAGCAAGCTCAGTCTGGACGACGCGATCGAATCGGCGCAAAAGACCAACACGGTGATTCACGTTCTGCGGCTGGCGGACGAGCCTTTCTATTTTGGGCTGGGCATGGGCTACACAGGCGCCAGCGTGGCGCGGCGGATGGCCGCAGAGACGGGCGGGCGCGAAATCGAGGTGCGCAGCGAGAGGTCTCTCGATAAGGCCTTCGATGAGATCGCCGAGGAACTGCGCTCGCAGTACGTGGTCGGATATTATCCCAGCAACACAAAACGCGACGGAACGTTCCGCAAGATCAAGGTGGAAGTGGACCGTGCGGGCGTGCATTTGCTGGCGCGCAAGGGGTATTACGCTCCTTCACAGTAACAACCGCGCGAGCGGGCGCGGAATGTTCGGGCCGGTCCGGCACGCGGATTAGCGAAATCGAGCGGCGAGCGAACGCCACGGCCGTCCTTCGGCAGGATCGCTCTTTTCCCAAATTTCAATACAGATAGGCCTCGCTTACTGGCTGGAGGGCCCGCCTGCAAGCGGTTGGGTGGTGGGCGCATTGGCGTAATAGCCTTTGCGGGTGCGGACGATCAAGCCCTTGCGGTCGGCATCGACCTGGATTTTTCGATAACCGCCATTGGAGAGTGGGTCGGTGGGCGCATAGGCGATGTAATACTGGCTGCGCAACTCGGTTCCGATGTCGACGAAGGACTGCTCGAGATCATCCACGCGATACGGGAAAAAAGGCCGGCCGCCGCTCTCGTCCGCGAGTTTCTGCAGGATTTTGTCTCCCGGGTCGAGGTGGTATTTTTGGGGTCGGTCCGGATTATCGATAGAGATCCAATCCGTGTTGGTGCTGATGGTGTAAATGGCGACTTCGGCGCGGAGGGCTTCTTCGAGGGCGTCGCTGAGCGCGTGATCGCTCAGGTCATCGTCGCCATCGCTGATTACCACGATGACGCGGCGCACCTGCGGGTCCGAGCCCTGCGGCAAGGGCGGATTCATCAGCTTTTCGGAGGCGAGATAGATCGCATCATTCAGGGCCGTGCCGCCTCCGGCGCGCTGGCGCCGAATGGCATCGCTCAACTCGCCGACATCGTCGGTAAAGCTCTGAACCACTTCCGGCTCGTTGTCGAAGGTCATCAGGAAGGCCATGTCCTTACCGTTGCGGATGACGCTGTTGAGGAAATCGATGGCAGCATCCTGCTCGAAGGCGAGGCGCGGACGAATGCTGTTCGAAGTGTCCATCAGAAGGCCGATGCGAAGAGGCAGATCGGTGTCGCGGCCAAAAAACAGGATCTTCTGCGCGGTGCCGTCTTCCAGCACGGTGAAGTCGCTCTGGTTCAGGTTGGTGACGAAATTCCGGTGGCGGTCCATCACGGTCACGGGCAGGTGAACCAGGCCGGTGGTGGAAACGATCTTGGGCAGCTGCTTCTGCTTGGCGGGCGGGGTTTGACCTTGTTGTTGGGGCGTCTGCGCGGGCGCCGTTGATGTTTGCGGCGGCGGGGGAGGCTGTGTAGCAGCCGGCTGGCCTGATTGCGCGGCCTGAGCCGGACTTGAGGTTTGCTGGGCGCGCCCACTCGTCCCCGAGAGTCCGACAAACACAGCGAAGGCGAGAAAAGCGCAGGCAAGTTTCACAACCCAGCATTATAGGAAGGCGGTCGGGACAGCGTCAACTCGCGTTCCGGGAATTCGGTGGGGGGCCCAGCGTAGGGATTTGGCCCTCTCCCTTGCTAAAGCAAGAGCAAAATCAACAGCTCAGGACCGACTGAGCGGCGGAAACACCGGCCGCGCGGGCGAGTTCGTCAAAATACGAGAGCAACTCCGGAGGCAGGGGAGCGTGGAATTCCACGCGCTGACCCGTGCGCGGATGCAGGAAGGCGATGCGCGCGGCGTGCAGGAAGTTGCGGTCGAGCGGAGGGAGCAACGTTGCTCCGGCGCGCTCCTGGCGGGGCGCGCCGTACAGGGTGTCGCCCACAACGGGCGCACCGAGAGCGGAAAAATGGGCGCGTATCTGATGGGTGCGGCCGGTGTGCAGGTCCGCTTCGATGAGCGTAAAGGCGTCCAGGCGGAAGCGCACGCGCCAATCCGTGCGCGCGGAACGCCCTTCGCGGCGGCGCGTGGTCATGCGTGTGCGGCGGCGCAGGTCGCGGGCAATGGGCATATCGATGCGTCCGGATTCGCCTTTCAAGCGGCCGTGCAGCAGCGCGAGATAGGTTTTCTGGACCTGGCGGTCGCGAAATTCCTCGACGAGCTTCTTGTGCGCGGCATCGTTGCGGGCGATCACCATCGCGCCCGAGGTGCCTTTGTCCAAGCGATGCACGATGCCGGGCCGCAGAGGCCCGCCGGTCGATGAGAGGCCATCGATTCCGCCGAAGTGATGGAGCAAAGCGGCGACGAGCGTGCCAGCGTCACGTCCCGCGCCTGGGTGGACGATCATGTTGGCGGGCTTGTCGATCACCGCGATGTCGTCATCTTCGTAAAGCACGTCGAGAGCGATGGGCTCAGGCGCGACTGCGGCGGGCGCGGCGGGCGGAATTTCGATGCTGATGATTTCTCCCGCCTGCACGCGATAGGAGGCCTTCGGCGCGGCTCCGGTCACGCGCACGCGTCCTTCGTCGATCAACGATTGCACGCGAGTGCGGCTCAGTTCGGGAAGCTGCGCGGCCAGGAAACGGTCGAGACGCAGGCCCGCCTCTTCTTCAGCAACGGTGAATTCGCGTTGATCGACGGACGATCTCAGGGGCTTTCTCGGCGCTCACATTAGCATAAGGACGAACTCGCCGTTTGGCAGACGTGAAGAGAAGAGAGATTCTTCGGCCCGTGAAGCGGGCCTCAGAATGACGCCCGGACGGATTCTTCGGCTGGTGCGACGGTTCCCGGAATGACACGCTCCAAAAACCTGCGCTAGCGGCTCGCGGGGACGGCGACCGGGGCTACGGGCGAGGCGCCACGAAGGCCGCGGTACCAGAGGAAGGAGCCGGTCAGGATCAGGCCAACGCTGACCACCTGCATGAGCGAAAAGGAGTTGTGGAACAGCATGGTGCGCCCCGGATCACCGCGGAAAAACTCGATGGTTCCGCGCTCAAAACCGTAGAGGACGAAATAGGTCCCCAGCAACTGGCCTTTGAAGCGCTGGCGTTTGCCCATCCAGATCAGGATCAGGAAATTCAGGAACTCGGCAGCGGCTTCGTACAGCTCGGTGGGATGCAAGGGAACGCCCAGAGGCGTTCCGTTGATTCTCCCGGCCACAGGACTGGTGAAGGTCACGGCCCAAGGCAGGGTGGTGGGCTTGCCGTAACAGCACCCAGCGGTAAAACAGCCCAGGCGTCCAATGGCATGTCCAATCGGAAGTGCGGCTGCGAAGGTATCGAAGACCGCGAGCAGCGGCATGCCATAAATGTAGGAATAGATCAGGACGAGCAGGATGCCGCCGATCACTCCGCCATAGAACGTTCCGCCCGACTCGATGGTGGCTACACTCAAAATATCGTGGGGATGAGCCGCGTAGTGGCTCCAATCGCCAAAGATGTACCAGATCTTGGCCACGAAGAGCGCTGCAAAAATGCCGTAAATGGCCATGTCCCAGGTTCGTCTGGGGTCGAGGCCGGCGCGCGGAGCCTGCCGGCGCAGGTACCATAAGGCGATCAGGACGCCCGCAGCGACCAGCACGCCATAGGTGTAAATGGGCTGAGAGCCGATATGGAAGAGAACCGGGTGCATGGTTGCTTCGCCCGGCTATTCTTGCAAGACCGCATCGCGAACGCAAATGATGCCGCGCATGATGCCGCGCATCTTTCAGAGATCTGTGTGAGGAATGTGTGAAGAAGTGGACCACAAACCTGAACGGCTTTATGTTTTGCAGCCTCCCTTAGAGCTTCGAATCACGGCCGGCGAACTGGCAAGGATCGGTTGTCTTGCTAACTTCGTAGGAACGGAACGCTGCGTGGTGAAGATAATCGGCAGGGACCAAGCCATTCGCAGGCGTATCTGGTTTGAAGGATAGGAAGGATCAACACGCCATGCCAGTTCGCGAGCCAACAATCGGAGAGCTAAGGGAGGCGGCAAAACAAAAGAAGTGTCCTTTTTCGCGCGCGTATGCCAGGAAATAAGCCTGCGGCGTAAACGCTTCGGCACGCGAACAGGAAATCGCTACGAGGCACGCTCGGGGGCGTGATGCCAATCGCGAAAGAGTTCGAGGACGACGAGCGTTGCTCCGATCACGATGGCCGAATCCGCGAGGTTGAAGGTGTACCAGTGGTGGCTGCCGATATAGAAATCGATGAAATCGGTGACGCTGTGGCGCAGAACGCGGTCCATGACGTTGCCGGCGGCGCCGCCCAGAATCAGAGCCAGCCCGGACCGGCCCAGAGGACCACCCGCGCGGTTGGTCGCCAGAAGCCAGACCAGCAGCACGATGACGCCCAGGGAGAACACAATGAGCAGGGGCGCCATCCACGGCGCTGTGGAATCCGCACCCAGGCCGAAGGCCACGCCGGGATTGGTGGTGTGGGTCAGATTGAGCAGGCCGGGAACGATCACGTGGAGGGAATTGACGTCAACCCAGCGATCCACGGCATACTTGCTTGCCTGGTCGGCCAAGAGAGCCGCTGCGGAGATCAACGCCAGTCGACGCCATCCGGATGAGGACAATTGCAACATCAGCACCTAAACTCCTTCACAGTATACCGCCTTCGCGCTCGATTTCATCGAGTGCGGCGACGCAACGTTCGCAAAGAGTGGGGTACTTCGTGTTTTCCCCTACATGCGTCGAATAATTCCAGCAGCGGTCGCATTTCTTGCCGTCCGCTCGCTTCACGTCAATGTGATAGGCGCTCTCGTGGTCCGATTGGACCGCGGCGTCAAAGGGCAGCACCTCGACCTGAGACACGATGAAAAGCGAGGGCAGGGAAGAGGCGTGCGTTTCCAACAGCTTCAGAAGATCGCCTTTGGCGCGCAGTGTGATCTTCGCTTCGAGAGCGCCGGAAATCATCTTGGCATTACGCGCCGATTCCAGGGATTTCAGGACATCCCCGCGCAAGGCGAGGAGACGGTCCCAATTTCCCGCCCGCTTTTCATCCAGGGCCGCTTCGAATTCCCGGGCCTCCGGAAAGAGCGCCATGTGGACGCTCTCCGGATCGCCGGGGACGCGCGGCAAATATTTCCAGACTTCCTCGGAGGTAAACACCAGGGTGGGCGCAATCAAGCGCACGAGCGCGTTGGCGATGCGGTAGACGGCGGTCTGCGCGGAGCGGCGGCCGAGATTCCTTGGCGCGAAGGTGTACAGCCGATCCTTCAGCACGTCGAAATAGAAAGCGCTGAGGTCAACGGTGCAGAAATCTTCGATCGCGTGATACACGCGATGAAATTCGAAATTGTCGTACCACTCGCGGCAGCGGCGGATCAGGGCGCCCGCCCGGCGCAACATCCATGCGTCGATTTCCCATAGCTGCGCATCGGGTACGGAATCGCGCGCGGGGTCGAAATCGTAGAGATTCGAGAGGGCGAAGCGGAAGCGGTTGCGGATTCCGCGGTAGGCCTCAGCGAGTTGCTGCATCATGGCCTCGGACAGGCGCACGTCGGAGGTGTAGTCCTGCGAGGCCACCCACACGCGCAGCAGGTCCGCGCCCCATTTCGCATTGATTTCGTTGGGTTCCATGGCGTTGCCGAGGGACTTCGACATGGGCTGGCCCTTGTCGTCGAGCGTCCAGCCGTGCGTGACCACCTGCTCGTAGGGGGCGCGGCGCTTGATGGCTTCGGAGACGAGCAGGGAGCTGTGGAACCATCCGCGATACTGGTCCGGGCCTTCCATGTAGACGTCGGCGGGGCGCCAGGAACCGTCCGGATTGCTGACGGGAGAATTGGTCAGCACGTACAGGTGGGTCGAGCCCGAATCGAACCACACATCGAGGACATCTTCCTCTTTTCTCCATTGAGACGCGCCGCACTGGCAACGGGCGTCCGGCCCGAGCAATTCCTCGGCGGAATGCGTGAACCAGGCGTCGGCGCCCTCGCGCTCGAAGAAGGGCAGGACGTGCCGCAGCGCCTTGAAATCCTTGAACTGCTCGCCGCATTTCTGGCAATAGAAAATGATGAGCGGGACGCCCCAGAAGCGCTGGCGCGAAATGCACCAGTCGGGACGCTCGGCGACCATGTCGTGGATGCGCGCCTCGCCCCATTCCGGCTTCCATTTCACTTTGGCGATATCGCCCAGTGCGCGTTTGCGCAGATCGTCGCGATCGAGCTCGATAAACCACTGTTCCGTCGCGCGGAAAATCACGGGCTTGTGGCAGCGCCAGCAGTGCGGATAGCTATGCGCGAGCTTCTGTTCGCCGACCAGCATGCCGCGGTTTTTCAGCAGCTCGACGACGATGGGGTTCGCCTCGAAAACGGTTTTGCCCTTGTATTCGGGCAAGCCCTCGGTGAAGCGCCCGTCGTCATCCTGCGGGGCATAGGCTTCCAGGCCGTATTTCTGGCCGGTGTAGAAGTCTTCGGCGCCGTGGCCGGGAGCGGTGTGGACGATGCCGCTGCCTTGCTCGAGGGTGACGTAGTCGGCGAGCACGCCCGGCACTTCGTAATCGAGGAAGGGATGGCGGAACCTGGCGTGCTCGAATTCGCGACCCTTCCATCCGCCTGAAATGCCGCGGATTTCGAGCCCGAGTTCCGAAGCGAGCGCATTCACGCGCTCCCTGGCCAGCAACAGCTTGCCCATCGTGGTATCCGCGACGACGTACTCGAAATCAGGATGGAAAGCGAGCGCGCGGTTGGCGGGAAGGGTCCAGGGCGTGGTGGTCCAGATCAAGGCGCTGACGTCGCCGCCAAGGCCGAGCTTCTTCAGCCGTTCATCGCTTCCGGCCGGGAACTTCACCCACACGGAGGGGCTGGTGTGATCCTCGTACTCGACTTCGGCTTCGGCTAGCGCTGTGCGGTCGTAGATGCACCAGTACACCGGCTTCAGACCGCGATAGACGTAGCCTTTCTCGAGGAAATCGATGAAGGCCGCGGCGGTGCACGCTTCCATGGCCGGATCCATGGTCAGGTAGGGCTTGTCCCATTGCCCGAAAACGCCCAGGCGGCGGAAATCGCGCTTGTGCGCCTCGACGTAGCGCGCCGCATATTCGCGGCAGCGCCGGCGAAACTCGGCCGCAGAAACTTTTGTTGTTTTGCCGCCCAGTTCCTTCTCGACCTTGGTTTCGATGGGCAGGCCGTGGCAATCCCAGCCGGGAATATACGGCGAACGGAATCCGGCCATGGTCTTCGACTTGACGATCATGTCCTTCACAACTTTGTTCAGGCCGGTTCCCAGATGAATTTCGCCCGTGGGGTAGGGCGGGCCATCGTGGAGAACGAAGAGCGGCGCGTCCTTGCGCGCGTCGAGAATGCGGTAATAGAGCCGCATCTCCTCCCAGGCCGCGAGCTGCGCAGGCTCGCGCTCGGGCAGCCTTGCTTTCATGGGGAAATCGGTACGTGGCAAGTTGAGCGTGCTTTTCAGGTCCAGCGTCTTTTCCATTTCAGGTACTTCGTTGCCCTTTCTCAGGTTGTTAAGCTCCGCGCTGCCCGCCTGTAGAGGGACTGCTTGCCTCTGGAGCGTCTGCACGGGAGCCCGATCGTGCCCCGGGCATCCGGGTGTCGCGCCGGCAAAATGAGGGCAGGAATGAGCCTCTGTTTCGGCGCGGGAAACTCGAAAACTGGCTTAACCACCGTATGTTACAATGATTCCATCAGAGTGTCAGCGGCGAGGTGGTGCGATACATCCTTTTTCGGTGCCCGGCGTCTAACCTTGTGTACACTCGTGCGGGAGTGGCGTATCTGATATGGGCGATTTCAGTTCCAGACTGGACAACGTAGGGCGCTCGAATTCGGAGCCGACACTGAGGCTCGGGCGGTTTCCGGCACCCTCGCGGGAATCGATGTTTTCCAGCCTGATGTCCAACCTGAAGGACTTCCTGACGGAACGTCCGGTAAAGCTTCGTCCCGGCCAGGAAACCGCGTTCAACATGCCGGGGTTCGGCGAGACCCTCCGAGAGAACCTCCGCGAATTCTTCAAGCCGACGCCCAAAGCGGTGCAGTCGGAATTGCTGGTCGGCTGGACCGAGCATAGCTTCTGGCAAAACATCCGCGAAGCGCTGTTCCCCAAGAAGCTGCCGCCTCTGCAGGTGACCAGCAAGCCGGTCGCGGTGAAAGATATCTGGACCAAGGACACGCAGTTCACCCGCGTGCAGGCGCTTTCGGTAACCCTCCACGTAGGCCTTCTGGTGCTGATCATAGTGCCGCTGCTGCCCGAGATTTTTGCGCCGGCAACCACCAGGGCCAACAACATGCAGGTCACCCAGCTTGACAATATTTCGCCCTATCTGCCGCGCTTGAAGCCTGCCGCGAAGAAAGCGGGCGGCGGCGGAGGTGGCGGCGAGCATAATCCTGTGCCCGCGAGCCGCGGGGCGCTGCCAAAGTTTGATTGGACTCAGATCACGCCGGCGAAGGTCAAGACACCGCCGCATCCGCTGTATGCCATGCAGCCGACGGTATTGGGTCCGCCACAATTGCACATCGCCAGCCCCAACATGAACAACTGGGGCGATCCGCTGGCCAAGGTCATCAACGATTCGAGCGGGCCTGGTGGAGGCAACGGCATTGGCTCCGGTAATGGCGGTGGCGTGGGCAGTGGCAGTGGCGGCGGCGTGGGTCCCGGATCCGGCGGTGGTACCGGCGGCGGCGTTTTCAACGCGGGCACCGGCGGCTACGGCTATCCCGCTTGCCTCTATTGCCCGCAGGCGCAATATTCGGACGAGGCGGTCAAGGCGAAGTATCAGGGCACCGTCGAGCTGGTCGCCGTGATCACTCCGGACGGGCGCGCGACTCAAATCCAGGTGGTCAAGGGTGTCGGGCTGGGCCTGGATGAGAAAGCCATCGAAGCAGTGCGTACCTGGCGATTCCGCCCGGCCCTGGGCCCGAACGGCAAGCCGGCTCCGGTGCGGCAAATCATCGAAGTTACCTTCCACTTGTACTGAGCGATCCGGACGAGTGCCCGTGTTCCGCCGGTAGCCGCAAACCTGCCAAACCTACCTCCCATTCCCGTACTTCCTTTCTTGCATAATCTCTTTGTTCCGGGGAGAAATTCCGTACTATCCTCGCGGGTTCAAAATCCCAACGACCGACTCGTTCTGTCGAAAGGAACTCATGCGTCTCATTCTTCTCGCGCTTGCTTCAACGCTTGCGTTCGCCACAGCACCCCAAGTCTCTCGAGCTTCCCAGGCCTCGCAAGGAGCTCCAATCAACGTCATGCCGCTTCCGGCGAAAGTTCAACGCG
>JBJKQB010000090.1:0-2541 GCA_046705825.1 Candidatus Acidiferrales bacterium
ACGCGGGTGCGCTTCACACAATCGGCGATGCGAAGTAACCCGAGCGCGATTCTGCCGATCTTCTCTTGCTTGATTCAGGCGCGTGCCGCTCCACCGGGCAGGAAGTGATCGCCAGCGTGCACGGCTCGAAGGTAACGGACGGTATTCGGGTAGTCCTGTTGGTGGGTGCGACGGCGGCCGACCGCGCCGCTGCCCTGGATATTGGCGCGGACGACGCCGTCTCTCGCCCGTGGGATCTCGCTGAGTTGGTTGCCCGCGTGCGCACGCAGTTGCGCGTTCGGCGCCAGGAGCAGGAACTGCGCAGGAAGACGCGCATCGCAGAAGAGGGGCAGGAAATCGCGCACACAGCTTTCGAGGCGCTGGCCGTCACCGAAAAGATGGCGAAGGGAGCCACTTCACTCGATCGCAGACTCAAGATCGGAGTCGGAGTCACGTTTGCCGCAGTGGTCGTGATGGTCGGCATCTATCTGTTGTTCGCACGAAATGCGCAGCATCAGACAAAAGACATCAGTGCCGTCATCGCGCAACTGAGCGGCAGCGTCATCCACCAAGGAGATCTAGCGGCAAGAGCAAGGGCACTCCGGCGGCAACTCGATTCGACGGGCGGCTCTATAGGCAAGAGCCAATTACGAAGGCGCGCGCAGGACCTGAAGATGCAGATGGCCAGCGCCGATTCGGCGGAGTTTGCCACTTTACGCAAAGAGCTTGCTGAAACGAATGCCCGGTTGAGGCGCGTTGAAAACGACGGCTCCGTCGAAGCGCTGATCGCCCGCAGCCTGAAGAGCATCTGCTTGTTGCATGTGTCTGTGGTGTTCCGTGAAAGAGCGAGTGGCCGGCTGCTGCGCTATGCGGGGCTCGACAAGCAGGGCGAGCCGGTTCGCGATAGCGACGGCAAACCGCTTCTCACGCTCGAAGGCAACGGGCCAGAAGTGAACGCCGATATTTTCGGCAGCGGATTTCTGGTCACGCGCGAGGGGCTGGTCGTGACGAACCATCACGTCGCTCAGCCGTGGTGGAAAAACGACCAACTCGGGGACCTGACACTCCAGGGATTTCAGCCCGAAATCTCAAAAATTCGCGCTTACTTTCCGGGTGACCCACGCGCCTTTCGCGGCGAAATTGACCAAATCTCACCGGATGCCGACCTGGCGACGATCCGCGTCGACATGGAGGATCTCCGACGCGAGCCGCTGAAGATCGATCCACGAAAGAGCGCAGCGGTCCCGGGCGAGCCGATCGTCTCCATGGGGTACGCGACCGGCATCGCCGCCATTTTGGCTCGTGCCGACGATGCCACTGTTCGGAAAATCACCGCCGACAGCAATGACGATGTGTCTCAGATTCTGAGCGCGTTGGCGCGGCAGGACCTCATACGCCCACTGATCACTCAAGGTCACATCGGGGATGTTTCGACCGATAAGATTGTTTTCGACGCGCAAACCACTTCCGGAGGATCGGGCGGGCCTTTGCTCAACGATAACGGCAAGGTGATTGGCGTGACCTATGCCGTCCTGCGCGGTTTTGGCGGCTCCAATCTCGGAATTCCCATTCGCCTGGCAGAGCCGTTGCTCGCGCATTGATGGCTGCACTCGTGCAAATGGGCGCCCTTGCTACACTCGATTTCACTCGGCCCGGCCGGACAGGCGCTTCGTTATTCTCAATGCGTTTCAGAGTTCGCTTTGTTCAGCCTAGCCCGAGATTCAACCCGAGTTCGATCATCGGGCGTTAAGTCGCCCGGCCCTAACGCCCCTGGTGTGAGTCTTTCGATTCAGATACGATTCATCGCGGAGGCACAATCGATATGAACATTTTGGCGGCGATCAGGCGCGAGGAACGCAAGCTCGAAAAGCAAGTCGGCAGGCTCCAGAAGCAACTGGACGGAATCAGGGCCGCAGCGAACGCGCTCGGCGATTCCGCGATGGATGGTGCAGGCAGGATGCAGAAGCGAGTCATGTCAGCGGCAGCGCGGGCGAAAATATCCAAGGCAGCGAAGAGGCGGTGGGCAAAGGTCAAGGCGGGGGCGAGGAAAGCAGCGAGCTAGAGCCTCAAGAGCGTGGGTTAGTCGAAGTATAAGGAACGAGCAACCGCGCCGGACGTCTTTCGGTTCAAGGCAGTTGGGACGTCGGGATTGTGCTCGTTGCTGATCCCGCTCGTACTGACGGCACGCTGCCTATTACCCGATCACGGTTGGCCCAGTTTTCCAATTCCACGTGCTCCGAAATTTATAACTGACGCCAAAGCCACGACTTAGTGAATTTGTCCTACGGTTCGGGTCCAGGAGGTCTGTCGTTCAAATCCACATGCACGACTCCCTTGCTCAATTGCCGACACGACAGACATTCCCCGAGGACTTCGGGACAACTTCGGTACATTTGAGAAGTGGGAATGGGCGGCCTTTCGGGCGTAAGCGACACCAACGAAGCCATTTAGTCTGAGAATTCACGCTGCTTGCAAAGCAGGTGCTCTCCCAGCTGAGCTACACGCCCACAGCGGAAGCGTTCTTTGATTCTAAAGTATTTGCAGTCGCTCGGAAACTCCGAA
>JBJKQB010000091.1:0-4002 GCA_046705825.1 Candidatus Acidiferrales bacterium
TGCTGTCGCTTTCGAACAGCACCATTCTGTACACCGCGCGCATACCGGCAACGATGGCGGAGGACGGTTATCTTCCGGCATGGCTGGGAAAGCTATCGCGGTTTGGAACGCCCACGCGGGCCATCGCGATTTCGGCGGTGGTGTACTGCGTTCTGGCGAAGTATCGCGTCGAGGATCTGGTGAATATCTACATATGGACGCGGATCGCCACTTCCCTGTTGACCGTTCTTGCGGCGTGGCGGATGCGGGCGAAGGCGCCCAACGCGCCCCGGCAGTTCCGGATTCCAGGCGGGCTCGGCGGGATATTGTACATCGTGATTTTTCCGGTGCTGCTGTGCGCGGTGAAGGTGTATTACAGCGAGCCGTTTGTGTTCCGGTGGGCGCCATGGCTGCTGGCGACGGGGCCGGTGGCGTATGTAGTTTTGCGGTGGGGATTGGGGATGAAGCCGGTTCCAGAGGCGAGCGTGGCGGGGGAGTAGCGGAACCGCCAGGAGAGAAGGATTACCGCAGAGGCGCAGAGTTCGCGGGGAAACCCAGCGAAAGAAGCAACGGGAAAGCCGCGGGCGAGCAGAAGAGGCGGCGCAGCGGAGGCGGCAGAGCGGGGATTTCAATCGTCCCCTCCGAGACTCCTGATTATTCATTCGGCTTTCGTGTACCGGCACTCCGCTTCGCTCCGTGCCGGCCTAAATACAATCGCGCCTCCGGCGCTGGGCACCGCATGGGAACGCCGCGGCAAGAGAGACGGACTTACCGCAGAGGTGCAGAGTTCGCAGAGAAACCCCAGGGAACCGGAGGGCAGCAGGAGAAACATCGGGAAAAGCCGCGGGCGAGACGTGCACGCCACTGAGGGCGGGCGATAGCGGAAGCGCGTGGCGGAAAAGGCTGCGCCGGGCGCTACTTGCGGGCGGCGACTTTTTCGGAGACGGTCTTGGCCTGCAGGAAGAGCAGCAGGTAATCGTGGCCGCCGGATTTGGAGTCCGTGCCGGACATATTGAAACCGCCGAAGGGATGCGCGCCAACCAGCGCTCCGGTGCACTTGCGGTTCACGTAGAGATTGCCGACGTGGAATTCTTCTTCGGCGCGCTCGATCTTGTCGGGATTCTGTGTGTAGACGGCGCCGGTGAGGCCGAACTCGCTCTCGTTCGCAAATTTCAAAGCCTCGTCGAAATCTTTGGCTTTGGTGACGGCAAGCACGGGCCCGAAAATTTCCTCGCGAAAGACGCGCGCCTTCGGCGGAACGTCGGCGATGACGGTGGGCTCGACGAAGTAGCCATCGCCTTCCGCTTTGTTGCCTCCGGCGACCAAACGGCCTTCTTTCTTCCCGGTATCGATGTAGCCGAGGATCGTCTTCATGGCCGCCTCATTGATGACCGGGCCCATGTAGTTCGAGGGATCTTCGGTGGGGCCGACCTTGATTTGCTTAACGCGCTCGAGGAGACGCGAAAGGAAATCGTCGTACACGCTTTCTACCACGATGGCGCGGGAGCAGGCGGAGCACTTCTGTCCCTGGTAACCGAAGGCAGACTGGGCGACGCCTTCGACGGCGGAGGCGACGTCGGCTTCGTCGTCGACGATAATGGCGTCCTTGCCGCCCATTTCGAGAACGGTGCGTTTGATCCAAACCTGGCCGGGCTGCGTCTTGGCAGCTTGCTCGCCAATGCGCAGGCCCGCTTCCTTCGAGCCGGTGAAGGCGATGAAGCGCGTTTTGGGATGGGTGACCAGAGCTTCGCCCACCGTGCTGCCTGGACCGGTGACGAAGCTGACGACGTCGCGGGGGATGCCGGCCTCCCCGAGAATGTCGACGAACTGCGCGGCGATGGCGGGTGAATCGCTGGAAGGCTTGAGCACGACCGTGTTGCCGGTGACGATGGAGGCGATGGTCATGCCGCCCATGATGGCGGCGGCAAAATTCCACGGGGGAATGACGACGCCGACGCCCAGCGGGATGTACTGCAGGTAATTCGTTTCGCCGCGCACGGGCGAAAGCTTCTGCGGCTCGGAAAGGCGCAGGGCTTCGCGGCCGTAGAATTCGCAGAAATCGATGAGTTCGGCGATGTCCGCGTCGGCTTCAGGCCAGCTTTTGCCGATTTCATAGACCAGCAAAGCGTCCAACTCGAAGCGGCGCTTGCGCAAAAGATCGCCCACGCGGTAGATGGCCTCGACGCGCTCGGCGGCGGGAACGCGCTTCCAGGTGTCGAATGCGGCATTCGCAGCATCGATGGCGCGGTTGGCCATTTCGACGGTGGCCTTCTGGAAAATTGCGATGACTTCCTGCGGATGCGAGGGGTTGAACGACTTCGTCTTTTGATCGGTGAAAAGCTTCTCACCAGCAATCAGAAGCGGATATTCATGGCCGAAACCGGCCTTGACGCTGTCGAGCGCCTGTTCCATGGCCTGGCGATTTTCGGGCTTGCTGAAGTCGATAAACGGCTCGTTGCGAAATTCGCCCGTATGCGGGGTGGTGGCTGTCGATGTCATCGCGAGGCTTCCTTTCGGGTCATCAGATGCACAGGCACGAAATTCGATTGTATCGCCCGGAAGACGAGCGAACAAGCCGCGGGTGCGCGCAAATCCGGGGCAAGGCGAGTTTACAGGCGGGGGAATTCAGGGCGTCGCAACGATTTGAACAATTCAGGCTTGCGTCAATGCAGCGGAGGCGGACTTTTGCCAGTCTTCCGGCCAGGGGGAGATACCCCAGAATTCCGGGGCGGGACGAATGAATTCGATGCCGATCTGGGCTTTGCCCATGAAGCGGGTTCCGATGGCAGTGACGCGGGCGAGGAGTTCCTGCTTGGTCTTGGGATTCATGACCGTGACGAACTGGTCTTTGTTCACCGGCGAGGACAACAGGATGAGGGCGCCATGAGCGTTGACCACGAGCGAGTCGGTTTCCTCGCAGACCGTCTCTTTGTGGCGCATCTGTATGCGCACGCAGATGCGCACACGCGCGCGGATGCGGCGGCTGCGCCGGCGCTTTTGCATGTTGCGGAGCTCGGAATCGTGAATCACGCGCCTGCCTGGACGAGCACCTTTCAGGGATTGGGCCGAATGCTCCTTCGAGTGTAGGCGAACTGGAGGCGTTCGCCGTGCGCTTGTGTCCAAGGAGGTACGTAAGAAGGCAATGCGCCGGCCGCGAAGACGAACCGGCGGCCGCGAGGAGTAAGGCACGTCGCGCGCGATGGGATTGGCGCATTTTGCGCAGAGCGAAAGGCCGGAATTGCAGGCGAGAGTCAGCGGCGCAGGTCTTTCAGGATTTCGCGGGCGGCGTTCGCGCCGGAAGCGCCCGTCAGGCCGTTGCCGGGATGCGTTCCGCTGCCGCAAAGATACAGGCCGCGCAGCGGCGTGCGATAGCGGGCCCAGCCAAGCTGAGGGCGCATGGTGAAAATCTGGTCGAGGGCGAGCTCGCCGTGAAAGGGATGGCCGCCGGTGAGGCCGTACTCGGACTCCATACCATCAGGCCCGATCACTCCTGCGGCGATGATCTTTGCGGGCAGATCGGGCGCGTATTGGGTCAACGTCCCGAGAACCGTGCCCGTGAGAGAGTCATAGTCGCCGTTCGTCCACGCCCCCGTCTTCAAGCGGTAGGGCGCGAACTGCGCGCAGATGGACATCACGTGTTTGCCATCCGGGGCGAGCGAAGGATCGAGAAGAGTGGGGATCATCACGTCGAGGAAGGGTTCGCGCGAGAATTCGCCGTATTTGGAATGATCGAAGGCGCGTTCGAGGTAATCGATGCCGGGACCAATGTGGATGCGTCCAGCGAGCGCCCGGGCGCCTTCGAGCGAATTTTTCAGCGCCGTAAACGTGGGGAGCGCGTCGAGAGCGAGATTCAGTTTGGCCATCGTGCCGCCGGAGCGATAGCGCTGCATCTTGACCACGAAGCTGGGCGGCAGATGCACCGGATCGAGAAGACCAAGAAATGTGCGGCGAGGATCGGCACTGGAGATGACCGTTTGCGCGGGGATTTCCTCTCCACTGGCGAGCGCGACGCCAATCGCAGCG
>JBJKQB010000092.1:0-7183 GCA_046705825.1 Candidatus Acidiferrales bacterium
CACCCGGCGTAATTAGGCCGGTTCCTGTTGAGGGTCAAATTTTTGAAGTTCAAAAAAGCAGGGGAAAAAAGCGGCAGCGCGCTGCCGCACTCCAAAGCGGCCTGCGGCCGCAGAAGAACGCCAGCACATTCGCTGCGCTCCCTTCGCCAATTCACTCAGGGCGGGCAGTGTAAACGGGGGCCAGCGCTACAGAACCCGGCGGCGCAGCTAAAGACCGCGCCATTACTGAGCATGGTGTTGCACGCCCGCGCGACAACTAAGGCGCGCCAATTTCCGCCGAAAAAAAAGCCCCGGCAGAAGGCCGGGGCTTTTCGTGACACACCCGAAAATTTTCTGGCAGGCCTTATGTCGCACCTGCCCTTCGTAACCTCAGGGCGAGAAGGTGCGAACCACAAAGACCGCTCGGTCTACGGCACGACTCCCCTTCGTACCTCAGGGCAAGAAGCCGTGCCCCGACACAAACACCAAGCAAGAGCGCCGGCGAGACGCCGGCGCTAGTGATTAGTCGCCGGCGACGGCGGCTTCGGCGTCAGGCGTGTGCGCCGGCTGCTCGCTGGCGCCATTGCCATTCCCGTTCGCGTGGCCATTCCCGTTGCCGTTCGAGTGGCCGTTGCCATTGCCGTTGGAGCCGGCGATCTGGACCGGCTTTACCGGAGCTCCGGGGACGGCCATCTTGATCTGGTCCAGGGAGCCGATGCTGACGACGTTCTCCTGGGGCTTCTTGAGCACGAGCTCTTCGTAAATCTTGCGGACCTTGGCCGCTTCTTCGAAGGCCTTCTTGCGGCGCATGCGGTCTTCTTCGGCCGCGGTGAGAGGAATATCGTGCTCGAGATGGCGGACGCGGTTGGCATCTTCCGCGTCGATCTTGAGCGAATGCTCGTAGCTCGCGAGGTCGACGCTCTTGCCCTTGGCGTAAATCTGGTGCTTGCCGTGCGACTTGTACCACTCGGCGACGGTCGCGTTCTTGTACATGTTCTCGATAATCTTGCGCCAGCCGATACCCGTGTTGTACGCGCAGAAGGAGATTTCGCCCTGCTGCGTGGCGTTGGGAATGATGCACATTTCAGTGCGGCGGAAGTCGTAGTTGAACAGATCCTGGAACCACATGCCGGCGATGAAGAGCATGTTCCAGGGATCTTCCGAACGGCGCTTCATGGCGTCCTGGTAGGTGCGGTTGGGATTGGTGCGGCCGTACTTCTTGTCGGAATTGTTGGAGACGGCCCAGGTCTTGTCGAATTTCTTCAGGATGTCCTTGATGCGCAGGTTGGGCGGCGCTTGCCAGGGATCGTAGTTGCGCAGCATGGCCAGCGCCATCATGAAGGCGGAGAACTTCTTGCCGCGTGCGGTGTCGGTGATGTGGTGGACGTCGTTGACCAGCTGGGGCGCGTTCAAGAAGCGCGAAATGGGCGCCCATTCCTTAGTTTCCTTGTGCACCATGATCGCGGTGCCCACGCCGCAGTTGGGGTGGCAGCCGCAGGAGAGCGCGCCCCACTGCGCGTCCGGGCCATGGACCATGTCGGCAAAGCCGGCAAAGGGCGAGATGAAGGAGAGCGGGAACCAGTCGCGGGTGGGCTCGATCTTGCCGACCTGATCGCTCACGTCCTTGGCGAGATGCGAGAGGGTGTACCGCTGGCGCATGCGGCGCTCGGGAGTAATGTCCTCGTCGCGACCGGTGAAGGAAACTGGCTGGAAGGAGACGAAGGCGATCTTCTTGGGATTTTCCATCGCGAACTTGACAATGGGGCCGACCTGATCGTTGTTCACGTTGTTGACGATGGTGGTGACCAGAACGATCTCGATGCCGGCCTCGTGCATGTTTTCGATGGCGCGCAGCTTGACGTCGAACAGGTTGCCGACCTGGCGATGGCTGTTGGCATCGTTGCCGATGCCGTCGAACTGCAGATAGGCGTAACGCAGGCCTGCTTCGAAGGCCTTGCGCGAGTATTCCTTGCACTTGGCGAACTCGATGCCGTTGGTGGCGGCCTGCACGCAGTTGTAGCCGACCTTGCGGGCGTAAGCGACCGCGTCGATGAAGCGCGGATGCATGGTGGGCTCGCCGCCGGAGAACTGCACGGACATCTGGCGGCGCGGCTTGATCTTCAGGGCGTTATCGAGGATCTCGGTGATTTCGTCCCAGCTCAGTTCGTGGACGTAGCCGACCTGGTTGGCGTCCATGAAGCAGGGATCGCACATCATGTTGCAGCGGTTGGTGAGGTCGACGGTGAGCACGGCGCCGCGGCCATAGCGGACGGTGCTGGAGCCATGGCGATGGAGATCCTCGTCGTTGTGCGCGGGGATGTCGCGGCCGGGGAAATTCTTCTCGATCCACTCGAGGAACTTGGAATCGACGGCCATGAGGTCTTCGCACTTGCCGTGGATGGGGCATTCCTTGACCATCCAGACCTGGCCGTCGCGCTCGATGATCTGCGCCTTGATTTCGCCGACTTTCTCGTGGACGAGGTCGGTCCAATCCTTCTTGCCATCGATGATGGCCTGGCGCGCTTCCTTGACGCACTCGGGGCAAAGGGAATCCGTGGTTCGCGGCCAACCGAGGGTTGGCTTCGACTTCTCCCAGGACTTCAAGAGGGGCTTGTCCGACCATTTCGGAGTGATCGAGGGATTGGGATTGTACTTATTGAAGAACTGGATGGTGTCGAAGGTGATCCCTGCGGTCCTGCACAAAGCCCAGTCGAAAGTTTTCCAAAGCCGGTTGCGAACAGTCGTTGCCATATAGTTGCACCTTTCCTCAAGAACGCGAGCGTTGAAACCTGCCTGACGGCAGACGGGCCGAGAACTCGAATTCCCCCGAGAGAACTGACCCCACAGGCGCAAGCGCGCCCATAAGTCCTTACAACTCATAGTGTGAAGGGGATGGAGCGAAGGGTCTACGAAACTGCATCGAAGGGCGGGATTTAGGGGGCGAATGGCGCCTGGGTGCAGCGAATGGGAAACCGAAATGGGCGCGGAATGAGACAAAAATTTGCACAGAAGCGGAACAGCGGCGTGGTTGCGGCTAATTTCTTTCTTTTTGCGCCCGCGTCGCCCTGCCCCGTCGCGGGCTGGCCGACAGGTGCGGTTGGCGGGAACATTCACCGCTGCTTGTGCGTAGCTCCTCAGGAAAGCAGACGGCGATGCGCTTGCGGACGCACGGATCGGCACGCTGCACCTGCTCGACTGCAATCTAGCAGAATTCCCGAGGAGAGAAAGTGCTGAATAGCATCCGACGCCCAACGCTTTCGCGGTTAGCCACCAGACCAACGAAACGACCACAAAAAAAAGCGGTCTTTCTGGCCGGCGTCCTTACAGTTCTGAGCATAGCTCACCCAGCTTTCGCTGACCGCAACGCAGCCGCGGTAGATGAGCTCTTTGCACGCTGGAACACCGGGACTTCACCAGGAATGACCGTGGCTGTCTACCGCAACGGGAAGCCCCTTTACGTGCGCGGTTACGGGCTGGCGAACGTGGAACTTTCGCGGCCAAACGGACCCGATGTGATCTATCCGATCGGATCCATTTCCAAGCAATTCACGGCTTTCTGCATCCAGCTCCTGGCGCAGGAGGGCAAGCTTTCTCTACAGGACGACGTTCGGCGGTATGTTCCGGAACTGCACGATTTCGGCACGCCGATCACAATCAACATGCTGTTGCACCACACGAGCGGGCTGCGCGAATCCGTGAGTCTGCTGAACTTGAAAGGGTTCGGCCCTGAAGACGTCACGACGAGGCAGGAGGCCCTGGACCTGATTTATCGACAAACCGCGCTGAATTTTCCACCCGGCACGAAGTACCTCTACAGCAATTCAAATTACATCCTGCTGGGGCTGGTGGTCGAGCGCGTTTCGGGCATGAAGCTTGCGGATTTTCTCCGGCAGCGCATCTTTGAACCGCTGAGGATGAACCACACGTTCGTGGCTACCGATCCCGCGAGCATCATTCACGGTCGCGCGTACGGTTATGGGCGCGTGGACGGCCGCTACGTACCGAGGATGTCGTCCGATTCGATTCTGGGACCGTCGGGCATTTTGACGACCGTGGCCGACCTTGAGAAGTGGGAGCTCAATTTTGACAGCGCGCGCGCGGGCGGACGCGCCGTCATCGATGCTATGGAGAAGCCCGGAGTCCTGAGCGACGGCACGCCAATTACTTATGCCTCAGGTCTGCACGTCGAGCATTTTCATGGCCTGCCATTTCTTGAGCACAGTGGGTACATCTGGGGCTTCAAATCGGATCTTCTGCACTTTCCCCGGCAGCATTTCACGGTGATCGTTCTGGCTAATACCGACAATTGCGATCCTCCTGAGCTAGCGTTTTCGGTGGCGGCCATTTATCTGAAGAATGCATTTCCTGCGCCACCCAAGAAGCCAAAAGCGATCACGATATCACCCGCATTGCTGGACCGGTACATCGGCACGTATGAAATTGCCACCGGGACAACCATGCGAGCGCCGGGCAAACGCCTGATTTTCAGGCGCGACGATTTTCTGGGTGAGCACGCGCAGCTGGCGGCGTCGTCAAAGACGGATTTCTTTGCACTGCGAGGTGATTTCCGCGTCACTTTCGTGCCGGCGTCCAACGGGGGACCATCGCAGCGCGCTATTGTCCACGAGCCGTCCGGCGACAACTTTGTTGCGCGGCGCGTCCCGCCGGCCAGACCCGCCGCGCCGCTTCCGGCTGGTGCACCAACGGAGCTGTCGGCTTACGTCGGCCGCTTCTATTCGAAGGAGCTGGATGTTCTGTACACCGTCACGCTGCACGACGGGAAGCTTTGGATGCGCTATCCGCAACGCAGCTTAGCGATGCGTCCTGAAAAGACCGACACGTTTCTGTGGAATAGCGACCCGGTTGAGACGATTACCTTTACGCGCGATGCACGCGGGATCGTCAGCGGCTTTTTCCTCACAGAACAGCGCGTACAACATTTGCGTTTCGTGAAGGTGCAGCTCAGGGCTATTTCCGGGGAAGCACCCTAGCAAGCAATTCTTGTCGCTTGCACAGACCGCAGGGAACGCGGGATTCACCTGAGCGTTACTGCTCGTTGTTCCGCAATTAACATTCCTTTTCTACAAACGACGCGCGGCGCGGGGGGGGTGGGCGCGAACCTTACTGCGATGCGGTGGCAATTGCGCGATCCCGTCCACTCTGCGGGCTGAATTCCCCGTGGCGGGAGATATCCACGATATCCCCGGAAATCCACAGGAGACATCTTGACCAAAGACTAAAGACGGGGTACAAGCCCCGCGACGGATTTTCCCGACAGGGGGTGTGGAGTGCTAGCGAAATTGAAACTGGAAGTGAGTGTGTGTGTCGCGGTCCTCTTGGTCTGTTTTGCCTGTCTCCTTGCTGTTCCTGTCCAGGCGCAGCAGACGCTGGGAGCCATCAACGGAACGGTGAAGGACGCCAGCGGCGGAGTGATCCAGGGCGTCAGCGTGGAGATTCGCAACGTGGGCACGAACCTGGTGGTCAACGCGCAAACGAAGAGCGACGGATCGTTCAGCGTGGTGGATTTGCCCATCGGCACCTACGAGGTGACTTTCTCCAAAGAAGGGTTTCAGAAGGAAGACTATTCGCAAATCCTGGTCCAGGGCAACCGAACCACGACCGTAAACTCCAAGCTAGCGCCGGGGACGGTATCCACCACCGTGGAAGTCACGGCCACGCCGCTGATGAACCAAACGGACACGACGAACGGCTACGTCGTCGATCAGGCCACCATCCAGGACACGCCGTTGGGCACGGGGAGCTTCACCCAGCTCGCCATTCTCAGTCCCGGCGTGCATTCCGATTTCCTGGGTGGGGCAGGGACCAATGCGGGCTTGGGCAATCAAGCGATTTTCGCCAACGGCAACCGCGATACGAGCAACAGCTTCTCCCTGAACGGCACCAGCACGAACAATCTTTTCAACGGGAACTCGACCAGCCAGGTGGGCGAGAATCGGTTCGTGCTGAACACGGGCGAGAACTTCGGCGCGGGCGGGGCAATCCAAACCAGCACCTCCGTCTACGGCGCAATCGGGCAGGCTCTTCCCACGCCGCCTCCGGACGCCATCCAGGAAATCGACGTGAACGCCTCGATGTATGACGCCTCGCAGGGCAACAACAGCGGCGCGCACATCAGCGTGATCACCAAATCGGGCACCAACGAATTACACGGCACCGCCTGGGAGCAGTTCCAGAATAGCGCGATGAATGCCACGCCGTACTTCTACAACGCGGTTGGGCTGTCGACTCCATTCCTCAATCGCAATCAATTCGGCGGGACGGTCGGGGGGCCGATCAAAAAAGACAAACTGTTCTATTTCCTGTCCTACCAGGGAGTCCGGGTCGCCGACGCCGAGTCTTCGATCAAGGATACGACCGTTCCGTACTACCTCACGAACGACCGCAGTGCGCAGGGTATTGCCAACGCGGTCAATGCGACCTATTTCCCCGGCTGCGGCCCGGGCCAAACACCTGCTAATCCCTGCTTTGATCCGAGCCAGATCAACCAGGCAGCCATGAATATGCTGAACGCCAAGCTGCCGAACGGTCAGTATCTGATTCCCAGCCCGAGCGCGATCTTCACCAGCGACCCGAACGGCTATACCAACGCGCAGAACCTTGGTTATGACGCGATCGTCCAGGGTCCCCATTCGATTTCCAGCGTCGATCAGGGCATCGCCGGCCTGGATTACTCGTTCAACTCGAAAGATCACCTTTCGGGAAAATACTACGTTCAAAACGATCCCACCACCAATCCCTTCGGGTCGGTAGGTTCGCTGCTGGGTTTCGCCCAGCAACTGCTGGCAGGTAGCGACGTCTTTTCGCTGAACAACACGGCCATTCTCTCCCCTGATCTCACTTGGGCCCAGAACTTCGGGTTCACCCGGCTGCGCGCCTACGGGCAAACGAGCCAGGACTTCACGCCGACTCAAATGAACATCAGCTTGCTGGGTTCCACAAGATTTCCCCAATTCGACATCAGCACGGCGGACCCGCAGATCTCGAGTGGGCTCGAGTTCGGGCCCAGCGCCAGTTTCGGCAACGCAGGCATGTACCAGAACCAATGGGAGTATGGAACTACGCTGAACTGGGCCAAGGGCAAGCACACCATCAGTACGGGGGTGCAGTGGGACCACACACAACTAAACGTCATCAACAAGAACACGAGCACCGACACAATGGACTTCACTTCGTTCCTTACGTT
>JBJKQB010000093.1:0-5265 GCA_046705825.1 Candidatus Acidiferrales bacterium
AACCTCAAGCCTCTGGTGCGAAGGCGCGGGCGCGCCATTTGCGGTAGAAGACGAGGCCGAAGAGGATCAGGGCGAGGCCGATGGAGGAGCGTACGGGCCGCTGGATCCACAGATTGACGGTCAGCGCGAATGCTCCAATCACGAAGAGAATCGGGAGAACGGGATAGCCCCACGTTTTGTACGGGCGCGGCAGGTCCGGCTCCTTGCGGCGCAGCGGAATCACGGCGGCGGTTTGCAGCGCGTAGAAAATCCACGCGGAAAAGATGAAGAGCGAGAAGAGGTCCTCGAAGGTGCCGGTCAGCGCGAGGATGGAAGCCAGGATTCCCTGAAAGATAAGGGAGCGGGCGGGCGTGTGGTAGCGCGGATTGACACCGCGAACGACGCGAAAGAACAGGCCGTCACGGGCCATGGCGTAGTCCACGCGCGCGTTGGTCAGGATGGAGGAATTCAGGGTGCCCAGCGCGCAGACGATCATGGCGAGGGTCAGCCACTTGGCCAAATCGTGGCCTGTTGCCGCGGCAATCAGAGTGGAAGCCACGACGCTGGAACGCAGCACCTTGGAGAAGGGCAGGACGAAGAAGCAGGCGGCGCTCATGGCCAGATACAGGCCGCCGACGATGGAGACGCCGCCGATGAGCGACAGTGGAATGTTGCGCTCCGGATTGCGCACTTCCGAGCCGACGTAGTTCAGATTGACCCAGCCGTCATAGGCCCACAACGCGCCGACCATGGCGGTGAGGAATCCGGCCAAGCCTGTCGCCGTCGTTGAAGCGGAGCCGGCGCCGGCGAAATGGAAGTTTGCCGCGGTGCCGCGTCCCCAGAAGAATCCGACGACGATGACGGCGATGATAGCGGCGACTTTGATTACGGTCAGCACCACCTGGATGCGCCCGCCCAGCTTCACGCCGAAGTAGTTGACGAAGGTCACCACCGCAATGGCCAGCACCGCCAGCGGCTGCGCCCAGGTGAAGGTGAAGGCATAGGAGTGCTGCGCCAGCGGCAGGCCAAAATGCCAGACGAAGAGCGGCGCGCCAATGAACGGAAACAGAAAGCCAAAGAAGCGCATGAGTCCGGCGGCGATGGTCGCGATGGAAGTAGGCGCGCCAAGAACGCACGACATCCAGCCGAACAGGAATCCCCAGACAGGGCCGTAGGCGCGGTTGAGGTACGCGTAGGTGCCGCCTGCTTCCGGCAAGGCAGCGCCCAACTCGGCAGCAGCCAACGCGCCAAACAAGGTCAGCGCGCCGCCAACGATCCATACCACCATCACGAGACCCGCGGAGCCCGTGCTGCGCGCCATGTCGGCAGGCACGATGAAAATGCCCGTGCCGATCATCATGCCGACAACGATGGCCGCAGCCGCCCAGCCGCCCAGCCCGCGCACGAGTTCTCCCGCGCCTCTTGGCGCCGGCGGCCCGCCGGATGAGCGGTTGGCCACGGTTCGCGTTCCGACTGTTCCCTTGGCTGGTTTCACCTTGCGTCCCTGCTCGCTAGACCATGCTTTCGATCAGCGTTGTGAGTGTCGGTTTCATCTGTGTTGATCTGCGTTCATCTGTGGTTCCAGTCCGGCAGTTGCGCGGGCCATTGTGCCCGGCCAAAAGACGCTTGCCGCCGAGCCGATTGCAAAAGTGAGCACCGTCCCCACCAGCACGTACCACGTCCAGGCCAGGGGAACGTGGAGCAATTGCACAGCCACCATGATGCCGATGCCCGAGACAAAACCGATCATCGCACCGTTTTCATTCGCGCGCCGGTTCCAGGTGCCTAACAGGAACACGCCCAGCAGTCCGCCATAGGTGATGGAAGCGATGGTCAGCCCGGCGACCAGCACCGGGCCCCAAGGCACGAGCCCGAAGGCGCAAAGCACTACGCCCCAGACGAGCGTGGTCATGCGCGAGCGCCGCAGCGATTGCGCCTGATCCTGACGGTCGCGCGCCTTGCCCAGGTCCATGATGCTGGAGGAGGCCAGGGAGTTCAACGACCCGCTGGCGCTGGACATCGCAACTGCAAAGATAGAAGCCAGAACGAGGCCGGCGAGGCCAACGGGCATGTCGCGAACGATGAACTCGGGGAAAATACGATCCGGATCGCCGGTGGGCAGCAGGCCGCCCACGTGGCGCACGTAGACGAAGAGCATCACGCCAATCACGAGAAACAATGCGAATTGCACGAAGACGATGACGCCGCTGACGATCAGGGCTGTTTTGCTGTCGCGCTCGTTGCGGGCGGCGAGCAGGCGCTGGACCATGGTTTGGTCCGTGCCGTGGCTGGCCATGGTGAGGAATGTGCCGCCGAGAATGCCGGCCCAGAAGGTGTAGCTTTTAGTCAGGCTGAAGGAAAAATCGAAGATGGAGAGCTTGCCGCCGCTTGCGGCCGCCACCTGCGTCACCGTGTGCCAGCCGCCAGGGATGCGATGCAGCAGGAGGAAGAAGGCGACGACGGAGCCGGTCAGGTAAAGGATGAATTGGATCACGTCGGTCCAGATCACGGCGCGCATGCCGCCTTCGAAGGTGTAGAACAGGGTGAGGACGCCGACGATAGCGATGGAGATGCGCTCTCCAGTGCCGAACGCGACGCTGACGACTTTACCGATCGCGGCGAAGCGCACGCCCTCGGCCAGCGCGCGCGTGCCCATAAACACGACCGATGCCGCCGACTTCATACGCTCGCCGAATCGCTTTTGCAAAAGCTGGTAGGCTGTGTAAAATTCGCCTTGAAAATATTGCGGGATCAGGACTACGCACAGAATTACCCGTGCGATCAGATACCCCATCACGAGCTGTAGAAAGCCAAGATTTCCGCCGTAAGCGATTCCGGGCGTCCCGATAATGGTGAGCGTCGAAGTTTCGGTGGCCACAACGGAGCAGGAGATAGCCCACCAGGGCGCGGTCCGGCCGCCCAGAAAGTAGTCGCGCAGGCTCTTTTGCCCGCGGCGGAACAAAGCGCCGAACAGGGTGATGCCTACAAGGTACAGGATCAGAATGACGAGATCGGCCGGCCTGATGCGCATAGCGTCGCGGAACGAGTCGCGGGATGCTAACCGTGTGTTCGGAAGGCTGTCAAATATAATCCGCGTGATGCCAGGAGATCAGGACGGCGTCCTGTTTCCGCAGCGTCGCGGCGCGGCTTGCCGCGGCCGATTTATGCGATGGCGCAATGGGCGGGTGACGCAATGACTGGGCCGGCTTCCGAGCCCTCCTACTTCCTCGGCTTCGATGGAGGAGGAACAAAGACGGAATGCGTGCTGGCGGACGGAGAAGGGCGGCCGCTGGCGCGCGCTACCGCCGGCCCGTCGAATCCCATGCGCGCCGGCTATGCGCGCGCATGGTTTTCGCTGAGCGAAGCCGCCGACAAGCTGCTCGCGGCCCAGAAGATCACTTCGAATCACATTCGAGGAATTTGCGCGGGGATTGGCGGCGCGGGCCGCCCGGCGGTGGTGCACCGGCTGGCAACCTTCTTCCAGCGCAGCTTTCCGAACGCCGAAGTGGAAGTCACCACGGATCTGGAAATCGCTCTGGAGGCGGCGTTCGGCTCAGGGGAGGGAATCATCCTGATTGCCGGAACGGGGTCGGGCGCGATCGGGCGCGATTCCAGCGGGAGGCGCGAGCGCGTTGGCGGCAAAGGCCCGTGGTTCAGCGACGAGGGCAGCGCGTTCGATATCGGGCGGCGCGCCGTCCAGGCCGTTTTGCTGGCCAGCGAGGGCCGCGGGCCCGCGACCGCGCTTTCGGGCCGCCTGTTCGGTCATCTGCAAGCAGGGGACTGGAACGGCGTGCTGGATCAGGTCAGCAAATCGCCGGACGGCGTTTTCCCGCAGGTGTTTCCGTTAGTCGCAGAACTGGCCGAGTGGGGCGATGAAGTCTCGCGGGGAATTCTGTCGGCGGCAGCCGCGGCCTTGGCGGCGCTGGTGGCCAGCGTTGCGGACAAGCTTGGCTGGAGCCAGAAGAATTTATCCGGCGCGGCGGGCACGCTTCGCGAAATTCGGGTCGCGCGCGTTGGCGGAATGAACGGCCGGTCGAAATTTCTGGATGCGGCCATAAACGAAGAATTGAGCAAAGGCGTGCCGGGCTGGAAACATAGGGAACTTTCAACGACTCCCGCGGAAGCGGCCGCGCGGATGGCCGTTCGCGCAAAACGAAATGCTGCGTCAACCCGATGACGATCGCTCCGGTCCGGACGCTGCTCCAGAGGCCGCCGCATCGGCCGAGGCGGCCCGCTCTTCGCCGGAGCGCGCGCGGTCGGCCACACGCGATGAGCTGAATGTCCTTTTGCACGAGCGCAACGAAGATGTCCTGCTGGCCCTGCTCGAAAATCCGAATCTGGAGGAGCCGCACATCGCGCAGCTGCTCGAGCGGCTCGATCTGTCGGCAAGCGTGCTGGACGCCATTGCGGCGCAAAGGAAGTGGCTGGCGAACGAAGCAGTGCGGCTGCACCTGGCTCAACATCCGCGCACGCCAAAACGGATCGCGCTGGCGGTGGTCCGCCAGCTGTACTTATTCGATCTCGTGCGTCTGAATCTTCTGCCGTCCGCGCCCGCCGACATCCGCCGCGTCGCCGAAGAGATCATTTTGAACCGCATTCCCCATCTTCCCGTGGGACAGAAGCTCACCCTGGCGCGCCGCGGGCCGTCGCGCGTGGCCGGGGCGCTGCTGGCGGAGGGCCACCCCCAGGCGCTCAAGCTGGCCTTGGACAACGCCTTTTTGACCGAAAGCCAGATTCTGAAGGTGCTGGCGAAGCCGGGCGTGCCCGAGCGGGTGATTGCCGCCATCGCGCAACACGGGAAATGGGCGTCGCGGTACAACGTGCGCATCGCGCTGATCCGGAATGCGCACACGCCGGCGCCCTGCATCCTCGCCTTTCTGCCGCATTTGACACTCGCCGACCTGAAGGACGTCGCCGCCCTGCAGGGGCTTCCGCCTCACGCCAGGGCGTACATCCAGCGCGAACTGGAGCGGCGGGCACGCGGCGTGCACGAATCAGAAAACTAGCGCATAATCGCTCTCATCCCACGGTAGGAATTCGGGTCGCCCGGTTCTTAGCTGCCCGGCGAGGACTACAACGATGATTACTGTTCAAGAACTAAACGAGCTGGCTGAACGTTCGCGGCAGGACGGAAAACGCTTCTATCAGGTGGCGGAAGGCATCTACAAATTTCTGATTGCCTTCGACTGGATAGTCGGGATTGTCGGAGGAGCGCTAGGCGTCGCAGTCATGGCGCAAGGAGAGCCTGTTGTGGGAGTGTTGGTTCTAATCGTGACTGCCCTCTGT
>JBJKQB010000094.1:0-21101 GCA_046705825.1 Candidatus Acidiferrales bacterium
TACGCCGCCGAATTCGCTGCGGCTGGCGTGGCAGTCGGAGCCGGGCGGGTCCTGGGAACTGCAGGTCCGGGTCGTGGAGTTTCGGAATCGCGAGATCCTCTTCTACGGCGACGCGCTCTACCTGTGGTGCTACTCTGCCGCGACGATTCCCGCGCAAGATCTTCCGGAAATTCGCCTACTGGACACGAACCGGAATTTTTCCGAGCCGGTACACCTGGGGGATTTCACTGGTGCGATAGCGGCGAAGCGCTGGACGCGAATCCGGATTCCGCTGTCGAAATTCGCGCAAGGCTCGGTCAACCATTTCGATCCACACCGGCTGCAGGAGATCGTCTTTTCGCAGGGCGTGGCTGATGGCGCGAAGCATACGATTCTGCTGGACGAAATCCGCATCGATTCCATTCCGGAAGGGGCCGCGAGCAGCAACTCGCGCCTCCCCGCGCCGCAAAATCTGAAGGCCACCGGCTACGAACGGCAGGTCGATTTGTCCTGGGATGCGGTCGAAAGCGGCGCGTTGCGCCGCTACGTGATCTATCGTTCGCAGAACGGGCAAGCCTTCCGTCCCATCGGGATTCAAGTGCCGGGGCTGACGCGATACAGCGACTATCTGGGCGCACCGGGGCAAACGGCACGCTACAAGGTGGCAGCGTCGGATGAGAATTATGATTTGTCGTCATTTTCCGCGACCGCTGAAGCTTCCACGCGGCCGCTGGGTGACGATCAATTGCTGACCATGCTGCAGAAGGAGTGTTTTGAATATTACTGGGACTCCGCCGGACCGCACTCAGGCATGGCGCGCGAGAACGTTCCCGGCAACGATCGCATCCTGGCCACCGGGGCCAGCGGCTTCGGAATCATGGCGCTGGTCGTTGGAGTGAATCGCGGCTTCATCACACGCGAACAGGGGCTCGAGCGGCTGGAGAAGATCGTCAGCTTCCTGGAAAAGGCGCCGCGCTACCACGGTGCGTGGTCCCACTTCATGGACGACGCGACCGGCGCGAGCCTGCCGGTCTTCGACATGTACGACAACGCGGGGGATCTGGTCGAAACATCCTTCCTGATGGAAGGCTTGCTGACCGCGCGACAATACTTCGACAGAGACGACGCGCAGGAGCAATCGCTACGCAGGAGGATTACGCACCTGTGGGAGACGGTGGATTGGGACTGGTACCGCAAGACGCCGCAGGGCACGGCGCTGCTGTGGCACTGGTCGCCGCAATGGTCGTGGCTGATCAATCATCGAATCGACGGCTTCAACGAGACGATGATCGTGTACTTGCTCGCCATCGCTTCGCCGACTCATCCCGTTCCCGCCAGCCTGTACTATTCCGGTTGGGCCAGCCCGAAAGGATACGCGAATGGGAAGACCTACTTCGGGATCAGGCTCAATGTGGGCTTCGGCACAGGTGGGCCGCTTTTCTTCACGCAATATTCGTACATGGGCCTCGCCCCCCACGCGCTGACGGATCGCTATACGAATTATTTTGAGAACAACCGGAACATGGCTCTCATCAATCGCGCGTACTGCATCAAGAATCCCGGCCACCATAGAGGCTACGGCGCCGAAGACTGGGGGCTCACCGCAAGCGACGGAGCGCAGGGCTATATGGCGCACGCCCCGGACCTGCAGGACGACGACGGTACGATGACGCCCACCGGCGCACTGGCCTCCTTCCCGTATACGCCCAAAGCCTCCATGGCTGCATTCAAGTACTTTTACCGCGATCTGGGCGACCGGCTGTGGGGCATTTACGGCCCGCGCGACGCCTTCAATCTGGACGAGGACTGGTTCGCGCGCATTTACATGGGTTTGAATCAGGCGCCCATCACGGTGATGGTCGAAAACTACCGCACCGGGCTGATTTGGAAGCTGTTCATGTCCAACCCGGAGATTGGGCCCGCGATCAAACGCATCGAGGCCTTGTCGGCTCCTACTGAGCAAGGAACCCGCCATTGATTTGGAGGGCGAGATCTTGCGCCAGGGAACGGGAATGCGTCAAGAGGCCCAAGAAAATCGATTTGTTGACACGCAGGGAGTTCCGGTGTTAAGAAATAGCAAGCATTAAAACGATTTAGCTAAGAATGCGAAAGCAGCTGCAACCGAGGGCTTCACTCGCGCAAGCCGCGGTCCTGTTTGCGACGCTCGCTGTCTTCTGCGCGCCCGCCCGGCCGCAGGCGGCCTCCGCTCAGGAGCAAAACCCGCAAGTCGTCGTGGTCGATGCGGTGGCGCCCACCCACCCCTTCCCGCATTTTTGGGAGCAGATGTTCGGTTCCGGGCGCGCCATCCTCAGCCTTCGCGAAAGCTACCGGCGCGATCTGCGCGAAGTGAAGCAAGTCACCGATTTCCGCTACGTTCGTTTTCACGCCATCCTCGATGACGACGTGGGAGTGTACAGCGAGAACGCGCAGGGCCAGCCGGTCTACAACTTTTCCTACATCGACCAGATCTACGACGGGCTTCTGGCGAACGGAGTGCGGCCTTTTGTCGAGCTCAGCTTCATGCCCGATAAACTGGCGGCGCGCCCGATCTATCAGGGCTTCTGGTACCACCCCAACGTCTCGCCGCCCAAAAGCTGGACCGCCTGGGACGACTTGATCTCCGCTCTCGCCAAGCACCTGGTCGCGCGCTACGGTATCGACGAGGTCAGCAAGTGGTACTTCGAAGTGTGGAACGAGCCCAATTTGGATTTCTGGGGCGGCGATCCGCGGCAAGCAACCTACTGGGAGCTTTACGACCACACGGCTCGCACGCTGAAGGCGGTGAACCCGCGAATCCGCGTGGGAGGCCCGGCCACAGCACAGGCGGCGTGGGTGCCCGCGTTCATCAAGCATTGCCACGACAATCATGTGCCGGTGGATTTTGTGTCGACGCACGTCTACGGCAACGACACGGCGGAAAACGTTTTTGGCACCCACGAACAGATTTCGCGGAAGGACATGGTCTGCCGCGCGGTCAGCGCGGTGCACAAGCAGATCCAGGCGTCAGTGATGCCGGAACTGCCTCTGATCTGGAGCGAATTCAACGCCGCCTACAACAACGACCCAAACGTGACCGACTCGGCCTACATGGGACCGTGGCTGGCCAACACAGTTCGAGAATGCGACGGTTTGACGGAAATGATGTCCTACTGGACGTTTTCGGACGTTTTCGAAGAGCAAGGGGTGGTCAAGCAGCCGTTCTACGGCGGATTCGGGCTGATCGCGGAGCGGGGAATTCCGAAGGCGTCCTTCAATGCGTTCAAGCTGCTGCATGAACTGGGCGACCGCCGAATCGAGGTGAACTCGGATTCGGCGCTGGCCACACGGAGAAGCGACGGCACCATCGTGATCGCCGCCTGGAACTACGCGCCGCCGGGCGAGACGGGCACGGCAAAAACGCTCACCCTGGAATTCAAGGATTTCAATCCGAAGCAAGCGTCGGTTTCCGCCGTCGATTCGACGCACGGGGATTCGCGCACGGCATTCGAAAAAATGGGTGCGCCGCCCTACCCAACGTCCGCGCAGATCCGCGAACTGCGGGATGCCGCCAAACTGGCTCCGCCGTCGGTGGAAGCGATTCACGGCCATCGTTTGACCCTGACCATTCCCTCGCACGGGCTCGATCTGATCGAGCTGAAGTAGTTATTCCGAGCGCCAAGCCGGGGCCGTTGTTCAACATGCGCTATCGCCGCGCGTGATTTTTGATTTTCGCTTCCGCTTTCGCCAGAACAGTGACTTCGATACAATCGGGCGCATGCCCGCACATGACGCGCTGATCGCCGCGGCGCAAAAGGCGCGCGAGAACGCCTACGCACCGTTCTCCAATTTTCGAGTGGGAGCGGCTTTGCGCGCGCAATCGGGGCGCATCTACACCGGCTGCAACGTGGAAAACGCCAGCTACGGGCTGACCTGCTGCGCGGAGCGCGTGGCTATCTTCAAGGCGGTTTCCGAAGGCGAGCGCGGCTTCGAGGCTATCGCCGTGGTCACCGATGTGGACGTGCTGACGCCGCCGTGCGGCGCCTGCCGGCAGATTATCTGGGAATTCTGCGGCGACGTTCCGGTAATTCTGGCGAACCTGAAGGGCAAGGTCGAACAGGAAAGTTCAGCGAAACTGCTGCCGCGCGCGTTCGACTCGTCATTCTTATAAACGAGCCACGTCAAATCACAGATGGACGCAGGTCAAAACAGATCAATGCAGATGAAAGCCAAACGAACAGGCGCCTGGACGAATTTGCGCGGCGCGAGAAGCATCGGGTTCCGCGCCGCACATCAGCCGGCGTTGCGAATCGTCATTTATTTGTGCGTATGCGCATTCATTTGCGGCACAGTTGCCTTCACCGCGGCGAAGGAGCGCGCGGATCTGATCGTGGCCGGCGGCACGGTAGTGACGATGGACGCGCGGAAAGACGTCATCCCGGACGGCGCCGTGGCCATCCGCGGCGACTCCATTGTGGGCGTGGGAACGGCCGCGGAGATCGAATCGCAGTTCGAAGCGGCGCGCACGATCGAGGCCCGCAACGACTTGGTCCTTCCCGGGCTCATCAACGGGCACGCGCACGCCGCGATGAGCCTTTTCCGGGGGATCGCCGACGACCTCGCGCTGGACGACTGGCTGCACAAGTACATCTTCCCCGCCGAGGCGCGCAACGTCACGCCGGAGTTCGTGACCTGGGGGACGAAGCTGGGCGTTCTCGAAATGCTGCGCGGCGGGATCACCACCTACGCCGACATGTATTACTTCGAGGACGCGGTGGCGCGCGCCACGAAGGATGCGGGAATGCGCGGCGTGCTGGGCGAGACGATCATTGATTTCCCCGCTCCAGACAACAAGACGCCCGCGCAAGCGCTCCGCTACACCCAGGAGTACATCGATCATTGGAAGAGCGATCCGCTGATCACGCCGGCGGTGGCTCCGCATTCGATCTATACCTGCTCGCAAAAGACGCTGGAGGAAGCGGCGGCGCTGGCGCGCCGCAATCATGTGCCGATCCTGACGCATCTGGCCGAAGCGCCGTTCGAGCTGCAACAAAGCCGCGAGCAGCACGGCACGACGCCCGTCGGATACCTCGAGCGCATCGGTTTTCTGGGTCCCGACGTTGTGGCGGCGCACTGCGTGTGGCTGGATGAGGCGGATATCGCCGCGCTCGTCCATTTCGGAGTGGGCTGCACGAACAATCCCTCGAGCAACATGAAGACGGCAGCGGGCGTGTCGCCCGTGCCGGACATGCTGGCGGCGGGCATGGCGGTCGGGCTGGGCACGGACGGCGCGGCGAGCAACAACAACCTGGACCTGTTCGAAGAGATGGACCTCGCGGCAAAACTGCAGAAGATCACAAGAATGGATCCGCGCGCGCTGCCGGCAGAGAAGGTGGTGGAAATGGCCACTATCGACGGCGCCCGCGCGCTGCACATGGACAAGGAAATCGGCTCGCTCGAAACCGGCAAAAAGGCCGATCTCATCCTGGTCGACACCACCGCGCCGCACGCGACCCCCATGTATAACGTCTATTCGGAGCTGGTGTACGCGCTGAAAGCCTCCGACGTGAAAACGGTGATTATCGGCGGCCGCATCGTGATGCAGAACCGGCGCATGCTCACGCTGGATGAGCCGCAAATTCTGGCGAAGGCGCGGGAATACCAGAAACGCATTTCCGCCTCGCTCGCGCGTTCGAAACAGGCTGCACAGTAGGGCAGCGACGTCATGGATTTTTTCCGGGAAGCCGGTAAGATGAGTGGTCCTATGTGGAATCTCGGCGTCTACATTGTTGTTCTGCGTGCGCAGAAGCTTGCGCGGAACCCTGTGGCAGAAATTCGCGGATGAAGTCCGGCCGAACGAAACGCGCGAGCCAAGCTGACCCGGTCGAGCACAGTCCTTATTTCTCCTATCGCACCACCGGCCATAATGACGCGGCCGCGCGCGAGGTGCGCTGCGATGGCGTCTCCCTGGAACGCGTTGCCGCATCGGTTGGCACGCCTGCGTACGTTTACACCCGGAAAAGCATCGAGGACGCCTACCGGCGGCTGGATCGCGCCTTCGGGCGGTTGCCGCACCGGCTCTGTTATGCGCTGAAGGCCAACGCCAACCTCTCCGTCTTGCGCATTCTTGCGCGTCTCGGCAGCAGCTTCGACATTGTTTCAGGCGGCGAATTGGAACGCCTGCGGCATGTGCGCGTGCCGGGCGAGCGGATCGTCTTTTCGGGCGTGGGGAAGACGCGCGAAGAAATCCGCCACGCCGTCGCCTACCGCACCAGCACGCCGCGCAAGCCCGGCGGCATCTTGATGTTCAACGTCGAGTCGGAAGCGGAGCTCGATGTGCTCATCGAGGAGGCCGCGCGGCACGTGAGCCGGGGCGGAGAGCGCGTGGCGGCAGCGATTCGCGTGAATCCGGACATCCTCGCCGGCGGGCATCCGCACATCTCGACAGGGTATCGCCAGCACAAGTTTGGCATGGCATGGAACGGCGCGCTGCGGCTGTACAGGCTGCACAAGGACTCGCGCGCGATTGTGTGGCGGGGAATCAGCGCGCATATCGGGTCGCAGATCCTGGCGGTCGCGCCGTTCCGGGAAGCGGCGGAGCGCCTCGCGTCGTACGTTCGTGAACTCGCGGCCGGCGGAATTCGTCTCGACTACCTGGACATCGGCGGCGGCCTGGGCATTCGCTACACGGAAGAGACGCCCGTCAATCCCGCGGCATACGCGCAAGCGCTGACGAAGATTGTCCGGCCGCTGGGATGCACGCTGCTGGTCGAACCCGGACGCGCGCTGGTCGGCCCGGCGGGTGTGTTGCTCACGCGCGTGTTGTACGTGAAAAAGAACGGCGGCAAGCGGTTCGTCATCGTGGACGCGGCGATGAACGACCTGATTCGCCCATCCCTTTACGGGGCGACGCACGCCATCACACGTGCTAGCGCGCCGCCTGGAGGGCCTGCCGCAACCGTCGAACCTGCAGATGTAGTCGGGCCGGTCTGCGAGTCGGGAGATTTTCTTGCGCGGGATTGGCCGCTTCCGGACGTGCAGGCGGGCGATCTGCTGATCGTATGGACGACCGGGGCGTACGGGTTCGTACAATCGTCAAATTACAATGCGCGCCTGCGGCCGCCCGAAGTGCTGATCGAGTCGGGAAGATTTCGCGTCATCCGGCGGCGTCAGAAGTTCGAGGATCTGATCCGCGGCGAGTAAGAGGGACGGCGTGCCGTGCCCCGCAATCCTTCCAGGGCGTTCTTATTTTTCCGTGCGGCTCGCGCGAGATTTTTCGCGTTCGCGATCGCGCGAGCCCTGGAAACGATAGCCGATCCACGGCTCGGTGATGATGTAGCGCGGCCGGCTGGGCTCCGGCTCGATTTTCTTGCGCAGCTGATTGATGAACACGCGCAGATATTCCGTCTCCTCGCCGTAATCAGGCCCCCAGACCGCCTGCAAGAGGCGGCGATGCGACAGCGCTTTGCCTTGATTGGCAACGAGCTGGCGGAGCAATTCGAACTCCTTGGGCGTCAGACGGACCGGCTGGCTCTTGACGATTACCGAACGCGTTTCAAAATCGATTTTCAAGTCGGCGGCGACGAAGGGAGGAAGAGCCTCGGCCGGCGTGGCGCGGCGCAGAGCAGCTCGCACGCGCGCCATCAGTTCGTCGGCGCCGAACGGCTTCACTACATAATCGTCGGCGCCCGCGTCCAGCGCCTGTACTTTGTCGCGTTCGGAGTTGCGCACGGTCAGCATGATGATGGGGACGTCGCAGGTGCGCCGGATTTCGGCGCACGCTTCCATGCCGGACATTCCGGGCATGTTGACGTCCAGCAGAATCAGGTCCGTCTTTTCCGCCCGGATCTTTTCGACCGCCTCCTCGCCGCTCCTCGCTTCCAGCACCGCGTACCCGTGCGAGGAAAGCATCGTGCGCAGCACGCGCCGGATCTGCGGTTCGTTGTCGACCACAAGTACGGTTGCGGCGCTCATTGCACAACGGCTCGGCCGCCATCCACCGGAAGGGTGAAGGTGAACACCGAGCCATGCCCGCTCTGGCTGGTGAGGCTGATGGCGCCGCCGTGCGCTTCGACGATCGCTTTGGCAATGGGCAGGCCCATGCCCGTGCCCTCGACGCTGTAGCGCTGATCCCGCCCCCGGTAGAATTTCTCGAAGATGAGGTCCTGCTCCGGGGCGTCAATTCCGGCGCCATGGTCGGCAACGCTGGTGGAGACGTAATCCCCCGCGCGCTCGGCCGTGATGGTGATGGCCTGATCGTGGGGCGAGTACTGGTTGGCGTTCTCCAGCAGCTGGATCAAGACTTCGCTCGCGCGGGGCAGGTCGACGCGCACGCGCGGCAGCCCGGCCGCAACTTGCACGTTGACTTTGCGGTTCACCAGCGACGCGCGGCAATGCAACAGCGCAGCGGAAATCAGCTCGTCGATGGTGTGTGGCTCCATCTTCAAATCGACATTCCCCGCATCAAGTTGCGACATCTCCGCCGCTTCGCCGACCAGACGGTTCAGGCGGTCACTTTCTTCGTTAATGACGCTCAGCAGGTCCCGCTTCTGCGCGCTGTCCAGACTCTGGTTGGAAAGCAAATTAGTGACCGCGCCTTTGATCGAGGTGAGCGGCGTGCGCAGGGCGTGGGTGACCGAATCCAGCAGTGCCGTCCGCAGCCGCTCGCCTTCGCGCGACGCTTCCGTTTGTCCCAACTGCTCGACGGCGCGCGCGCGCTCCATGGCAATGGCGATCAGAGTTCCCAGCGCTTCGAGCGATCCCCGCGACAGGATCGTTCCGGAAATTCCCAAACTGCCGATCGGGCGCGTCCCCAACTTCACGGGAACGAAGCTGACGCTGTTCGCTGCGTCGATCACCAGTTCCTCGCGCGCGACAACGCTTTTCAGCGTTTCCAGGTCCAGGTGCGGCACCACCGGCCCCGAACGATAAACCTTTTGCTTCTCCGCCAGAAGCAGTGCCGCCGCGCCCACTTCGAAGTCCTGAACGATTTGCGCGGGAATGCGGTTCAGAAGCTCGATCACGTTGCCCGATTCCAGCAGGCTTTGGCTGAAGGCGTAGAGCTTCTCGATGTCGCGGCGCCGCGCCGACGCATATTCCGCCTGCTGGCGCGCGCGGGCGGAAAGATGGCTGGCCAGAATGGAAACCACCAGGAAGGTGGACAGCGTCACCCAGTTTTCCGCCGAGTAGAAGGTCAGCTTTTCGGCTCGTTCCAGGAAGTAGTAGACGAATGCGGCCGTCGCCACCAGAGACATCGAGATGGAAACCACCATTCCCCAAACCGCCGAAACAGCTAGAATAGCCAGAACCAGAACGAGCGCCGCGGTGGTGGCGCTGACGTGCAGAAAACGATGAAAGACGAAGGGAATGCCGGCGGCCAACACAAAAGCCGCCACGAATCGCGAACCCTGGATTGGGATCGGCTCACGCATTGGCGATATTCTACCGTAGTGCTGCGAAAAGAGACTTTGTAATGCCCAAAACGCCGGAACAGTGGCTGGCCGCGTCCAAGGAGCCGGAGAAGACCAAAGGCATTCTGAAGCTTTTCCTGGGCTACGCGCCCGGCGTGGGCAAGACGTACGCCATGTTGAGCGAGGCCATCCGCCGCAGCAGCCGCGGCGAGGACGCCGTCATCGGAGTGGTGGAGACGCACGGCCGAAAGAGCATTGCCGAACTGGCTGCGAAGCTGGAAATCCTTCCGCGCAAGAAGATCGATTACAAAGGAACGACGTTCGAGGAGATGGACGTCGACGCCATCCTGGCGCGCAAGCCCGCCGTCGTACTGGTCGATGAACTGGCGCACACCAACATTCCGGGCAGCAAGCACCGCAAGCGCTACGAGGACGTCCTGGAGCTGCTGGACGCGAATATCGACGTCATCTCGACCGTCAATATCCAGCATATCGAGAGCATCGCGCCCACCGTGCGCGCCATCACCGGAGTCTCGGTGCGCGAGACGGTGCCGGACTGGGTCCTGCAGCTCAGCGAAGAAACCGTGATGGTCGACCTGACGCCGGAAGCGTTGCAGAACCGCATGCGGCGCGGCGACATCTACGGCAAAGAGAAAGTGGAGCAGGCGCTGAAGAATTTTTTCCGCCGCGGAAACCTGATCGCGCTGCGCGAGCTGGCGCTGCGCCAGGTCGCGGAGCAAGTGGACCGCAGCCTGTGGTCCTACATGGACGAAAAGGAGATCCGCGAGAATTGGAATGTGCGCGAGCGGATCGCCGTGTGCATCAGCTCGAACCCGCGCGCCCAGTTCCTGGTTGCGCGCGCCGCGCGCATGGCGCGCCGCATGGATGCGGAACTCTACGCCATCCATGTCGATGTGAATCAGGACGGCGATTCGCAGGCGGAGAGATCGCTGGCAGCGAACCTGAAGTTCGCGGAAACTCTGGGGGCCAAGCCGGTTCGCCTGAATGGCGACAGCGTGGCCGATGCCGCCGCGCAGTTTGTGCGGGAAAAGCACGTCACGCAGGTAATCCTGGGCCGCTCGGCCGTCGAAGGATGGCGGAAGCTTCTGTACATGAACGCGATCAACCGCTTTCTGAAGGAAGCGCCGGCGGTGGACGTTCACATCGTGACGCAAGAGCCGGAATAGATTCTCTGCAGGAAGCTTTCCGCCGGCGTCGGTTCTCTAGCCGAACTTTTTCTTCCGATTTCCGGCAGAAGAAAGTTCAGCGCCGCCGAAGGTGCTTTTCAGAGGTCGAAAATCCCTCCTGCGCCACTTCAAATGTCCGGAATGAGGCCCGAATTCCCTGGCGCTCGAACCGGCTCGCGATTTCCCTGCCGATCGAGTCGAAGCGGTCCGTTCCCAGCGCAATCACGCTCGGCCCGGCGCCGCTGAGCGCAATTCCCAACAGCCCGGGCATTCGAGGAATGGCCAGAATCTGCTCCAGGCCCGGAATCAATGTTTGGCGATAAACTTGGTGCAGGCGGTCCTGCATCGCGTCCCAGATCATGTCGTAGCGCCTCTCTTCGAGCGCCGCAATAAACAGCGCGGTGCGCTGAAGGTTATGAACGGCATCGCTGAGGCAGACCATCTTGGGCAGCACCCCGCGTGATTTGCTCGTCTGCAGCGTGTAATCAGGGGTGATGGCCACGATGCGAATCATTTTGGGCCATCGTTTGTGCACCGCTCCGATGCTGCCGTCCGCTCGCGCAAAGGTCACGACCAATCCTCCGAACAGCGAGGCGGCGACGTTATCGGCGTGACCTTCCACTTCCGCGGCGTACTGCAATCCAGCTTCCCGCGAGAACTCGCGCCGCGTGACCGCAAACCCGAGCACGACGCCCGCAACGGTGGCGGCAGCGCTGCTGCCCAGTCCGCCGGCCACGGGAATATCATTTTGAACCGCCAGCCGAATCACCGGAAGCCGCAAGCCCTCGCGTTCAGCCGCGTGGCGCATCGCGCGGAAAATCAGGTTTTCGTCCGGCGTGCTGGGCAGGGCGGAAGTGCCGGTTACGCCGCGGCTGCGCGCCACCGCCCGCGCGCCGGGAGTGGAGAGCACCGTGGCGCGCACATTCAGGTACAGCTCGAGCGCCAGTCCCAGGCAGTCGAATCCCGCGCCGAGGTTCGCCGTCGAAGCCGGGACGCGCACGTCGATCGAGAACTCCTGGGGTGTGGCCATACGGAATCAGTGTTTGCGGCTTTTCAAGCCTTCGAGAATCGCCGATTTGCTCGCCGCAACTTGTTCGGGATAGTTCCGAAAGGCTCCCTCGATCTTCTGTTCGAGTTTGCCGTCCCCGCTATCGTCCGCAAGCGAGAGCGCTCCGCGATGATAGCGGCTGACGTAATCGGGATCCTTCAGAACATGCCCGGTGAGCCCCGCAACGACATCTTCGTCGTGCCGAATCCTGCCCGCCGCGGCGAGCCGGCGGATCCCCGCGACCGTGGTCGCCGAGGCAGGCTCGCAGCCGATTCCTTCGCGGCCGATCATCGCTTTCGCATCGGCAATTTCCTGCTCCGTCACGGCAATCGCTTCCCCGCCTGACTGCAACACCGCGCGCAGGCTTTTCTTCCATGAAACCGGCGCGCCGATTTTGATAGCGGTCGCCAGCGTGCGCGGCCGCGGCTCAATCGCCATGGTTTCCGGCAAAACTTCCGATGCGTTTTCGCTCGCCTTCAGCTCCGCAAACAGGCGCGCAAACGGAGCCGAGCCCTCCGCTTGGATGACGTGCAGTTTTGGAATGCGGTCGATCAGACCCACGCTGCGCAATTCGCGGAATCCTTTGCCGAATGCCGAGCTGTTGCCCAGATTCCCCCCGGGCATCACTACGTGATCCGGCACTCGCCACCCGCATTGCTCCATCAGTTCGAACGCCACCGTCTTCTGGCCTTCGATGCGAAAAGGATTGATCGAATTGGCCACGTAGATCGAGGGATCGTCGCCGAGTTCCTGGACCAGCCGCATGCAATCGTCGAAATTGCCTTCGATCTCGTAAATCGCCGCGCCATAGTCCATGCTTTGCGCGAGCTTGGCCGCCGAAATCTGCCCGTGCGGCACCAGGATGGCGCATTTCAGGCGCGCCCGCGCCGAATAGGCGGCCAGGCTCGCCGCGGTATTCCCTGTGCTCGCGCAGATGGCTGCCTCCGCGCCCAGCATTACGGCGTGAGTGACAGCGACAGTCATTCCTGTGTCTTTGAACGATCCGGTGGGATTGCAGCCCTGGTGCTTCAGCCGCAGTGCGTCGATGCCACAGTATTCGGCGCAGCGCGGCGCATCATAAAGCGGCGTATTGCCTTCAAAAAGAGTGACGGCATCGGCGGGGTCAAACGGCAGCAACTCGCGATAACGCCAGACGCCGCTGCGATCCTTCGGCTCGGCAGAAGCCGCGCGCGCGCGCCACTTCTCGCGCAACGCGCCAGCGTCCGCCACCGTGCCCGCGGCAAACTCGATTTCGAGCGGGCCGCCGCAGCGCGGGCAAACGTAAACGCGATCGGTCAGCGCGTAAGCGCCGCCGCAGCCCCGCGCGATGCAGCGTTGCGTGGCGTGCCCGGTCCCCTTCTTCGCCGCGCTGGCAATTTCCTCCATCAGTTTCGGAGAGCTCCGCTCAATTCGCGCGTCGCCGTCGTGCCCAGGCCGAATTCGCGGTGCAGGGCCGCCAACGCGGTCTTGACGTGCTTTTCCTCGATCACAAAGGAGATGTTGCACTCCGACGAGCCCTGCGCGATGGCGATGATGTTCACTCCTTCGCGCCCCAGCGCGCTGAACGTTCGGCCCGCCACGCCCGGAGTGCCGTGCATCTTTTCGCCCACCACGGCAATGATCGCGATGCTCGGATCGACGGTGATGTGCTCGACTTTCTCGTGCGCCACGTCCTGCGCGAATTCGTTGCGCAACGCCTCGACCGTCTGCTTGGCGTCCGATGCAGCCACGATGAAGCAAATATCATTCTGCGACGACGATTGCGAGATCAGCAGCACATTCGCCCGCACTTCCGCCGTAGTCGAAAAAGTGCGCCCCACCACATCGGGCAAGCCCACGATTCCCGGACCGCCGATGGCGATCAACGCCACGTCCTTGATCGCGGTCAGCGCCTTCACTCCCCCGCCATTGCTGCGTCCCGAGGGCGTGATTTTCGTTCCGGCGCGCTCCGGCGCAAAACTGTTGCGAATCCAAACGGGGATGCCTTTCGACACCACCGGCCGGATCGTCTTCGGATGCAGAACCTTCGCGCCAAAATAGGCCAGTTCCGCGGCTTCGCGATACGAAATCTCCGGGATGGTGCTCGCTTCGGGAACCAGCCGCGGATCAGCCGTGAGCACGCCGTCCACATCGGTCCAGATCACGACTTCATCGGAATCGAGCGCCGCGCCCAGGATGGTCGCCGAGTAATCGGAGCCACCGCGTCCCAGCGTAGTCAGTACGCCCTGCTGAGTTGCTCCGGTGAAGCCGGCCACCACGGGCACGATTCCCTGCGCCAGCAGCGGTGCAAGCCTGGATTGCGCCCGCTCGCGCGTCAGCTCCATCAATGGCGCGGCCGCGCCGTGATACCCGTCGGTGACGATCAGTTCGGCGCCGTCAATCGCTTCGCTGCGCACCCCTGTTTCCTCGAGCGTTCCGGCGATCAGCGGCGACGACAATTGCTCTCCCAGGCTGCAAATCGCGTCGAGGCTCCGCGGCGTCAATTCGCGCAGCAGCAACGTGCCTTCGCACAGCCGCTCCCCCTTGGCGAAAACCTCTTGCATGGATTCGTCCAGAACCGCGCGCCTCTCGGTCGAACCGACCAGCGCCGCCAGAGCCTCCGCGTGTTGCTTGCGAAGCAGTTCGAAAATGCGCGCCACGCGGTCGCGGTCGCTGGATTCCGCGCGGTTGGCCGCCTCGATCAGATGATTGGTTACGCCTTTCATGGCGGACACGACCACCGCAATCGCGCACTCGCGCGAGGCTTCGCGCACGATCTGCGCCACGCGCTGGATGCAGACGGCGTCCCCCACCGACGTCCCTCCGAATTTCATGACGCACAATGGCTTTTTCATGGTTCTCGAACGATTCTCCCAAACGGGTCCGAACGGGCGGCCATCGATGGCCGGACGTCACACTACGGAGCTGCGCTTCGAGGCGAACCAGTTCCCGAATACTATACACCCGCCCCACTGCGGCTCCGGTTTCTCGCCCCGGTCCCGCTGATTGATTTTTTGGATGCAATCGATTCACCCCGGCATTCGCCAGGATGAAGAGGATCGGGCTAAGACTCCTGCCCGCCCATCTTGCGTTTGCGATGGAGTTTCTGCGCTGCCGACCGCACAGTGTCCGGCACGTTTTTGTTCGCGCCCAGTTTGACCAGGTCGGTCGCGTTAAGCCTCGGGAACAAATGCAGCGAGATGTCCAGCGGAGTCTTGGGATTGAAAACCAGATTTTTTACAATCGCGTAATTCTTCATAAACAAGCGATTCAGCGAAATGACCCGCAATACTTCGGTCGAAATGTTGGCCATGGCGGCGAAGCTCTCCACTTCCGTTTCCGTCAGCCGCGGCGACTGCAGCACCGATTTCTGCACCAGCTTGTTGGGGTCGCGGATCAGCAGCATGCGCTCCTCGCGCCCGCCTTTCAGCGCCAGCGTCAACCGCTGCACCACGGTCATGAACGCGAGCCTCTGCACCAGCGTTTTCCGCTTTACCGGATCGGGTTCCGCTTCCGCGGTTTCCTCCAGTTCTTTTTCGGAGAGCGGGCCCTTCTGCATCTCATCCAGCATTTCGCGCTGCGCGGGTGTGGCCACCGTCGACTTGCGCAGCGCGTGGATCAGCTGCGGATCGTGTTCCAGCCAGGTGAGGTTATCGAGCAGGGCCTGGATTCCTTCGCTGCTCAGGTGCGCCGCTACACGCACCAGCAGCGAAGGCGTGCAGTTGTGGTTTTTCGCCATGGCATCGGCGATCCCCGGCTTGTCTCCCAGATTTTCCGCGCAATAGGCGAACAGGTGCGCATCAGCGTCCGGATGGGAAAGCGCGGCAAGATACAACGGCAGCGGCTGCGCCAGAGCCGCATGCCGCGCCCGTTCGGCAATGGCGGGGTCGGAATCGGTGCTCAGGATGGCGAGCAGCTCGGCGCGTTCTTCAGGCGCGCCCTCGATTCCCCCCGCACAGATGGCCATCTTTTGCTCTGGACGGACTCGGCTGTTTCGGACCGCGTCGCGGAGTTCGGAACTAATGGTTTCCCCCAGCGGAAGATTTCAGGTCTTTCGCTGAAAGTGTAATCGTTCCCGGCGAGTGGGAGAGGCCAATTTGCGGGAGCGCGTGTCCATTTAGTTCAAGCTGTACGGCGGAAGAGTCGCTTGCGGAAACCCGGAAATTCTTGTTGGCGCTGAAGTGCTGTTCCTGCCCCCGCTGAATCAAATCGTCCGCCACAACCTTGCCATCCGCGATCACGCTGAGTTTTGCCGTCTGCGTTCCGCGGACAATCAACTGCAGCGGGGCGGCCGCTGGCGTGGCGGGAGTCTGGTTGCCGGCCGTGCTGCGAACTACGGTCGGCTGCGCCAGGGCTCCTCGCCGCGCGCGGATCCCGTTGACGATTCTCGTTCCGGCGAACCACAGTCCCGCCAGGAGAAGGATCAGAACTCCGGCAGCGATAGCGAGCCGTTTCCAGTCGCGTCCGCTGTGCGCCGGGCGTATTTCCGCGTGCGTGCTTCCGTTGGCACTGGTCTCCAGCGCATATTCCGCCACCATGCCATCTTCATCCAGCCCGAGGTAACGTGAAGCCGAACGGATAAATCCGCGATTGAAGGCGCCCCCGGGCAGTTCCTCCCAGTGCCCGCTTTCAATGGCGGTAAGGAAACGCGTGCTGATCCGCGTCGCCGAGGAGATCTCTTCCAGGGAAACCCCGCGCATCTCGCGCTCCCGGCGCAGGTGTTCTCCAAAGGGTGATGTGGATGCCATCGCGAAAAAATATAGGCGCGGGCTGAAAGAGTGTCAATCCTGCCTGCACGCCGAACTTGGACGCCTGGGGGAACCAAAATCCGTGACTTTCAGGCTTGGGCCGGCCAGGCTGCCCTATTCAACTTTCGGCAAGCCGTTTTCAACAACCGTTGCAGCGCGCCGCATCGGTTCCTATAATGCCGATGTTGCCCCCTGAATCCCAAGACCCGGGCGCGCAGGGCGCCGCGACCCCGGTGCGCAGAGCCGCCGCCAAGTCCTTCGACGGTGTGGAGCGCCGCCGGAGTCCGTCTGTCAGCCTGGACATCCCGGAAGGCAGCGAGGTCGCTGTCTTCCACGAATTGGGCAAGGCGCTCACCTCCTCTTTGCAGCTCGATCAGGTTCTGCGCACCATCATGGAGAAGATCAACGAGGTGCTGCGGCCCGATACTTGGTCGCTGCTCCTGATGAACGCGGAGAAGGGCGAGCTGTATTTTCAGATTGCAACCGGCAAGGGCGCGGAGGCCCTGCGCGACGTCCGCATCAAGCTGGGCCAGGGCGTGGCGGGCTGGGTCGCGCAGACCGGCGAAGTGGTCGTCGTGCCCGACACCAGCAAGGATTCCCGGTTTTTCGCCCAGGTCGACGAGCAAACCAAAATGGAGACGCGCTCGATCGTGGCCGTCCCCGTGCGCTTTCGCGACCAGTGTCTGGGCGTAATCGAGCTGATCAATTGCTTTGGCGCGGATGGCTTCAGCCAGCGCGATCTGGCTTTCCTTGAGGCCCTTGCCGACTATGCCGCCATCGCCATTGAAAACGCGCGCCACGTGCAGCGCATCCACGAACTCACCATCACCGACGATTGCACCACTCTCTATAACGCCCGCCATCTCAATTTCATGCTCGACACCGAGATTTATCGCTCCCACCGTTACGCCTTCGAGTTCTCGCTGATCTTCATCGACCTCGACCATTTCAAGAACGTGAACGACACCTACGGCCATTTGATGGGATCGAAGCTGCTGGGCGAGATCGGACAGGCCATCAAGGACAAGTGCCGCCTGATCGATCTGGCCTTTCGCTACGGCGGGGACGAATTCGTGGTGCTTCTGCCGCAAACCTCAAAAGAAAATGCCATCGGCGTGGCCCGCCGCCTGCACAAGCTCATCCGCGAAACGGTATGGCTGAAGGACCCGAACCTGAACGTGAATGTCACGGCCAGCGTCGGTGTGGCGTCCTATCCCACCGATTCCCGCACCAAGACGGAACTGCTGCACCTGGCCGACGAGGCCATGTATCTGGTGAAGAATACGACGCGCGACAGCGTGGCCGCCGCCAACGTGGGGACGCTCTGATCCCGCTTTTCTTTTCTCTATAACAGGCGTTGCGTCTGGAGGGTCACTTCCTTGGTTTGCCCGCCGTGCTGCACCAGAAGTTTGTATTTGTAGCCTACTTGCCGGAACATTTCCCGCGCTGAAGCCAGGCTGATGTCCGCGGCCGCCTCGCCGTCTATTCCCTCGATGACATCGCCGGCCTGAATCCCCGCATCCGCGCCCGGGCTGTGCGGGATCACGTGCGCGACTTCCAGCGTCTTCAGCCCCGGTCCTGAGGCGATCAGCGCAATGCCGCTCTTATCCTCTTCATCATAATTCGTGAAATTCTCGTTGGCCTCGAACATGATCTGCTTGTGCGGGTAATCGAAAACGACGTTGAAGCGGCGCAGCAAGCGCCCGCCAATCACTCCGGCGAGCGTCGGGTCGCCTGTCCCGGCCTTCTTCGAGGATGACAGTTCGGCGATGGGGTTGTCTGCGGCCGATTTCCCGATCTTGAAGTAGCGCAGCCGGAACAGCGAAACGTTCTCCCCGCCGGTCAATTGCGGATCGAATCCTTGTGCGGTCTTGCCTTTCTTGGGAAACGTGTGGTGCGCGTCGGAGAATTTCTGCGAGATTACGACGCCGGCAATCACAGCGGTGTCGATTCCGAAGTCGGCCTCCACCTGCTTTCCCTTGGGCGTAGAGAACCTGGCGCGAATCACAGGCATGCCGTCGCGCATGCTCAGCGGCAAAATGCTGCCGTTCCCGGTGTATTTGTAGCTGCTCGGATCGAAGATCCGTACTGTTTCGCGCGCGTAGTCAATGGCCACCACGGCCCGCGAAAGGAGATCGTTCCCGATGGTTCCCTGGTACGGCCGTCCCGTATCGGCGGAGAAGTCGGCACGCCCGATCTCGGGCAGCGCGCTCAACGGGAACGTCACGCCAGGCAGGACCAAGGCGTCCGGCTGATTCGGGCTGAGTCCAAGCTCCTGAGCCCGCTTCGGATCGATCGAAGTCTCACTGGCGGTCGTGTCCACCAAGAAGAGCGAAGGCTGGCTCCCGTTGATGTTCACCGGAAAGAAGATCAACTCCTCGTTGAACGTGGCCGGCACCTCCGCGGCGTTTCCGCCAAACGTAAACCGCGGACCATACGGCGAAGCTGCGCTGACCGCACTTTTCGCTTCGCTTGCGCCCGGCTTCTTCTTGCTCTGACCCCCGGCTTGCGCCATCCAGGCCACTGCGAAAACTGTCAGAAACGTGACACACAGCCCTCTCTGCGCCATTCATCCTCCCAGGAAGCGAATCGGGATTATACGATGCAGAGAGTCTGTGAGCGGAGGTTTGGTTGTGCGGCAGGGAACTGCGCTTCATGGCCCAGGGGCCACGTATCCTTCGCGAAACGACAGGCTGTACTCCGGCTGTTTGCCTTTCTTCTTTTTGTGACTCTTCTTGCCGGGCGCCGTGCCTTCCTGGCCGGCGATTTGCACCCTCAGGTTGTGAAATGCGCCGTCGTGTTCCGGCGCGACTCCAACCACATATTCGTGCCGCAGGCAGGCCGCGATTTGACGATAGGCCGGAGCGAAGGCTGCCCCTGATTCCGGAAAATAGGCGCGTCCTCCCGTCATGCTCGAAAGCGACTGCAGCGCTTGCTCGGCTTTTTCCAGCGTGGGCGCGCCTGCGAAATTCCCGGAATCAAAGGCCTCGGCCCCGGAAATTTTCTTCGAGTGCTTTTGCTTTACCCTCTTGGCGTTGGACAGCGGCCCGAGCAGCCCCACAGAGAAAATCAGCACATCGCTGCCGCGCAGTCTCTGCTTTAACTCCTGCCACTGCGCGGGCGGCGCTGAATCCAGTCCCGTGGTCAGCAAGATGATCGCCTTCTTGCCGGGATATTGTGACAACCCGTGAACCACATCCGAAACCGTGTAATAGAGATTCAGAGCGGCTGAGCCCATCATGTACTGCACGTTGCCCAGCGCGTTCAGCAGCCGCGCTTTGTTCGTCGTGAACGGAACGATCTCGCGCGGCGTGTCGGAATACGTCACCAGCGCGACCTCGTCGTCCGCCCCAAGCCCATTGACCAGGGCGTAGGCCGCCGCAAGGTGCTCGTTCCTGAACAAGTAGACTGCGGGGCTCGTCTCCAGCACGACCACCACTTTCGCCGCAGCCGTCACAGGAGCGAAAAAAATGATCGGGCGCTCGACCCCGTCATCGAAAACGCGAAAATCGTCCTGCTTCAACCCGTCGACAAAATTGCCCTTGTCATCCAGAACCGTGACATCCAGTTTTACCAGCTCGGTTTTTGTTTCCAGGGCCTGCGCGGCGGCGGGTTCGGGCGCTGTCTGACCGAATGCGGGGCACACGGCGCCGGCGGCAGAGAGCAGGATGCAAACGCCCGAAAAGAGAAACTTTGGCGAGGTGCGATTCACCGCAACGTCCGCCTGCCAGACGCGCAGGAGTTCTTATCTGTGATAACCATCCCGCACAAACATACACACGTACGCGCGTCGGCGCTCCCGGAATCTCGTACGGATGAGGATTATCAGGCAACAGCAACGGGCGCTGCGTGCGCTCGCGCTATCGATTGCTGCCCGGCTGCCCGGCCGGGGCGGAAGCCGCCGGCGGGCTCAGCGACTTCGGCGTGCTCAGATAGCCCTTGGCCTCTTTCTTGTTCAGATCGAAGACCACGATTTCGTACGGCACGCGCGCTCCGCGGACGTAGAACTGCACGGGCTCTCCGATGGTCTTGTCCTTCTTCTCGATCTTCTTGTCGTCTACCACCACGTTCATGGTGTAGCGGTAATGCTTCGCGTCGAATTTGCGGAACTGTATCAGAATCGGACCGACGTGCTGCGGCTTCTTCGTCTTGCCCAGGTCGAACTCGAAAATGTCGCGCTCTCCCAGCCGCTTCAGTTCCTCGACTTCACCGTGATTCCGCGCGATCAAGCCGCTTTGCACACCCAGGTCCCCGATGGTGGTCTGCAGCTTGTTCTTCGTCGCTTCCAGGTCGGCCTTGGTGGCGGAAAGATCGGTCTTGGTGTTGCTGAGGTCGGTGGACACCTGCCCGAATTTCGTCGCGGTATCCTGCTGGAACCCGCCCAGCTGTTTCCGGAAAGTCGCATCGCTTTCCTGCTGGCGCCTCCGGATGGTCTGCGCCAGGCTGCGGGCGCGCGCCAGTTCATCCTCGGTCAAACCGAGCTTTTGCGCCGTGACGTCCATCTGCCCTTTCAAATCCGCGATGCGCGAATTCGTCTTGTCCAGTTCCCCGGCCAGCGCCTGCGCCCTCTGGTTCGCAACGGCGAGCGTCTTCTGCAGTTCCTGCCGCTGGGAATAGCTGGCGTACACCAAATAGCCCAGCAATCCGAAGGCGACCACGAAAAGGACCACTACCCAGCGGGGCAGCGGAGAAATCTCGGGGCCACGCGGTTCCTCAGGCATTTCAGGCGTGGGCGTGCTCGGCGTCAGACTCATCAGAAATCCTCCAAAGTGGG
>JBJKQB010000095.1:0-11449 GCA_046705825.1 Candidatus Acidiferrales bacterium
GTCTCCAGGATTCCAACTGGCGCCGGACTCAAGAAACGCGACGGTGGAGCAAACCTCGCCGCGGCAGATCGGCGCAAGAAACTTTCTCTTCTGTTCCGTGCTCGCGCACTCGTTCAGAACGGCGCCCGCGAGGGCTACCGTCGAGAAGAACGGGCCCGGCAACAGCGCGCGGCCCGCCTCTTCCGCGAACAGCGCCATTTCGACTTTGCCCAGGCCTGCGCCGTCATATTCCTCCGGAAACAGGATTCCGGTGTAGCCTTGCGCCGCCAAACTGGACCACAACGCGGCGTCATGAGCCGTGGGCGTTTCCATCAGCCGCCGAACTTCCTTCATGGGGCATTCGGCGGTAAGAAACTTGCGTGCATTCTCTCTCAGCAGGCGCTGCGTTTCGTTGAGCCCGAACTCCATGTCCTCTCCTTCAGTAGCTTCGCGGCAGCCCAAGCACAAAATGGCCGATGATGTTGCGCTGCACTTCGGAAGTGCCGGCCTCGATGGTGTTCCCGCGCGCGCGCAGGTAGCCGTAGGACCACAGGCCGTGGTCGACGGCGCGCCGGTCGTCCGCCAACAGCTGGCCATAGGGACCGAGCAGCTCCTGCGCGACTTGCTGCACGCGTTGATTCAATTCGCTCCAGAAAATTTTCTGGATCGACCCTTCCGGCCCGGGAACGCCCGTGGCCGTGATGCGGCTGAACGCGCGCAGTTGGTTCAGGCGCATGATTTCAATTTCGGCGTAGCACTGGGCGAGCTTCTGCCGCACCAGCGGATCCTTCGAAGCGGGGCATCCGTCGCGCCGGACTTGGCGGGAAAGCTCGATCAGCCGGTTGATATTGCGCTTGAAGAGGAGATGCAGCCGCGCGCCGTAGGAGCCGCGCTCGTGCATGAGCGTGCTGATCGCCACATTCCAGCCGTCGTTCACCCGGCCCAGCACGTTTTCCGCCGGAACGCGCACGTCGCGAAAGAACAGCTCGTTGAATTCGCTTTCGCCGGTCATCTGCCGCAGCGGCCGCACTTCCACGCCCGGCGATTTCATGTCCACCAGCAGAACGGTGAGCCCTTTGTGCTTGGGCACGTCCGCATCGGTGCGCACCACCAGCTCGCACCAGTCCCCCACCCAGCCGTAACTGGTCCACACCTTTTGCCCGTTGACGATGTAATGCTTCCCTTCCAGGCGCGCTTCGGTCTGCAGGCCGGCAAGATCGGACCCCGCATTCGGCTCGGAGAATCCCTGGCACCAGATTTCTTCCGCGCTCAGAATTTTGGGAACGAATCGCTTCTTCTGCTCGTCAGTGCCGTAGGCGATGATGGTCGGGCCGATCAGCCCCAGGCCCAGCGCGTTGGCCATGGGCGGGGCTTCGACGCGCGCCATTTCCTCCCAGAAAATGGCTTGCTGCATCAGAGTCGCGCTCCGCCCGCCGTATTCCCTGGGCCAGGAAACCGCCGCCCATCCGCCCTCATGCAATTTGCGCTGCCACGCGCGCAGGTAGGGAAAAGTTTCCTCGAGGGGTTTCTCGCGCCACTCGGGCCAGTCGCGCGGAACGTTCGCTTCCAGCCAGGCGCGGAATTCGTTGCGGAATGCGAGTTCTTCGGCGCTGAGATTCAGGTCCATTCCGCGGCTCCTTGGGCTCGCGCTAGATCGACGACGCCTTTCGCCGGCTTTCGGGCGAATCCGCCGGATTTTCGGGCTGCGCGTATTTTTTGCGCAGCTCGCGCTTCAGAATTTTTCCAGTGCCGGTCTTGGGCAGCGCATCGAGAAATTCAATCGACCGCGGGCACTTGTAGTGGCTCAGGCGCGAGCGGCAGAATTCGAGCAGCTCCGCTTCGCTCGCGCGCGCGCCGGGCTTCAATACAGCCAGCGCCTTGGGAACCTCGCCCCATCGGCTGTCCGGCGCGGGAATCACCGCCACCTCCAGAACGGCGGGATGCGCGCTGAGCGCTTTCTCGACTTCCAGCGAAGAAACGTTTTCGCCGCCGGTGACGATGATGTCTTTCAGGCGGTCAACGATCAGCACGTAGCCCTGCTCGTTCCAGGCGGCCATATCGCCGGTGTGGAACCATCCGCCGCGCAGAACCTCCGCGGAATCTTCCGGCTTACGCCAATATCCGAGCATGACGCCGTCGCCGCGCGCGATGATTTCACCGACGCACCGGCCATCGCGCGGCACGTCGTTGCCGTGCGCGTCCACCACACGGATTTCCACGCCGGGAACCGCGTAGCCGGTGCTGGCCTGGCGCGCGAACCGCTCTTCGCCCGCCCAATCCAGCCCCGGCTTCATGGGCGAGATCGTCAGGACGGGCGAGGTCTCGGTAAGCCCGTAGCCGGAAAAGCAGGTGCACCCGAGCTTTTCTTCGACTTCGCCCACCAGGGTGGGCGAGGAAGCGGCGCCGCCGATGGTGATGCGCTTCAGGCTGCTCAAGTCGTACTTCGTGCGCTCCGGGCAGTTCACCAGGGCCACCGCCATGGTGGGCACCAGGCTGCAAAATTCCGCGCGTTCCTGCTGGATCAGGCGAAACACTTCCGGCGGATCGAAGCGCGGCACCATCACGTGCTTCCCGCCCAGAAGCGTCAGGAAGTGTGCGACGCCCCATCCATTCGCGTGAAACAGCGGAATCGTGTGCAGCTCGACGGAGCCGACGTCCGTGTGCAGCGCCAGCGAAGCCTGCAGCGCATGTAGGTAGACGTTGCGGTGCGTCAGCATCACGCCTTTGGGATTGGCGCTGGTCCCGCTGGTGTAGAAAAGCTCGGCGACCGCGTTCTCGTCGAAGCCGGTTATATCGGCGCGAAACGGCTCCGCCTGCGCGAGAAGCGAGTCGTAATTGCCAGGCGAAAGCCATGCGGCTTGCGGCGCGGCGTCGAGCAGATGAAAGGACTCGACCGAAGAAAGATCGCTGCGGAACGAATCGACGAGCGGCGCGAATTGATTCTGCAGAAACAGCGCCTTGGCGCCCGAATCGTTCAGCACGTACGCCAGCTCTGCCGCCGCCAGGCGGATGTTCAACGGGAGAAGAATGGCGCCCGCTTCGAGAACGCCGTAATAGGCTTCCAGCAAACGATGGCAGTTCGTGCTGAGGAAAGCGACGCGGTCGCCCGGCTGGATGCCGAGCCGGCGCAAGGCTCCGGCCAGGCGCGCGGCGCGGCCGGCGAACTGCGCGTAGGTGAACCGCTCGCCGCCGCACACCACCGCCGTGCTCGCGGGATACTGTTGCTCCGCGTAGCGCAGGAAGCGAATTGGAGTCAGCGGCAGATTCATCCTGTGTGAGTTCCTCCCGAACGATGGAACGAAGGCCTGCGTTCCCCGCAAACCCGCGGGAGACGCTCGATCCCCAACGGCCGCCTCAAAACGTCAGCCGGACGCCCAGCTGGATTTCGCGCTTGGGGAAATCGGAAGTGAACGCGAGCGGCGTGCTGGGCGTAATGGACGTGAAGTTCGGCACGATTCCGTGCACGTTGAACGTGCTGAAGCCGGGCTGAAAACCAAACAACGGGCTGACCTCGTTGTTCACGCTGGCGTAATTCGTGTGATTGGCGATGTTGAACCCTTCGGCCGTGAATTCGACTCCCGCATTCTCGCCCAACTTGTGCTTCCAGCTCAAACGCATATCGAAATCCGTATAACTCGGCCCGAGTCCCGTGTCGCGCGGCGCACCGATGGGGCGTTCGTTGGTCGTGTGATTGTCGCCGTTCACTTCGCCGCCCGCCAGCAGATTGAAAGGATGTCCGCTGTGATACATGAAGATGGGAGACAGCTCAAAGCCCGAGAGGATGGGGTTCTGCGGCCAGGGGCTTTCGAACACTCCCGCGAGGACCACCTTATGGCGCTCGTCAAACGCGGAAAGGCCGCGGTCAAGAGCAAGGTTGGTCGGGTCCTGAGGGCCGTAATCGGAATTGAAATCGGTGGAAGTGTCGAAGGCCTTGCTGAACGTGTAATTTCCGAACAGCGCGAAGCGGTTGCCGAAGCGTTTGTTCATCTGGAAAATCAAGCCTTCGTACAGCGCTGACGCCGCCGCCGTGTACTGGTTGTTCTGGATGATCAGCGGATTGACGAAACAGGCGAACGGGTTGGGCGCGCACGGCAAGCCCCCCGTCCCGCCCAGAGGATCGGTGGCCGGCGAGGTATTCCAGTTGCGGTAGGAAACGGTCTTGCCGTTGGCCAGCGTGACCGTGCTCATCGGCGTGCTGGGCAGCAGATTCGTGTCGAGCGCCACCGGAAGATGCAGCGTGTGTGAATAAATTCCGCTGATCCCCGCGGAAAAGCTGGAAGTGATCTCCCGTTCGATGCCCACCGAGGCCTGCTCGGAATAGGGAGTCCGGTAATTCGGCGGGTTGCTGAAAATGACGGTCAGCGGAGAAATCTGCCCGCTGTTCTGCGCGAAGATGCCGTAGGGCGCGACGTCCGCGGGTGTGATGCAGGCCGAATTCCCGGCGGCCGGCGTGGTGCACTGAATCAGTCCCTGCGCGAAGAGCCCCTGAAAGACTTGCGCCGAGGTCTGCAGGAAAGGCAAGGGCGTCGGCGTGAGCGGATCGACGTAGATCGAAATGTAGCGGTTGCAGGGACTGCTGCCGCTGCCGGGAACGATGACGCCGGCCGGCCCGAAGGCGGTCACGCCAATTCCGCACGTGGCCGCCAGATTCTGCACCTGGTCGGGAACCTGCGACGTATTGTGCTGGTTTTCGACGGCCGTGCGGTTCGCGTTCAGCACGCCCAGGCTCAAATCGACTTGCGGAATCTGCGCGTCGATCAAGCCATAGAAAATTCCGTAGCCCGCGCGCACCACGGTCTTGTGATCGTTGAAGGGATCCCAGGCGAACGATACGCGAGGCGCGACATCTTTGTAGTACGTGCTCAGGGGATTGAATTGGTTGTCGAGTTCGTAGCGCACGCCGTAGTTCAACGTAAAATTCGAGGTCACGTTCCAGGAGTCCTGCACGAACAGCGCGGTCAGCGGCCGCGTGTAGGCCGGATAATCGGCATTCCCAAAGCCCTGTTGATAAATCTGAGGCAGGCCGAAGGAAGCAGACTGCAGCGGATCGATGGTCGTATTCGCCAGCTGCGGGCTGATCAGAAACGCGGGCAAAGACCCGAACACGAAGCGTCCGGGGAAAAAGGTATGGGACTCGGTGTGATTGCCGCGCAGGATCTCCGAGCCGCCAAACTTGAAGGTGTGATGGCCGCGCGTGATGGTGACGTTGTCGTCGAATTCGTAGCGCCGCAGAATGGTCAGGCTGGGCAGGAAGATATTCGTTCCCAGGTTGTTGGCGAAACCCGGAATTTGCAGGCCCACCTCGCCCGGCTCGTTCGGAATCACGTTGAAGCTTTCGTAATCCCACTGCGCGAGCAACTCGTTTTGCGTTTCCGGGCTGAACTGGTGATACCAGGCGCCCAGAATGGTGTTGTCGTAAAGGTGCACGGAGCTGCCCGCGGAGAAACCGGTGAGCGATTGCACGTCGGGATTTTCTTCCAGGTCGTGGGCAAACCGGTAGGTCAGCGTCAACTGATCCGCATCGCTGATGCGATGGTCCAGGCGCACCGAAGCCAGATAATCGCGCGTGTTGTAGCTGAACAGCCCGCCGTTGGATTCCAGCTGGTCCACCAGAAAACTTTTGATGGCGTTCTGGCCCGCGGAGAGGCCGGTCAACTGGCTTACGGTCAGGCCTGCGGTCAGGTCGGCCGCGCACGACGTCGCGCTCTGCATGGGCGCGCCGTTAAAACAGCTGACCTGCGTGTTCCCTTCCCCAGCCAAAGTATCGATCACGGCCTGCTGCGCCGCAGTGGGACGCAGAATGCTGGTATTCAGCAAGAGCGGGACGGCGCTTTGCGAGTCCTGGCGCAAACCCTCGAACGCTCCGAAGATGAAAGTCCTGTTCTTCTGGATCGGTCCTCCCGCGTTGCCGCCGAATTGGTAGCGCTGAAGCGAATTCTTGATGGGCACGGCCTGGCTGTCGGGCGCCAGGAAATTGAAGACCTGGCCCGGCTGCAGCGCCTGGCTGAACGCGAAGGGATCCTGCGCGTCCATCGCATGATTTCGAAAGAAACCGAACAGGCCGCCATGGAACTGGTTGGTGCCGCCCTTGGTCACGATGTTGATCGATCCGCCGCTGGCCCCGCCCAGGTCGGCGGAGTAGTCGCTGCGGTTCACCTGAAACTCCGCCACCGCGTCCTGGCTGACGGTCGGCCGCACGCCTCCGGCATCGTCTCCATCCTCGCCGCCGTCCACCGTGATGCTGTTGCCGCGCCCGTTGCTTCCGTAGAACGAAAGGCCGCTCTGCGGCGTCTGCTTCACTCGAAAATCCTGGTCGTCCGCCAGCCGCGTTGAATTCGACACGCCCGGAAGCAGCAGCGTGAACGACAGATAGTCGCGGCGGTCGATGGGCAAATTGCTGATGTATTGCTGGCTCACCGTATTCGCCTGACTTCCGCGCACGGTGTCGATCCCCACCGGTTGCGCTGTAATCTCCACGGCTTGCCCTGCGGCCGCCAGCTTCAAATGGAAGTTGACGAACGTCGTTTCGCCCAGGGTCACCGGCACCCCCTGCTGCGTCTGCGTTTGAAAACCGGCCACTCGTACGGTCACCGCGTACGTTGCCGGCGGCAGGCCGACGAAACGATATTGCCCGGAAGCGTCGGCCACGCCGTTGTAGGTCGCTCCCGTCGCGGTCGCCACCGCGGTGACGCTGGCCTTCGGAATCACGGCACCGCTGGGATCGAGCACCGTCCCGCTGATGTTTCCCGAGGCGCCGACGCCCTGCGCGCGCGCCCCAGCCGCCAATAACAGGCAGAGAACCAGGCATGCCATCCCGTGCGTCAACCTCATATGGCCTCCTTGTGGCTGTGTGATTTTTCCGCGCTGTGGACGGGCGAAGGTGAGCCATGCAGCAGGCGAGGTTCGTAGTTTCGCGAAGGGAATGCGCCGCGGGCGGTTCTCCGCGCAGCGGAGCTCAATCAGGCGCGCGCGAGCGCAGGCGACGAGCAGCCGCCCGATACCCCCGTCTGCTGAAGTATCCACCCGGTACTGCAGCTCGCATGAAAGCGACATCGCCGTCCCCCCGGACGACATGTGCCTGGCTCGCAAAAGCCCCGGTGAAACCCAAAACTCCCAGCCGCCGGTTCCATCGGCAAGACCGGCCGGCGGCCCCAAGCAATTGTGAGAGTCAGTATCACATTAGAGCGACTAACGTCAAGATCGCAGAAGGAAGGTCGCAGAAGGAAGGAGGAAAGAGGAGCGATTCACAGTTTCTGTGAAATCATCGCGCGGTCAGCACGGCGCGCCCCGAAATTCGGCCTTGGCGCAGATCGTCCAGCACCGCGTTCACCTCGCTGAGCGGCCGGCGCACCGTCTGGCAGCGCAGCTTTCCGGCGGCAGCCATGGCGAGCACCTCGCGTATTTCCTGGCGCGTTCCCACTGCGCTGGCGTGAATGCGGATCTCGATGGCGGCCATCAGGATGGGAGGAAAGCAGATGTTTTCGGCCGGCAGGCCGACGGCAAGAAGCGTCCCGGTTGGGCGCACGCAATAGAAGGCCATGTCGTAGGCCGGCTTGGCCGCCGAAGTCACGATTGCGGTGTGAGCGCCGCCGTCGCTGCGCAGGGCCTTGACGACGTCCGCGGACCGCGCGTTCAGCATCCGCGACGCGCCCAATTCCTTCGCCAGCGCCAGTTTCTCGTCCGCGATGTCGATCGCTGTGACTTCCGCGCCGAACGCGCGCCCGATCTGCACCGCAAGATGTCCCAGGCCGCCGATGCCGAACACCGCCAGGCGCTGCCCCGCGGAAACGCGCGCCTGCCGCAGCGCGCGATACACGGTCACGCCCGCGCAAAACAGCGGCGCAGCTTCAGCAGACGAGAGGCCGTCGGGGATCGGCAGCGCGTGGCTTGCCGGCGCTTTGATCAATTCCGCGTAGCCGCCATCGACCGTCACGCCCGTGATTTGCTGCTTCACGCAAAGATTTTCGTTTCCTTCGCGGCAGAACTCGCACTCCCCGCACGTGCGGTGGATCCACGGAACGCCCACGCGATCTCCCAGCTGAAGATCTCGCACCGCCTCGCCTCGCTCCACCACGCGCCCCGCAATCTCATGGCCCAGAATCAGCGGCTTCTTGACGATCCGCGCCAGCTGCGCCCAGTCGCCGTCCGCAACGTGCACGTCGGAATGGCACACCCCGCACGCCTCTACTTCGATCAGGACTTCATCCGCGGCAGGCTTGGGGCGCGCCACTTCTTCCAGCGATAGCGGAGTTTTGAATTCGTGCAGGACAGCGGCTCGCATGGATGTCAACGAAGCGGCACAGATGAAGGCTTAGGGTTGCGCGCTGCGCACAAAGAATTCCACCGCGCTGGCCACGCGTTCCCTCAGATCGTGCGGGCCCGTCAGGTCGATGGCCCAGCGGCGCACCACCGTGGTGTACAGCGCCTCCATGAATTCGGCGAGATGCGACAAAGGAAACTCGCGCGTGATTTCGCCGCGCTTCTGCCCTTCCGCCAGGATTTCGCGCAGCAGGCTGACCGCGATCTCCTCGGGTCGGCGCATTTCCGGCGAGCGCACCGGGTCCATGGCGCCCGAGAGCACCACCGCGCGCCACAGCGGGCGGTCGGACGCGACCTCGCGCGCCATCCCGCGATACATCCGCCGTAAGCGCTCGGCGGTGGAAGCGTCGTTCGATAGCTCGGTCTCCAGGTGTTCCTTGATGCAGGCGAAGCCCCGGCGCCCGACTTCGCGCAGAACCGCGTCTTTGCTGGGAAAATAGCGAAAAAAAGTGGGCTGGCTGATTTCCAGGACGCGCACAATGTCGTCCACGCGCGTCTTTTCGTAGCCTCGCCGGCGAAACAGCCGGATCGACGTATCGATGATACGCTGCCGCAGCCGCGCCTTCTTGCGTTCGCGCAGCCCCGGCGCCTCGCGCTTCGCCGCCGCCTTGTAACGTGCCGCAGCGCGGGATGTGCTGGCAGTCGCCATCGGTCCCACTTCTCCTCGATTTGCCGGGCCCTCTTCCCTACGCTGGGCCGCGCAAAATGTGAGAGTGACTATAACAAAATCGCGCCCCCGTTCAAATCCTGACTGCCCATCGCCCCGGCCGGGAGAATCGGCGCGAGCGGTTCTTTCCCGCTATCCTGCGAATGTCCGCATGAACAATTTTCGGCGCCGAGACTATGGTCTGCTCTTCCCGTTTCCTCTGGCTTTGCTTGTTCGATTCGTGGCGTGACACTGCCGCGAGTTGTACAATTCCCGGCGTCGGCTGTAACGCAAGAGGTTCTCCGTGTTGCCGCGCCTTTCCTCGGCCCGATGCGCTCTGATCGCGATCTGCTTCGGCATTTCAGCAATCGCGGCCGCTTCGCCCTCACCTGCCTTCGGCGGCGATTCTCCCTGCGCGCAAGCCTCCGCCCCGCTGCAATCGGGCGCGCCCGTCATACGCTCCGAAGTCGATCTGCAGACGGTCAGCGTTCAAGTGAAAGACAAACGCGGAAACAACATCCGCGGACTCACGGCGAACGATTTTAGCGTTCGCGAAGATGGCCGCCCGCAGAAGATTGCGTTTTTCGATGCGGGAAATGGCCCGGTTACCGTTGCCGTGCTGGTTGATTCATCCAGCTCGATGGTGCGCAAAGCCCGCCTGGGGTCGGCGGAGGAAATTGCCGCGCGCTTCATGCGCATCGCCCGGCCCGGAGATGAAATCTGGGCCATGGATTTCACGGAATGGACGGGGCGTTTCGAGCGCATCACGCAAAAGCAGCTTTCGAATGCGGGTCCACTGAACATCGCGGGCGCGGGCGGGACCGGGTCGGCGGTGTACGACGCGATTGCCGGCGCGATCTGCCATCTGCGGAACTCCGCCAATCCGCGCCAAGCCATCGTCGTGATCACCGACGGGATTGACGAGCACAGCCGGATCAGCCTCGATCAGCTGATCGATCTGGTGCGCTCGCAGCGCGCTCAACTGTTCCTGATCGGATTCCCCAGCCGCCCCGAGTTCCGCGCCTTCAATCACAGCCAGCCGAAGGTCACGCTCGTGACGGGCCATGACATCGACAACCCCGATGTCGTCTTCAGCCGGCTGGCGAAGGAAGCGGGCGCGCAGACGTTCATTCCGAAGTCGGAAAACGGATTGCAGGATGCGCTGAAAGCGGTTTCAAATCTGTTGGAGTCGGAATACACGCTCGCGTACTACCCGCCGAAAACTTCGCCCAAACTGCGCAGGATCGACGTCAAAGTGGACCGCAGCGGCGCGCGCGTGCTGGCGAGCGGCTTCCTCGTCGGGAGTCCGGATTCAGCGGACATCGTCCATTTTGTGTACGGGACATGCGCCGTTTCGCCGATGTTTCATCCGTATTCGTACGAGGCGCACCTGACGAAAACCAGCGGCAGAACGGTCTATCGCGACGACTTTTCGAACCCCGACAGCGGCTGGCCCCAACATCCGGAATCCCACTACGTTCCCGGCGGATACGAATTGTCGACGGCCGAGCAGGCCGGCGGCGAGGGCGCTCCCCTGCTGGCATCCGGAGCGGTCAGCCTCAGCGAAACGACGACTCTGCTCGGCACCTACCGAGACAATGTCGTCGCCGCCTGGGGGCCGACCTGGTGGAATTTCCGCGCGTCGGCGGATATGAAAGCCGTATTCAATCAGCCGCGCCCTTCCAATGGTCGCGCGCAATTCTCGCATCCGGTGCATCCCGCCGCGGGCCTCGTCTTTCGCATGAACGAGAAGGGCTACTACGCGCTGCTGGTCAGCCCCACCTCAGAATTCAAGAAGAAGGAATTGGTCAGCCGCCCGGGCAAACACAAGAAGAGGCTTGCGTTCGAGGTGGCGGCCATGACATTTCGGTTGGATCCGGCGACCGGGCGCCCCTCTTTCGTTCCATCGGTGATCGTGCCGTGGATCGTGGTGGATGGAGCGTCGCCCACGGACGCGCAACTCGCCGTGCAGGCTATCGGCGATCGGATCACGATCTTTGTGAATGGGCGGCAAGCCGGATCGGTGCGCGATGGCAGGTTCACGGAAGGATGCGTGGGATTCACAGCGTGGGCGCCGGCCCAAGCTACCTTCAGCAATTTGCTCGTCGAGCAGCGATGACCCCGTCCTCGTCGACTGCCCCGCTTCCCCCTGTACTGCTAACTCACCCCTGGTCCCTGCGCGCTGGTCTCCCGCCGGCGTTGCGACCCAAGCCGCGGAGCGGCGCTTCTGTTCCCGATGCTCCGGACCGCCTCTCTGCCGCACCGTCACCCCGCCCGGCCCTGCCGCGCTGTGGGGACCCTCCGCTGCGCTTCTGCGGTGAACTTGACTCTCGATCGCCAACTGTCGCCTGAGGGCTTCTTTCAACTTTCAACTTTTAACTTTCGACTGTTTTCTTTAACTTTCAACTAATCCGGCTCGCCGCATCCCCGTCCTTCCCCGCCCTTCGGTTGCGGCCCTGCCGCGCCGTGCAAGCCGAACGGCGCCGGACGCAGATTGCGCCGTAC
>JBJKQB010000096.1:0-5040 GCA_046705825.1 Candidatus Acidiferrales bacterium
TGAAAATAGCGGCCACGAATGTGTGTACGACGGCGTTTCCTGCTGCGTGCAGAACACTTCCGGTTGCCTAACCACAGACACCATCTCGCCGGTCTATGAGGTCACTTCCTACGCCGTGACCCCCAGCGGCACGATCCGCATGTTGCAGGATGACATGACGGCTTACACCTTCAATCTGCAAATGCCTTCGGCGCTGACCTTACCGGGTCCTCTCGGCAGCTTCAATCCGCCGAACTCAACCAACTACTGCATGGATGGAAACGACACCTCGCAGGCCAGCAGCATTTCGCAGTGCAAGAAATTCAGTGCTCCGCCAGCCGTGCCAGGTTGCAGCTCGAGTGCCGCCTCGGTTCCGGCGGTCGGTGTGACGCCCGGCGACATCTGGAATTCAACGACGAATACGAATCAGAACTACGTCACAACCCAGATCAACAATGCCAAGAATCCGGACAACTACATTGGATCGACTGGCACCACACCCAGCGTCAGCGACGTGACGCTGCCGTCAAATCTGAGCGATCCCACGGCGCTGACGCAGGAACATTCGGTGATTCAGCAGAACTCTAACGTTTGCCTGGGTTGCTCCGGCACCGGCGGCGGGACGTACAGCTTCTCGGACCTCGATACCGCCTCGGGCAGTCTGTGGGGATCTTCGGGCGCCAATTGCGGCACCAACTGCGGGACAACGCCCCAGATCACCTACGTAAACGGCAACCTGGACATCAGCGGCAGCACCACTGGGTCGGGGATTTTGGTTGTCACCGGGAATCTGACCTACAGCGGTGACTCCAGCTGGAACGGAATTATTCTGGTTGTCGGCGATGGATTGACGACCTACACCCAGAACGGCGGCGGCACCGGCCAGTTCAATGGCGCGATCTTCGTGGCGGACGTCACGACTCAGAACTGCGCCTCGGGACAGACGCAATGCTACGGTCCGGCCGACTTCACCATTAACGGCGGCGGCGGCAACGGCGTTTATTACAACAGCTGCTGGATTAACTACGCCCAAAAGCCGATCAGCTACGTAGTGCTGTCGTCGAAGGAAATTTCGCAGTAGGGAGCAGAGCATGGGAAAGTCTTACGCAGTGGCGGCGGTTCTAACAGCTGTGGCTCTGCTCGGCACTAACGCCTTCGGGCAGGCACCGGCGCAAAACACGCCGCAGATCGCGGCGAAGCAACCGGCTCAAGCGGCGGCGAAGAAGCCGAAGGTCTGGACCGACGACAACATCGATTCCGTGCGGACTCCCGCAGACGATTACCAGATCCAGCAGCAACAGCAGCAACAGGCTCAGCAGGCAGCCGCAGAAAAAGCTGCGGCGCAGGCCGCGGCACCCGCCGGGTCTGTGCCCAAGACGGTCAAGCAAGCCGATGGCATGATCACCGCCAAGAAAAGTGAACTCGCAAACCAGCAACAGTATCTGCAGAGGCTTCAGAAAGACGCGAGCAACCCCAACAATTCAGACCTCGACAAAATGCGCCTGGACTGGCGGCTAAAGTCTCACACGGCTTCGGAGCAGCAAACGCAGGCTCAGTTAAAACAGCTCGAGGACGAAAAAGCCGCTCTGGCGAAGAAAGAAGCGGCCGAAGCAGCTTCGAAGAAGAAGTCTTCCGATAGCGGAAGTGCGGCTCAAGAATGACCAACGCGTCGCGCGGTCGCCGAAATTTCGGACTTGACCCAGTGACCCTCTAGCCCGCGCAGCCACTCTTGCGTGCTGCGGTGGCTAATAAGCCCAGCGCATCAGGATCGCGCCGGTGGTATAGCCGGCGCCGACGGCAATCAGCAGCACCAGGTCGCCTTTGCGCAGGCGGCCCTGCTCGACCGCGTCTTTCAGCCCCAGCGGAATCGTAGCGGCCGTAGTGTTGCCGTAGCGGTCGATGTTGACGATCACCTTGGAATCGTCTACGCCCAGCCGCTCCTGCATCGCGCGAATGATGCGCAGATTGGCCTGATGCGGCACCACCAGAGAAAGATCGCGACTCGATAGCCCATTGCGCTGCAGCATTTCGCACGCCAGCTCGCTCATGCGCCGCACGGCGTATTTGAATACCTGCTGGCCTTCCTGATGGACGTAGTGCATCCGCTTCTCGACCGTTTCGTGCGAAGCGGGATGCAGCGAGCCTCCGCCGGGCATGTACAAATTGCATCCGCCCGAGCCGTCGATCTCGTGGACGAAATCGATGACGCCCTCGGCATCCGATGCTGCCGGCTCGACGAGCACCGCGCCGGCGCCGTCACCGAACAGCACGCAAGTGGCGCGATCCTTGAAATCGAGAATCGAGGTCATCACGTCGCTGCCGACCACCAGCGCCTTCTTGTGCGCGCCCGATCCGACGAATTGCGCCGCCACCGTCAGGGCGTACAAAAATCCCGAGCATGCCCCCGATAGATCGAAGCCCCACGCGTTCGTAGCGCCCAGGCGGTCTTGAATGAGGCACGCGGTGGCGGGAAAAAACATGTCCGGAGTGACGGTGGCCACCACGATCAGCTCGATTTCCTCCGAGTTCACTCCCTTTGCCGCCAGCAGCTTCCTTGCCGCTTCCGTGCCCATGTGCGACGCAGCCACGCCCGGCTCGGAAAAATGCCGCTCGCGGATTCCCGTGCGCGTGCGGATCCATTCGTCGCTGGTATCCACGATTTTTTCCATGTCCGCGTTGGTGACCACGCGTGGCGGCAAATATCCGGCCACCCCGGTGATCTTCGCGGCGATGCGCTGGCTCATCAGTTCTCCGTTCGTCGCGTGGGTATTCGAACCATTCTATGCAATTCGCGGCGAGCGTGACAAGCAAAACGCAGCCGAGCGCGTTTACGGCGGGCTAGGGTTCCGCCTTGATCCGATAATCGGGCGATGGCCGTTTAGCGCCGCGCTTCAACGGAGGCATGATGGCGATTATGGCTGCCTCGGAGAGAACGGCGTGGATCGTCGGGCGCGCGCGTGTGGCAGGATTCGATCTTTGTGGCGTCGCGCCGCTCGATGCGAAGGTCTTCTCCGCTCCGAACGTCCGAAACATTTCGGGTCACGACCGCTTCGGCGAGCTGCGGCATCTGCCGGAATGGCTGGCGCGCGGTTACGCCGGGGAAATGAAGTATTTGCATGACCCGCGCCGCTCCGATCCCCGCGCCGTCCTGCCCGGCGCGCGCAGCCTGATCGTCGTAGCCCTGAACTATCACGCGCCGCACCCGCTTTCCACGGAAGCGCCTTCTGACGGGGCGGACGGCTCGGCGCGGGGCTGGATTTCCCGCTACGCCTGGGGCAACGATTACCACGAAACGGTCCTGCCCAAATTGAATGGATTGATCTCTGAAATGCGCGATGAATTCCGGGAGCCCTTCGAGGCGCGCGCCTACGTGGATACCGGCCCAATCGTCGAACGCGTCGCCGCCAAGTATGCCGGCCTCGGCTGGATCGCGAAGAATACGTGTCTGATTAACCGGAAGCTCGGATCATGGCTTTTCCTAGGCGTGATCATCACTACGCTCGATCTCGAATCGTCGCTCGCGCCTGGAGAACCGCCTCCGGCTGATCTTTGCGGCAGCTGCCGGCGCTGCCTTGATGCATGCCCCACGCACGCTTTCAGCGCGCCATACGTCCTCGATGCGCGCCGCTGCATCTCCTATCTAACGATCGAGCTTCGCAGCGCGATTCCCGAGGAGCTTCGCTCGTCGATGGGGAACGCGGTGATAGGCTGCGACATATGCCAGGACGTCTGCCCGTGGAACCGCAAAGCGCCGGTGACGCCGTTCGCCGATTTCCATCCGCGCGAATTCCCGTCAGGGCCAGAAGCCGCGCTTATCGAACCGCAGTCCAAAAATGACGGTAGCGCGACCCAATCTGCTGCGCCACAGGCGGAATCGAGATCCCTTCTTGCTCCCGGGCTGGAATGGCTCGCCGGGCTGACGCAGCGGCAATTCAGCGGAATTTTCCGCCGCAGCGCCGTCAAACGCGCGAAGTGGCGCGGGCTGGTCCGCAACGCGTGCGTCGCGCTCGGCAACTCCGAAATTTCGCCGTCGTCGCCTGATTTTCCGCGCATCGTTGCGCTGCTCGAACGACTCGCCGCATCCGAAGACGCGTTGATCGCCGAGCACGCGCGCTGGGCGCTTGACCGGCTTTCCTCCACCGTTCAAATCGAAGCGCGTGCCAAAGTTGCCGAATAGAACATGCCGCAGCCCGGGCGAATGGCAACGATCCGCTGGAAACCACCGTGAAGAACGAACCCGCCATTCGCTGAATTTCTTGTTGTTTGCTCTCGGCGGGCTGTTTCTATTTTTCACGATTTTGGGCCCGCAAAAACGTAATGGACAGCGAATCGCGGTTTTTGCGATACTTTCGCGGGTGAAGTAGCAGCCGTCTTTCGCGCAAGCGCTGCATCCCAACTCCATTCAGGACTGGAAGATGAAGGCTACGTATCCGTTTGCTTTTTGTCTGCTCGCTGTTCTGGCCGCGGGATTCGGCGCCACGCGCCTCTCGTCCCGCGAACGGCCCGCGCCTGCCAAGGCACAGAAAAAGGCGCAGAAAATCACGCAAAAGTCCGCCGCGGCGCCCGCTGGAAATCAGAGCCAAATCGACCGCGGAAAATATCTGGTCGAAAACGTCGGCATGTGCGAGGAATGCCACACGCCGCGCGATTCCAGCGGCAATCTTGACGAGTCCCGCCGTCTGCAGGGCGCAGCCATCTGGATCATGCCCGTTCACACGATGACCAATTGGGCCATGCGCGCACCTGCGCTCGCCGGTCTGCCCGGATTCACGGATGCTGAGGCGGAAACCGTGCTGGAGCAAGGCGTCGGGCCCAACGGCCTGCCGATTCAGCCGCCGATGCACATCTATCACATGACTCCTGCGGACGCGCAGGCTATCGTCGCCTATCTCCGCTCGATGCCGAATACGTATCCCCGCAACTAGTTTCCGCGGCGTTTGAAGGCGACGCGGGTGTCGGCACGCACGTCGAGCAGTGTGGCCGTATAATCGCCTGCTGTGGAAGAGCGCGTGAAATCGGCTGTGCTGTGGCTGCTCGGACCGGAGTTCCCGGCGGGCGAGC
>JBJKQB010000097.1:0-5095 GCA_046705825.1 Candidatus Acidiferrales bacterium
CCACCGCCCGAAATGATTCGAGTAGTAGCGGGCGCCGAAATCGTCGTTGTTCGTTTCCGTGTCGCGCTCTTTACCCTCGAATTTGTAGTTCTGCGCGCATGTGCTGGTCACCTGCTTCTCGTATCCGAAGGGCAGAAAATCCGCGTCGTAGCTTCCGATGGACCGATTAGAAGTGGCGCGCCTGAGAGGATTTGAACCTCCAACCCCTAGCTCCGGAGGCTAGTGCTCTATCCAATTGAGCTACAGGCGCGCGGTCGAGCCTGAACGTGATACGGGCGATTCCGGCATCAATCCGCAGACCGCATAGCCGTCCGGCAGCGATTCAATCCTCGTCGCAACCGCACGCACTACACCCGGGCGCGATCGCAGCACTTCGAACGCACTGCTTCGCAACCCGCGCGTGGAATGCCCTTCTCTGGGGAATTCTACTTGATTTCGGTGGCGCGATAAAGAAAGCCCGGCCCCGAAATCAGTCGAAATCGAGGCCGCGAGGCAGCCCGCTCACCTCGCGGCTGCCAGCTTCCCGATCTTCTTGGCCAGTTTCTCGATCTTGCTCGCCTTGTTGACCAGCCCGAGCGACAGCACCTGCGTCGAATTCGTTTTATCCGACTGCTCCTTCAGTTGCTGCACCATCGTGTAGAGCTGGTTGATGTCCTTCTTCATGTTCTCCTGGTTCTGCTGCAACATCGGACCTGGATTGTTCTCGGCGAGTTCAGGATGCGGAAGCCGCGGCAGTCCCATAGCCGCACTGTTGGGGAATATGGGCGGAAACGGATTGCTATTCGCTGCGGGTGCCGGGTCTTGTTGACGCTGCGGCGCGGCGAAGCCCGGCGCGGCTACGACCGCCAACAGCATCGTTCCCAGCATTAGAATCAGCGCCAAAACGAATGGAAAGCTGCGATTTCTGTGGTGCACGGCTGCTCTTCTCCCAGTTGAAGCTTGGACTGCCACGAAGGTCCAGGGGCGGGGCGAGTCTGGCGAGGTGGTATAATCCCGCTCTTCCATATGACGGATTCCGCCGCCACCTGGATGCATGAAGCCGGGCCGGCTGCCGCTTGCAGCCGCATGATTTGCATAATCGCTGTAGTTTTGGTCCGGATTCTGCAGGATCGGGAGCACTCGCTGCATCCAATTGCCGTCCGATCCGTACAGTATCTCCGCCACGCCGGCCTGCACCATCCGGCGTCCCGCAGCGCGACTGCGTCTGAGGGAACTCGAGGCACCTCGAGAGAAGAGGAAAAATGGCAGAAGCAGCGGTGAGTGGTCGCCGGGAGATTCCGCGCCAGATGATTGACGACGCGCGCGAGCACGTCTACGAGGCCGCCGTCCGCACCCCGCTCGTTCGCTTCTCGGAACCGGGCGCGCCCGCGGAAATTTATCTGAAGCTCGAGAATCTGCAGCCCATCGGCTCGTTCAAGATTCGCGGCGCCTACAATGCCGTGCGCTTGCTGCCCGCCGATCAGCGCGGCGCCGGCGTGTGGACCGTGAGCGCCGGAAACGCCGCGCAGGGAGTGGCCCTGGCCGCGCGAAAGGCCCGCGTGCCCTGCAAGGTCCTGGTGATGGACACCGCGCCCTCCACCAAACTCGCCGCCATCGAGCGCCTCGGCGCGCAAATCGTGAAAGCCAGTTTTGACGAGTGCTGGCAGGCGGTCGGCGCGCGCCGCCATCCAGCCATGACCGGCACCTTCGTTCATCCCTTCGAAGACGACGCCTTCATCGCCGGAAACGCCACATGCGGGCTCGAAATTCTGGAAGATCTACCGGACGTAAACGCGGTGGTTGCGGCGTTCGGCGGAGGCGGGCTGAGCTGCGGGATTGGCACGGTCATGCAGATCCACAAGCCGGGCGTCAACGTATTCGCCGCGGAGCCGGAGACCGCGTCGCCTCTGGCGCTCTCTTTCGAGAAAGGATCAGCCCAGCAGTTTCCGAACTGGAGCCGCAGTTGGGTCGACGGCTGCGGCGGCAAGAGCGTTTTCCCCCGCATGTGGGCGCTGGCGAATTATGTGCTCGCCGGCTCCATCGTCGTTTCTCTCGAAGAAATCCGCCGGGCCATGAAGCTGGTCGCCGAGCGCAATCACGTGATTGCCGAGGGTGCGGGCGCTTGCGCCGTCGCCGCGGCCCTCAGCGGCAAATGCGGAGCCGGAAAAGTGGTCGCCGTCGTGAGCGGCGGGAATATCGACCTCAGCAAGTTCAACGAACTGACCGCGGCGTAGCAACCGCCGCCGGCCTGATCGTTCCGCGTGTCGGCATGTGTGCGGTCATTCTTCCTTCTTCACGCCGTACGATCTCGCCAATGTGGATACGACTCAGCTGGGTTCCAAATCTCGACGACTGCTGCCACGAATCGGCCAGAAAAGTTCGATAATCGTCCCCCCAGGCACGCCACCTTCCTTTTGGGGGACCTGGCCCGGAGACATGGGTAGCAGAACGTACCTCCCGCATCGCATGACCACGATCGTTCTATCGTGCAACGGATAGTCGATGCCGGGAAGTCCCTTATAGATGCGCGGTGCGGGCTGATAGACCTCGGCCGGGCACTTCCTGTCCAGAGCTTCATGCGGACGTTCGTGCTTGAAGACCTCGATATGCTCGTGGCGCCCAGATGCAAATGGATCAGGAAGCTTCGTCGGCCGATGGGCTGCCTCGCCTTACGTCGCGAGGGCTCACACTGTATCGCGCGCGAAAGTGTCGATTGAACGTCGATAAGTCGTTGAACCCGACGCCGAAAGCAATCTCGGATATGGACTGGCCGTCGCTTTCCGGATCTTCGAGGAGCTTCCGGCATTCCTCGACCCTGCGGCGGGCGATCCACGCGGCGAAGCTCGTTCCGTTGTTACTGAACAGCTCGTGCAGCCAGCGTCGGGACATCTTTAGATCGCGCGCCGCCCGCCCGGCGGTAAGATTGTCTTCCCGAAGGTGCGCTTCGATATAGGCAAGGATCTGCTGCCGCCTCGTCATACGGTACGTTTCATGCCGCGCTTCGCGCACGGGCAGCGTTGCGCCGATTGTGAGAGCAGCGAGATTGCAGAGGTGGAGACGCAGCGCGCGCTGCGAGGCCTCGTCAAGTCCGCCAGCTTCGACAGCGAGCGTGCGCACAGAGCTGGCGAGCAACGCACCGAAGCCGTGATCTCCTGAAATGCGGACGCCGACCACTTCAGGTGCGGTCAGCAACGGTGCCAATGTGTCTCGCCGCAGCTCCCAGACGAGCTCGTGGTGCCCCTTCGGAAATCTCAAGTCGAATCTCCGGGCCATATCGAGCAGCACCAAGTCGCCAGAGTCCAATATAATCTCTTGACCGGCATGCTGATAGGAACCGCTGCCTTCGACTTGCAGCACCAGCAGATAGGCGTCAGTCCAGCTCAATCGTGAAGGGGTGTGCGTAATATGGCAGCCAATCGTATTGTCGATGAATCGGCTTACCCGCGCATCGGCAAACGGACGGCTCTCGAGTTGCGCTCGCGGAGGTTCATCCGCCGCGTAGTCAACAGCCAGGCTCGGAAGGATCATCGATACTGCGTCGCGCCAGTACGCCGAACGCATCCGCATTGGCATTTGTTGCGTGGAGCGTACGATTGCCTCACCGCAGCCCGGCTGGCCCTTTAAGACTTGCATTACTCGCGTCTCCCGTTCCCCGCCGGTTCCGTCGGCTTCACGAACTGCATAATTTTACTGCGCGAAATGCGCAGAGTCATCCAAGTTGTCCCCTTATGATCCTTCCGGCAGGCGCGGTCAGCTTTGCCATGATCGGCCGGACCGCATTTCTCAAGGCCTTTCTGAGTTCGGTTGATACATACGAGCCGACCCGCAATTTTTTTCAAGGGGGGGGCAGATCAATGAATATGGACAAAGTGCATGAGGCAGCTTTCCGCGTTATCGGAGACACGGGCGGCGCATTTACCATCACACTGGGGTATCTCGGCGATCGGCTAGGCCTGTTTAAGGCGATGGCCAGCTCGAATCCGATGAGCAGCACCGAGCTGGCCGAGAAGACGCACCTAAACGAACGCTACGTCCGCGAATGGCTGCGCGCCATGGTGGCCGCGGAATACGTCGAGTACGACCCAGCATCAGACAAGTACTACATGACGGAAGAGCAGGCTTTCGTGCTCGCCAATGAAGATAGCCCGCTTTTCGTGGGTGGCGCCTTGCACTTCACTGCTCCTTCCATCTGCAATGTGGACCGGATTGCCGAGGCGTTCCGGAAAGGCGGAGGCATTCCGTATTCGGAGATCGGAGACGAGGTCCCGCACGCTATCGAGCGCCTGTTCCGCCCGGCCTACCTGAATTTCCTCGCCAAGGATTGGCTCGGCGCGGTGCCCGGACTCGTCCAGCATCTGCAAAATGGCGCGCAGATTGCCGACATCGGCTGCGGCCGCGGACAATCGAGCGTCACCATGGGCAAGAATTTCCCTAAGTCACACGTTCTCGGCATCGATTATCACGAGCCCAGCATTGAAGCCGCCCGCAAGCTGGCGACGAGCCAGGGCGTGACGAATGTCGACTTTCTCCAGGCGCCGGCGGATAAAATTCCCAACGGACGCAAGTACGACCTGATTTGCAGCTTCGATTGCATCCACTACATGGTGGATCCCAAAGCGACGCTGAAAGCGATTCGCAACGCGCTCGCCGATGACGGCGTGTACATGTGGTCCGAACCGAACGCCGCCGCAAACGCGCTGGAGAACCGCAATCCGGTGGGCAAGATGTTCCACGCGATCAGCCCATTGCATTGCATGACCGTTTCACTGGCGTTCAACGGTGCCGGCCTTGGAACGGTAATCGGCGAAAGCGGTGCACGCGCGCTAGCCAAGGAGGCGGGATTCTCGCTATTCGAGAAACTGCCCATTCAGCATCCGCTGAACCAGTTTTTCGCCCTGCGCAAATAGGCTGTACATGATACGGGAAATGGCTGTCCAGCGCGACGGACCATTGCCTAACTGTGCATGGTTTGCTGGCGAAATATACCCCACGAGGGCTGGTGTCAACGCAAAGTAGAAATGTCCGGTTTGGTGCAAGGTAGAAATGTCCGCTTCCAGGGCTTGCGCCAGGGATGATCGGGAGGCGGGCTATAGTGTGTTTTTGTTTTGGTTGTGGG
>JBJKQB010000098.1:0-37843 GCA_046705825.1 Candidatus Acidiferrales bacterium
ATGCTGGACGCAGAGCGCGTGGTCGAGGCCTTGCAAAAGCGGCCCGAGCGCATCCATGTGATCTGCACGGGACGGAACGCACACCCGAAACTGGTCGAAGCCGCCGACCTGGTGACGGAGATGCGCGAGATCAAGCACCCGTACACGAAGGGGATTCTGGCCCAGCGCGGCATCGACTATTAGAAGGGACTGTCGGTGGGCAGGGCCATGAGAAGCCTTTGCCTTTGCGGCCTCGTTGCCGCTTCGGAGGAACGGCGGCGAATGGCCATCGGAAGCGGTGATTGTAGCTGAGCGGCGGAGGCAGTTGCCGCCGAGCCTCGGCAAACAGCAAGCGAAGAGTGAACGGGGGATTGGATCTCCTGTTTTAACTTTAACTTTCAACTGTGAACGGGTTTTCTCCATGACTTGGTTCAAGCGAGACAAACAGGCGCTGGAAAATCCCACTCCGGTGGAAGAACGCCGCGTGCGCACCGAAGGAATGTGGACGAAGTGCAATTCCTGCCGCGCCATCATCTGGAAAAAGGATCTGGAATCCAACTGGGAAGTTTGTCCCAAGTGCGATCACCATTTCCGCCTGGGGGCGCGCCGCCGGCTCGAACTGCTGCTGGACGACGAGCATTGGACCGAGTACGACAGCGACCTGGCTTCGAGTGATCCTCTGCACTTCGTCGATACGAAACCGTACTCCGAGCGGCTCAGCGAAGCGCAGCAGAAATTGGGGATGAACGACGCGGTCCTCACCGCGGAAGGGAAGTTGAATGGTCGCGAGGTCATCTGCTGCTCGATGGAGTTCGGTTTTATCGGCGGGTCGATGGGGGCGGTGGTGGGAGAAAAAGTCGCGCGCGCGATCGAGCGCTCGATGGAGGGAAAACGGCCGCTCATCGTTGTTTCCTGCTCCGGCGGAGCGCGCATGATGGAAGGCGCGGTCAGCCTGATGCAGCTCGCCAAAGTTTCGGCGGCGCTTGCGCGGCTGGACGAGGCGCGGGTTCCCTTCATTTCCGTGCTTACCGATCCGACCACCGGCGGGGTCACCGCCAGCTTCGCCATGCTGGGCGATTTGAACATTGCCGAGCCGGGCGCGCTGATCGGCTTTGCGGGGCCGCGCGTGATCGAGCAAACCATCCGCCAGCGGCTCCCCGAAGGATTTCAGACGGCCGAATTCCTGCTGGAACACGGATTCCTCGATGCGGTGGTCACGCGCAAGGAGATGAAGCGGTATATTGCGCAGGCCCTGGATTTCTTTCAGAACGCGGCATGAATTATGAAGAGAGCGTCCGTTCGCTGTACGCGCTAGGACGCGAGCTGGCGGCGCCGCAGCAGGCGCGCGTCCAGAAATTCGGGCTCGAAAACATCCGCATCCTTTCCGCCGCGCTGGGGAACCCGCATCTCGCTGTGCCTTGCGTTCACGTGGCCGGGACGAACGGCAAGGGCTCGACCGCCGCCATGATCGAATCGATCCTGCGCGCCGCGGGTTTCCGCACCGGGCTGTACACCTCGCCGCACCTCGAGCGCATCAACGAGCGAATCCGCATCAACGGCGTAGAAATCTCCGACGGCGATTTCGCCGCAGCGTGGACGCGCGTGCAGGCCGCCATCGAAGCGCTGCTGGCCGCCGGAAAACTGGCCGCGCATCCTACCTTCTTCGAGTGCGTGACGCAGATGGCGTTCGTCACGTTCGCCGGCGCCTCGAAACCGGCGGGCGGCAAAGATTTTTTTGCGGTCTACGAAGTGGGGCTGGGCGGGCGGCTCGACTCCACGAACATCGTCCAGCCCGAAGTGGCCGTCATTACGCCGATCGATTTCGATCACGAGAATTTCCTCGGGCATTCGATCCAGGAAATCGCGGGGGAAAAGGCGGGAATCATCAAGGCGGGCATGCCGGTGGCCAGCGCGCCGCAGCGTGCCGAGGCGCGCGAGGTGATTGCGAAACGCGCGAGCGAATGCGGCGCGCGGCTGGTGGAAACGAATTCTTTTTGGCGATGGAAGGGCATGGGATCGCGGGACGGTTTCTACGGCGCGGCAGCAACTCCGGCCGAGGGTGGCCGCGAAATATCGGTTGTGCCGTCGCTGCCGGGCGAATTCCAGGTGCAAAACGCGCTGACTGCGGCGACGGCGGCGGTCCTGCTGCGGGAACGAGGCGTGGCGATCGGCGATGAGGCGATCGTCGAGGGAATCTCTTCGGCGCGCTGGCCGGGACGCCTGGAACGCATTTGCGAATCGCCCGCCATTTACCTGGACGGCGCGCATAACCCAGCCGCCGCGCGCGAACTAAAAGCATTCTGGCAAGAGAATTTTGCCGGCCGGCGCATTCATTTGATCTACGGCGCAATGCGCGACAAAGCGGTGGACGAGGTTGCCGGGTTGCTGTTCCCAGTCGCGGAAGAGGTCGTCCTGACACAACCGCGGCAGTCGCGGGCAATCTCAGCAGAGCACCTCGCGGAAATAACCGCCGGGCTCGCGCGGCACGCAACCGTGATCCCCGATCCGGCGGAGGCGCTCGACCGCGCGCTGGCAATGGCCGCGCCTGACGACGTGATCTTCGTTACCGGTTCATTGTTCCTTGTCGGGGATGTTCGGCGCTACTGGTTCGAGCGTCGCGCGGAACAGAAGCAAGCCTCGGATCAGGGCGCACGGAACGCGTCGTCTGTAAAGGGTGAGCTCTGAGCTGAAACGGATTTTCTCCGCCGCTTGTTCGCGCGCGCAAACCTTTTGACATACACCGCAAGGATCACCAGACAGATGGCGACCGCGCTGCCCACCACCACCCATTCAGGCAAGTTGGGGTAGACGATCGCATCGAGAAGGCGAAGGAGAAAGGGGCCGCGAGCCGGATCCAGGCCCGCGCGCTCTTCGAGCCAGACCTCCGCGACCGTGAGGGGGCAGGGTGGCCAGGGAGTCAGTTCGATGAAGATGGCGTAGACCAGCGAACCGATGTGCAGCCAAGTCAATACACGGCGTCCGCGCGTCAGCGTCCAGCCAAACAGAATCCAAGCGCACCAGAGGAGATGAATGAACAGGACGGCTTCCGCCAGCAGAGCGTATATTTGCAAATCACCTTCACCCGCACCCGATAGAGTAATGCAAATCGATGGCGCGCAAGAATGCTCACGGAGGGTGCTACAGGAACAGATCGGCTTGCTCCGTTGCCCGGGAGCGCTTGCCAGTGTTAGGATGAGCCATCCATGAGCACCGAAACAGCCGGCAAGCCGCATGTCGGCATACCGTATCGAACTCGAAAAGAAGAACTTGCCGCCAATCGCACGCGCTATGACTTGTACGTGGAAGCGGTTCGCCGAGCGGGAGGCGAAGCGGTGGAAGTGTCGCTTGGCTTGACGACTTCGGAACTGGCGAACGTTGCCCGCCAGTTGGACGCGGTCGTCCTGCCAGGCAGCCCCTCCGACGTTGACCCAGCGCGGTACGGAGCGGAACGCCATGGCAAGTGCGCTGATCCCGACCCAGATCGCGAGCGTACCGACTTTGCCCTGATCGAGCGTGCTTTGACCGAACAGAAGCCGGTGCTCGCCATCTGCTACGGCATCCAGAGCTTGAACGTGTTTCTGGGAGGCTCGCTGATTCAGGATATTCCGAACGAACTGCATACCACCATTCAGCATGAATGGGTCGGGCGTAGCCGCGGCGTGCCGGAACCATACCACGCGGCGCTGGCCCAAGCCGGCTCGCGCCTGCTTGCTTTGGCGGGGGGCACGGAATTGCGAGTAAACAGTTCGCACCATCAATCGGTGCGCGAAATTGGGCGCAGTTTGCGCGTCACCGCCCTCGCGCCGGACGGCGTGGTAGAAGCGGTTGAATGGACTGCAGGAAAGAACTGGGTTGTGGGAGTGCAATGGCATCCCGAGCGCATGGTTGGGACAGACAGTTTGGCGCGGGCGCTGTTCGAAGATTTGATTGCAGCGGCGGCGAAGACCGCCGCGAAGGAAGGCGTTGCGAGCCGCCGGTAAGCTAATGCGCATTTCGGATGGCCTTTGTCGCTCGCTTTTGGCCATGCTCTCTGGTTGAATGTGATCAACAAGAAGGGACATCGTCTCCGCGGCGGCTAACGATCCTGAGGCAGTTTTCCTAGATATCTCATTTTGCGGTGGGGGATTCATGATTTCGCTGGCAGGGAAGGCGGCGGTAGTGACAGGCGGGTCGCGCGGGATCGGGGCGGCCACAGTGAAGCTGTTTGCCCAAGCCGGCGCGGATGTCGTGTTCAGCTTCAACAAGAGCCGCGACGCCGCCGTGCTGGTGGAACAGGAAGCCCGGAAGCACGGCACACGCATCGAATCACAGAAAGCCGATCTGGGGAAAATGGCGGAGGCCAAGGCGCTGATCGACTTTGCGCGGGAGCGCTTGGGGCGCATCGACATCCTGGTGGCCAATGCGGGCATCTGGAATGAAGAGGATGCTCCCATCGAGAAGATGACCGAACGCGAATGGGACGACATGATGCGCATCAATCTGAAGAGCGTCTACTCCGTGATCCATTTCGCCGTGCCGCACATGATCGCGCAGAAGGGCGGGAGGATCGTGGCGCTCAGCTCGACCGCGGGCCAGCGCGGCGAATCGTTGCACACGCACTACGCCGCGTCAAAAGGCGCTATCATCAGTATGGTGAAGGGGCTGTCGACCGAACTGGCGCGGCACAATATTCTGGTGAACTGCGTGGCGCCCGGATGGGTGGACACGGACATGTCGGCGTCCGTGCTGCGAAACAAGAAGCGGCTGAAGGGCGCGCTGGCGCCCATTCCGTTGAAGCGGGCGGGCACGGCGGAGGAAATCGCGGGGCCGGTGCTATTCGCGGTGTCGGATCTAGCAACCTTCATCACGGGTGAAGTAATCAATGTAAACGGGGGTTCCGTGCTGTGCGGCTGAACTATCGATTGCTGATGTTGGTGTTTCTGGCAGCCGGCCTGTTCGCGGCGCCACGGGCAAAGGCGCAGGGCGACGAGAACATGCTGCCGGCGCAGAGCGAGGCCAAGGCCGCGCAGTTGATCCAGGAGGCCATCACCGCGCTGGGCGGGCCGGCCTACCTGAACGTCCACGACGCGACCTGCACCGGCCACCTCAGCGATTTCGGGCATTCGGGCGAGATGAACGGCTTCGAGCACTTCATCGATTACACGATGCCTCCGTTCAAAGACCGGCAGGAAAATCTTCCCAAGCGCAACATCATCGAAGTCTTCAACGGAGACAAGGGCTGGACGCTGGACCGCGGGGGCGTTTCCGAGGCGGCAGCCGGAGATGTGGCCCATTTTCAGGAAGACATCAAGATCGATCTGGACAACATCCTGCGGCATCGCATCCACGAGAAGGGCATGATCATCCGCTACGGCGGCCCGGATATCGTCGAATTGAAGGAGGCCGATTGGGTCGAGCTGATCGACAGCGACAACCGCACGATTCGCATCGCTTTCGCGCGTGACACGCACCTGCCGATCAAGAAAGTCGTCGAGATTCGCGATCCTCGCACACAGATGAAGAGCCAGGAGACGGAGTACTATTCGCTGTACCATCCGATCGATGGCATCGAAACTCCCTTTCAGATCACGCGCGACCGCGAGGGCATGAAGGTTTTCCAGGTTTTCTTCGACAAGTGCCAGTACAACACGGGCCTTACCGACGCGCTCTTCACCAAGGAATCTCTCGATGAGCGGTGGCAAAAGGTAGGCAAGCACAAGAAACACCGCCACGAAAGCAAATCCAAGTCCGGCACGGAGGCGGATGATAACAGCCAGTAACGCCCCCCGAAACGGATGTCCCGGGCATCAGATCCGCCGCAGTCCTGCGTTATCGCTGTTTAGGAAACTTTCCGATTCTTTCGCCGTGCCGCTTCGTTGACCCGTTCCTCCCCGGCTGATAAATTGATGTATTTGTGGAAGATGGGATGGTGAGAGTTGGGGAGTCGAGCCGGGAAGCGGGCCTTCCTGTGGATACTGACGGGGCTGCTGGCGGTGGCCGTTGGCGGTTGCGCCGCGCAGCACAAGACGGCCGCGCCGCCTTCGGGGCCTCCCGTGCAGCTGCTGCAGGCCAGCCGGCAGCAGCTCGTCACCTCCTACAATGAGCAGGCGAACTCGATTCACTCAGTGAACGCCTCCGTTTCCATGAAGCTGACCGCCGGAACCGCCTACGCCGGCGTGATCAAGAGCTATCACGAAATCAGCGGTTTCATTCTGGCTCAGAAGCCGGCGGATATTCGGGTCATCGGGCAGGCACCGATCGTGGGGACAACTATTTTCGACATGGTGAGCGACGGCACCATGTTTCACATGTACATTCCGTCGAAGAGCACTTTTCTCGAAGGCCCGGCGAACTTGCAGAAGGAATCGGCGAAGCCGATCGAAAATCTGAGGCCACAGCACTTGCTACAGGCGATATTCTGGAACCCAATTCCGGCCGGCAGCCCGGTGCTTTTTGAGGCGGGAAATGCAACGGAGGCCCGCTATTACATTCTGACCGTTGCGACGCCAGGACCGGGCGCGGGAACTCCCGGTGCTGCCGGAGGGAATCAGGAATTGAGCTGGCAGATCGATCGCAAGATATGGTTCGATCGCGCGAACCTCAGCGTGGCGCGGCTGCAGATTTATGATTCATCGGGGAACGTGACGTCGGACATTCGTTATGCAGGCTGGCGCGCTTTCGGAAACGTGCGCTTTGCTGACGACGTCGTAATCATGCGCGCCGCGGACGACTACGAATTGCAGATTCACGTGAAGAAGCTCACGCCCAACGAAGCAATCCCAGCCGAGCGATTCGAGCTGAAGCAGCCGGCGGGAACGCGGCTGGTCCGCGTGGGTGAGGGAACACAGGAGCCGAAGCCTTGATCGGGCACATGATCGTGCGAAACGTGATGCACCGCCCCGCGCGGACACTGATCACCATGATTGGCGTCGCGGTGGAGGTGGTCCTGGTGATTCTGGTCGTTGGATTGACCACCGGCCTGCTGACTGACGTCGCCAAGCGAACCGAAGGAGTGGGCGCGGACATCATGGTGCAGCCGCCCTCCGCGTCGATCTGGACCGCCTTCAGCGGGGCGCCCATGCCAGTGAGCATCGCCGGAAAGCTCGACGAACTGAAATACGTGCAGGCCGTGGCGCCGGTGCTGGTGCAGTTCAATTCCGTGAACGGATTGGACGTGGTCTACGGCATTCAGCCGGAGACGTTCGACGAAGTATCCGGGGGGTTCGTCCTTCACGCGGGGCACGGGCTGGAAGCGCCCAACGACATTCTCGTGGATGACGTGTACGCGCGGAGCAAGAACGTCAAGGTCGGCCAGACGCTGCATATTCTTGGGCATGATTGGCACGTAGCCGGGATCGTGGAGCACGGAAAAGGAGCGCGGCTGTTCGTGCGCATGTCGAGCCTGCAGCAAATGTCCGGAGCCATCGACAAAGCCTCGCTTTTCTTCGTGAAATGCGACCGGCACGACCATACCGCCGCCGCTATGGACGAGATCAAACAATTGCTGCCGGGTTATGAGATACGCCCGCTCCAGGACTTTATCTCGCTGATGACCTCTTCCAATTTGCCCGGGCTGAGCGCGTTTATCAGCGTCATGATCGGGATTGCGGTCGCGATCGGCTTCCTGGTGATCTTCCTTTCGATGTACACCACCATCATCGAGCGCACGCGAGAGATTGGCGTGCTCAAATCGCTTGGGGCATCGAAAGCCTATATCGTGCAGATTGTGCTCAGCGAAACGACGCTGTTGTGCCTGCTGGGGACAGCGGGCGGGATCGGGTTGAGTTTCCTGGCGCGCTGGGCCTTTCTGTCGCTCTTTCCTTCCATCACGATTCTGATCCTGCCGAAGTGGATGACTTATGCTGCGTTGATTGCGATCGGTGGAGGTTTGCTGGGGGCCTCGTATCCGGCCTGGATGGCCAGCCGCAAGGATCCGGTGGAAGCGCTCGTCTATGAATAGGAGAAATAACTTCGCAGAGGGATCCGGTTTTTCCGATTGCCGTCGTTGCGGTGAAGCCGGGTATGGTGATGATGCAGAAGGAATTTGAATTCAACGGGGAGCCCTACAACTAGGCGGAAATGGCAAACACGAATAAAATAATTGTATTCGCGGACGACACTTCGCTCGGCGGGGTAAACGCTCGGGAGCCCGCGTTGGAACCCATACTCAAGACGGAAAACCTGTGGAAGATCTATCGCAGCGGCAAGGTGGATGTGGCCGCGCTGCGCGGTGTGGACGTGCAGGTGCTACCGGGCGAGTTCGTGTGCATCATGGGCCCGTCGGGCTGCGGCAAATCCACCCTTCTGCACGTGATCGGTGGCTTGGCGCGAGCAACGCGGGGTCGCGTGCTGCTGGATGGCAATGACCTGGCGGAGATGAGCGACGGCGAACGGACGCTGCTGCGCCGGCACAAGGTCGGTTTCGTCTTCCAGCGGTTCAACCTGTTGCCCACGCTGGACGCGCGGCATAACATCGCCCTGGCCCAGCACATTCACGGCAATGGCTTCGATCCGCACCGTTTCGAGGTGGTGGTGAACCTTCTGGGCCTGAAGCAGCGGCTGCACCATAAGCCGTCGGAGCTATCCGGAGGCGAGCAGCAGCGCGTGGCGATCGCGCGGGCGCTCATCACCGAGCCGAAAATCCTGCTGGCGGATGAGCCCACCGGGAATCTGGACACCAGAAGTTCAGAGAACGTGCTGTCCCTTCTGCGCAGCCTGAACAAGGATTTGGGCCAGACGGTCGTGATGATCACGCACAATCCGGACGCAGCCACCTATGGCACGCGGGTGCTGCATATGCGCGACGGTCTGGTGGTCAACGGTTCCATGGTTCACTAACATGAGCAAGTTGTGGCAGGGCGCGGCGCGGACGATCTTCTGGTCGTACGAGCGGGGAAGCTGGCCGTACGATGTGATGGTCCTGGCCATTCTGGTCTTCGTCCTGCTCACGCCGCGGGCTTGGTTTCACGATCAGCCGCAGCCCAATCCGCCAAGCCAAACCAGCGTACGCTTGCTCAGCCAAGCCGCGGGCGGGCTCCAGACGTACCGCTTGGACGCCGAGCTGCTAGCCGCGCAAAAACGGACTGCAAAGAAGACCCCCGAATTGGAACGGCAGATCCACGATGTTCTTGGACACGAAGTTGACGACTTGAAAGGCAAGACATTTCAGGTGGTTCGAATCGTTCCCGTGCGCGAAAACAACGGCGCGGTGGCGTCTTATGATGTGACGATTCGCCGGTAAAAAGGCGAATGTTACCCCGAGTGTCACCGAGCGTGTACCCCTCCAAGCCCCAATCTGGATCGTATAGAAAACATTAACGCTTCACCCGGGCCCTAAGACCATTAACGCTGCCAATCCGGGCAAGTGGAGGCCGGAGGCATTTTTGGGAAAAGTCTTTCCATTCCTTAGGCTTCCAGTCACTGCGTGGGGCCCTCTGAAGCTCATGTAAGGTCAACAGTTCAAACCGTTTCCGGGGGAGCCAGAGTGGTTCGAGAGTTGCAGTCCTTAAGGCGGATTTGTGCGGTGCTGGCACGCCGCACCTCGGGTGAAGACTGTATTTGGCCTGCGGCAGCAGGCAAGCCACGGAAAAAGAAGGGGCTGGGAACGAAATGCAGAACGGCTCGCATTACCTGAAGCCGAATGTGATGGCGGAGCCCTTGATCGATGGTTGGTACGCCTGGGCCCACCTGATTCCTCCCGCAACGGCCGCCAGAAACCTGACCGAACGCCACCTGCGCATCATGGACTCGTATATCGAATCACCCGAAAGTCATCAGGCGGCGGTCAAGAATCCGGCGCTACTTGGGGGGCCGTTCATGGATTTGGGGCGCAACCGCGTGGAAGAGGTCAAGGCGCTACGGGAGCGAACCCTGTGCGAGAGAAGTAGCCTCATCAACCTCTCCCGATCCATCGAGAAGCTGGACGCATTGCTGCGGGAGAAGGCAACGGGGTATAGCCTGGAGTCGCTGTACGCCGAAGTGCCGGGCTGCCTGCAAGGGTATGTCGAGCTGGTGTACGACCTGAATAATCATCCTTCCTTCCGGCTGATCGAGCCGCTGCTCTACAAAAGCCCGTTCTACGACGATTCGGTGCAATCGCTGATGCTGTCGGAGATTTCCGGCGACGACCGGCCCTTCGTGCTGAGCACGCCACGGCTGGACGCGGAGGGTTCGCTGCCCTTGCGGATACCGTTTGCCAGCGAGCAGCTTGATGATTTGTTCCGCATGAAGCACCAACCGGGTTCGTTCGAGGTGATCTGCGATCGGCTGGGCCTGGAGGGCGAACGCGCGGAACAGTTCCGGTCTTTCGTGACCACAGAAAAGCCGCGGCCCTACGCAAAGTACGACGGCGAGGGGGCACGCTGGAGGTATTTCGGGCACGCCTGCATCCTGCTGGAGACGAAGAACACCAGCATCCTGCTCGATCCGGTGTTGAGCTATACGTACGAGAGCGACATCTCGCGTTACACCTACGAAGACTTGCCCGAAGTGATTGACTACGCGGTGATTACGCACAACCACCAGGATCACATTTTATTTGAGACGCTGTTGCAGCTGCGCCATCGCATCCGGCACATCGTAGTCCCGCGGAACGGCAATGGCGGATTGCAGGATCCTTCGCTGCGGCTGTTGTTGAAGCAGTGCGGCTTCCACAACGTGATTGAAGTCTCGGAGATGGACGAAATACCCTTCGAACACGGTTCGATTACCGCCGTGCCCTTTCTGGGGGAGCACGGCGACCTGAACGTGGCGACAAAGTCGGCCTACCTGCTGCGGGTCAACGACCACTCGCTTTTGTTCGCCGCGGACTCGTGCAACATCGCGCCGAAGCTGTACGAACACATCCACCGCGAAATCGGCGATGTCGAGGTCTTCTTTGTGGGCATGGAATGCGACGGCGCGCCGGTATCGTGGATCTACGGCCCGCTGCTGACGCAGCGGCTGGAGCGCCCGAAGGACCACTCGCGGCGCCTGGCGGGCTCGAATTACGACCGGGCTTTGAATATCGTCGAGCAATTGAACTGCAAGGAAGTGTATGTCTACGCGATGGGGCAGGAACCGTGGCTCAATCACGTGATGAGCATCAAATACACAGATAAATCGAATCCCATCATTCATTCGAACCACTTGATCGAGACGTGTCGCTCCCGCGGGATCACCGCTGAGAGACTGTTCGGGGAGAAGGAGATACTCCTGCCGTAGGATGCTCCCGGCAACGGGAGCGGGCAGGGTCGGTGGCTATGAAATCAGCGGAGACCAATCCAATCACATCTGAGGCGGCCCGGCGGACGATTGCGCCTTTGCCGGAGCAAGTCCGCCTCTGGAACCAGACCGCCACCGAGTATCCACGCGACAAAACGGTGGCGCAGCTGTTTGAGGAAATTTCGGCCGCGCGCCCTGCGGCGATTGCACTCGAGCTGGGCGGCAAGCAAGTCAGCTATTTCGAGCTGAATGCGCGCGCCAATCGCGTCGCGCGGAGACTGCAGGAGAAGGGCATCGGCGCCGAGAAGCTCGTGGGATGCTATTTCGAGCGCTCTCTGGAGATGATCGTCGCATTCCTGGCCGTGCTGAAGGCCGGAGGCGCTTTTGTCCCGCTTGATCCCGCCGATCCGGCCGAGCGAGTCGATTTTCTGCTCGCGCAGGCCGGGCTCCAGCTGATTCTGTCGCAAAAACATCTCATCGCGCGCGCGGGTAACGCAGCGCTGCAAGCGGTTGCGATTGAGGATCTCGAAACCGTTGGAACTGAAGCGGACGAAGCGAATCTGCCGGGCGCCAGTGGGCCGGAGAGCCTGGCCTATGTGATGTACACCTCCGGGTCAACCGGCAAGCCGAAAGGCGTGATGGTCGAGAATCGCGCCATTGTGCGGCTGGTGCGAGACACGAATTACTGCCAGTTCGGGCCTGAGGAAGTTTTCCTGCAGTTCGCTCCAGCTTCGTTCGACGCATCGACGCTCGAAATTTGGGGACCTCTGCTCAACGGCGGAAAGCTAGTCGTGATGCCCCCGGGAATGGCTTCGCTCGAGGACCTGGGCCGCGAGATTCGCGAGCACGGCGTCACCACATTGTGGCTGACCTCCGGGCTGTTCAATCTGATGGTCGAACAACGGCTCGAAGACTTGTGGCCCGTCCGGCAGCTTCTTGCGGGCGGCGACGTGCTGTCGCCGCGGCACGTGCGCCTGGTGCTCGAGAAATTCCCCGAATGCCGGCTGATCAACGGTTACGGGCCCACCGAGAACACGACATTTACGTGCTGCCACACCGTGGACCACCGCGACGCGCTCAGCGAATCCATCCCGATCGGAAAGCCGATCGCGAACACGCAGGTCTACATCCTCGACGAGCGGATGAATCCTCTGCCGCCGGGGCAACCGGGTGAATTGTATGCCGCGGGCGATGGCGTGGCGCGCGGCTATTTCAACGATGGGCTGGCGACGGCGGAGAAATTCCTTGCGGACCCGTTCGCCGCGGAGGAATCCCGGCGCATGTACCGCACGGGCGACCTGGCGCGCTGGCGCGAAGACGGCGCCATCGAGTTCCTGGGCCGCATCGACAATCAAGTGAAGATTGCCGGCCATCGGATTGAGCCGGGGGAAGTCGAAACGGTCCTGCGCATGAACAAGGCTGTGAGCCAGATTTGCGTGGTTCCCGAAGCAGCCGAGAACGGGAATCGCCGGCTCATCGCGTATTACGTGCCCGCATCCGGCAATGGCCTCTCGGGTTCCGACCTGCGCCAATATCTTTCGGGCAAGCTGCCGCAGTACATGGTCCCGGCGCTGTTCGTGCCGCTGGCCGCTCTGCCGCTCTCGTCCAATGGCAAAGTGGATCGCTCGGCCCTGCCAGCGCCGCCGCCGAATGCCGCCAGCGCGCGACCGCAGGCGTCCGGCGCCAACCAGCTGGAACAAACGCTGGCGGAGATTTGGAAACGCATCCTGCGCATCGAATCCGTGGGGCTGGACGACAACGTATTCGATTTGGGCGGCGACTCGCTGATGATCATCGCCATGCACTCGAACTTGCAAAAGGCGCTCAGCATCGAAATTCCGGTGACGGACCTGTTCGAATTCACGACCATTCGCACGCTGGCGCGCCACCTGGAAGAACAGACCGCCGCCTCTTCGCCGTTGTCTGACGTGCAACAGAAGGCCTTGAAACAGCGCGAGGCGTTCGAACGGCAAAAACGCATGCGCGCGGGGATCGCATGAGCGGCCAGAAACCCAATTTGGATGGCGTGGCCATCGTCGGAATGGCCGGACGTTTTCCCGGCGCGCACAACGTCGAAGAGTTCTGGAAGAACCAGCTCAATGGCGTCGAGGCGATCTCGCATTTCCGCGTCGAGGAACTGGAAGTTCCCAATGCCGCCGAACTGGCGAAAGACCCGACTTACGTTCGCGCGCGCTCGGTACTGGACGACGTCGACCTGTTCGACGCCGAGTTCTTCGGAATCTATCCGCGCGAAGCGGAACTGATGGACCCGCAGCACCGCGTGTTTCTTGAATCGTGCTGGCAGGCGCTGGAAGACGCGGGCTACGATCCAGCCCGCTACGCGGGCGAAATCGGAGTCTATGCCGGATGCAGCCCGGCGACCTACTTCCTGTCGCGCGTTTGCTCCAACCCCGGATTCATTGACAAATTCACCGGCGGCTACCAGGTGGGGAACTATCCCGAGATGCTGGGCAGCAGCCTCGATTTTCTGGCCACGCGCGTCTCCTACAAACTGAACCTGCGCGGCCCCAGCTTCACCATGCTGGCGGGATGCTCCACGTCGCTTCTGGCCGTCACGCAGGCCTGCCAGTCGCTGCTCACCTACCAATGCGATATGGCCCTGGCTGGCGGCAGTTCCATCACATTTCCGCAGAAGCGCGGCTCGTTCTATCAGGAAGGCGGAATGATCTCGCCGGACGGCCATTGCCGCACGTTTGACGCGAACGCGCAGGGCACCGTGTTCGGCGGCGGCGTTGCGGTGGTGCTGCTGAAGCGCGCCGAAGACGCGGTCCGCGATGGCGACCAAATCTATGCGGTGATCAAAGGCTTCGCCGCGAACAACGACGGCGCAGCCAAGGTTGGATACACGGCGCCCAGCGTCGAAGGACAAGCGCGCGTGATTGCGCTGGCGCAGGCGTCCGCCGGTGTAACCCCCGACACGATCGGCTACATCGAGGCGCATGGCACGGGCACGCCTCTCGGCGATCCCATCGAACTAGCGGCGGCCACGCAGGCCTTCCGGGCGCACACGCAGGCCAAAAGATTCTGCGCTATCGGCACGGCCAAGACCAACGTGGGCCACCTCGATGTGGCCTCGGGCGCTACCGGCTTGATCCACGCGGCGCACATCGTGCGTCATGGCGTGTTTCCGCCGACGCTGCATTTCCAGAAGCCGAATGCGAAATTCGACATGGAGAACAGCCCGTTTTACGTCAACCGGCAGCGCGCGGAATGGAAGCCGGACGGGCGGCCGCGCCGGGCGGGCGTGAGCGCATTCGGCGTGGGCGGAACGAATGCGCACGTGGTGATCGAGCAGGCGCCGGAGCAGGCAGCGCCCGCGCCGGTGCGTGGGACCGAACTGCTGGTCCTCTCCGCGCGGTCGCAAGCGGCCCTCGAGAACGCCACGGAACATCTTGCGAAATATCTGGAGAATCATCCGCTGGCAAATTTGGAAGATGTGGCTTGGACGCTGCAGGCGGGCCGCCGCGCGTTTGCCTGCCGGCGCGCCGTAGCGGCGAGTGACGCGAAGGAAGCTATTTCGGCACTGGCTGCGCGCGACCATAGGAGGGTTCAGACACGCCTGAAGCCTCTCGCGAACCCGGAAATTTCCTTCCTGTTCCCCGGGCAGGGTTCGCAGCACCCCAACATGGCGCGGGAAATCTACGAATCCGAGCCCGTGTTCCGGGACAGCGTGAACCGCTGTTCGGAGATTCTGAAACCGGCGCTGGGCGTCGACCTTCGCCGGCTGCTGTATCCCGATGCGGCGGTTTCCGACGAGGACCGGCGGCGCGTCACGGAAACGATTCTGGCGCAGCCCGCGATATTCACCATCGAGTACGCGCTCGCGCAGTTGTGGATGAGCTGGGGCATTCGTCCCGACAACATGCTGGGACACAGCATCGGCGAGTTCGTGGCTGCCTGCCTGGCGGGCGTATTTTCTTTGGAAGATGCGCTGCGGCTGGTGGCCATGCGCGGCCAGATGATGCAGAAGCTTCCTGCAGGCGGAATGCTGTCCGTGCGGCTGGCGGAAACAGAAGTGCGCAAGCGGTTGAACGGGCATCTGGCGCTGGCGGCGGTGAATTCGCCGACGCTGTGCGTGGTTTCCGGGCCGCTGGAAGCGCTCGACGAGTTTGAAGCGCAGCTCGAGAAAGAAGGCGCCGCATCGCGGCGGCTGGTCACCTCGCACGCATTTCACTCGGCGATGATGGACCCGATCGCGCAGCCGTTCACCTCATGCTGCGCCGAGGTGAAGTTGAGCGCGCCGCGAATTCCCTACGTTTCCGGAGTGACCGGGACGTGGATCACGGAGGCCGAAGCTACCGATGCGACATATTGGTCGCGGCACTTCCGCGAGCCGGTGCAGTTTTCGGCGGGCGTGAAATTGCTGCGCGAGAATGCGAACGCCGTGCTTCTGGAAGTTGGCCCCGGAAATGTTCTGACGGCGCTGGCGCGGCAGCACAGCGGGTTTGCCGCCGAACAAGTCATCGTTCCCTCGCTGGCCGACGGTTATTCCGGCGAGAACGATTCCCTCGCGCTGATGAACGCCCTGGGCGCCTTGTGGGTGGCGGGAGTGCAGCCAAACTGGGCTGCGCTGTATCCCGGAGTGCAGCGGCAGCGCGTCTCGCTGCCAACCTATCCGTTCGAACGAAAACGATATTGGATCGAAACAACCGCAAGCGTGCCAAGCCCGGCCAGCGAAAGCGTGGTTGCACAACAGGGGATTCCTGCAGCGCCGGCACAGGTAACAGTCCCGGAGGAAACGAACCAGGTGAACGCCACACAGCAAGCCGAAACTGGACGTAGCGCGAACCGCGTCGCGCGAATTTCCAAGGCTCTCGCGGAAATCTTCGAGGATCTTTCCGGCGTGGATGTTTCCAGCGCCGACAGCGCCACTACTTTTCTCGAAATGGGATTCGATTCGCTGTTCCTCACGCAGGTGACACAAGCGCTGCAAAGCAAGTTCGGCCTGAAGATCACGTTCCGCCAGCTGCTGGGAGATGAATCAACGCTGAACGCATTGGCCCAGTACATCGACGCGCGCCTGCCCGCGGACGTATTCGCGGAGCCCGTATCCGCGCCGGCGCCACCTGCCGCTGCCGTTTCTCCCGCTCCTGCGCAGCCCGATTCAATAGCCCAGGTGTTCGCCTCGTCGGCAGATGCGGCCAGGGCGCCAGTCACTGGCGCAGCGTTGCAAAGCGCCGTCGAGCGCATGATGCACGAGCAAATCCAGGCCATGAATGCGCTGTTCGCGAAGCAGCTCGAGGCTTTGCGGGGAAGCCCTTCTTCCGCGCCGGCTTCGGCCGGCTTGCCTGCGGCTCAGGCGGTAATGCAACGACAGCCGGTTGTGCCTGCGCCGGCTGCACAAGTCGACGCGAGCGCGGCGGTGCGCGCCTCGGAAAAAGACACGAAGGAGCTCAAGGGCTACACGCCATTCAAGCCGCTGCAGAAGGGCTCGTCGAGCGACCTGACACCGCTCCAGCGCGATTACATCGCGTCGCTCGTCGAGCGCTACACGCGACGCACCGCAAACTCGAAGAAAAAGACGCAAGAGTACCGGCAGCCGCTGGCCGATCCGCGCGTGGTTTCGGGCTTCCACTCCGAGTGGAAGGAAATGGTCTACCCGATCATTGCAGTGCGGTCGAAAGGGTCGCATCTGTGGGACGTGGACGGAAACGAATATGTGGATCTGTTGAATGGCTTTGGCCCCATCATGCTCGGCCACCGGCCGGACTTTGTCGAGAAGGCGATTGAAAAGCAACTGCACGAGGGCTTCGAGATCGGGCCGCAGAGCTTGCTCGCGGGCGAAGTCGCACAGATGATCTGCGAATTCACCGGGAACGAGCGCGCCACGTTCTGCAATACGGGCTCCGAAGCGGTGGTCGCCGCTATGCGCGTGGCTCGCACCGTGACCGGGCGCAACAAGATCGTTTTCTTCGCCGGCGATTACCACGGAATGTTCGACGAAGTCCTGGTCAAAGGAATTCGCAAGGCCGGCGTTCCGCATGCAGTTCCGGTCGCTCCCGGAATTCCGCGGGAGAAAGCGGCTAACGTGGTTGTACTCGAATACGGCGCGCCCGAATCGCTGGAATGGATTCGCACGAATGCGAATGACCTCGCGGCGGTGATGGTCGAGCCGGTGCAGAGCCGCCATCCCGCCCTGCAGCCGATCGAATTCCTGAGAGAAGTCCGAAAAATCACGGAGGAATCCGGTACCTGTCTGATCTTCGACGAGGTGGTCACCGGTTTCCGCGTGCATCCGGGTGGATGCCAAGCGCTGTTCGACATTCGTGCCGACCTGGCCACTTACGGCAAAGTGCTCGCCGGAGGGATGCCCATCGGCATCTTGGCCGGGAAGGCGCAGTACATGGACGCGCTGGATGGCGGCATGTGGCAATTCGGCGATGACTCCTATCCCGGCACGGGTGTGACCTTTTTCGCCGGCACCTTCGTGCGTCACCCGCTGGCTCTTGCGGCGGCCAAAGCCGTTCTTGAGCACCTGAAGGCCGAGGGACCCGAACTGCAGCAACGCCTGAGCCAGAAGACCGGTGAACTCGTCGAGCGGCTCAACGCGATTCTGGCTCGCTACGGCGGTCCCGCTCACATCGAGCACTTCGCCAGCTTCTTCTACTTTGGCTTCCCGTCCGATTACCGCTTCGCCAGCCTGTTCTATTACCACTTGCGCGAGAAGGGCATTCACATTCTCGAAGGTTTTCCCTGTTTCCTGACCACCGCGCACAGCGGCGCCGATCTCGAACGCGTTGTCCGAGCCTTCGAGGAGACCGCGGCGGAAATGCGCGCGGGCGGCGTGCTGCCGGGCGAAGACGCGGCCCAGAAAGCGCCGGAATTGCGTACCGCCATTGCCGAGCATGTATTCGTTGCCTCAGCCCCGATGACCGAGCCTCAGCAGGAAATCTTCCTGGCCGCCAAGATGGGCGACGACGCCTCCTGTTCGTTCAACGAATCGTTCACTCTGTATTTGCGCGGAACGCTCGACACGAATGCCCTTGGCCTAGCAGTGAACGCCGTCGTGGCCCGGCACGACGCGCTGCGCGCGACTGTCGATCCGGACGGAACGAAATTGCACTTCCGGCGCGAACGGAAGATCGACATCCCGTTGTGCGATCTTTCCGGGCTCGACAGCGACGCGCGAGATGCTGAGTTGAAGCGCATGCTTGCGGAAGACGCGCGCAAGCCATTCGATTTGGTTGAAGGGCCGCTGGTTCGAGGCGTACTGCTGCGTCTGGCTCCCGACAATCATGCGCTGGTCTTCACCTCGCATCACATCGTGTGCGACGGGTGGTCCACGAACGTGCTGCTCGGGGAATTGGCCGAGCTGTACGAGGCAAAATCCCATGGGCGAGAGGCGCAGCTCTCAGCCGCCCCGTGTTTCGCGACCTACGCGGACGAGCAGTTGAAAGAAACGAAATCATCGCAGCGCAGCGAAGTCGAGTCGTACTGGCTCGAGCAATTCAAGGACGTTCCCGCTCCGCTCGACCTGCCGACCGATCGCCCGCGGCCTTCGGTGCGCACCTATGCCGGGGCTACGGTGCGAAGCCATATCGATGCGGACACGCACCGCCAGATCAAGCAGATGGGCTCGAAGCGCGGATGCACACTGTTCGCTACGCTGCTGGCCGGCTTCCAGACGCTACTGCATCGGCTGGCGAATCAGAACGACATCGTGGTCGGCATTCCAACCGCAGGGCAGTCCTTGCTCGAAGACGGCAATCTGGTGGGGCACTGCGTGAATTTCCTGCCCTTGCGCACGCGATTCCGCCCCGATCAGCCGTTTTCCGCGTTGCTGAAGGATGTGAAGAAAGCGCTGCTCGACGCTCAGGATCATCAGTCGTATACGTACGGCACGCTGGTGCGCAAACTGGCAATTCCGCGCAGCCCGAGCCGGCTGCCGCTGATGGAAGTGCAGTTCAATCTCGAACACATCGGCGCAGGCTCACAGTTCGACGGATTGGCGGCCGTAGTGGATCCGAATCCCAAGAGCGCCGTCAATTTCGACATCTTCTTCAACGTGGTCGAGTCGGACGCCGGGTTGACGATCGATTGCGACTTCAATACGGACTTGTTCGATGAGGGCACCATTGCCCGCTGGATCGGGCACTACAAGACGCTGCTCGTCTCCGCGACGCAGAATCCGGAACAACTGGTTGACGACATACCTCTGATGAACCCGGCCGAAGTATCGGCGCTGGTGAAGGCCTGGAATCCCCATCGCGCCAGTTTCGCCGGAACGCCGACGATCCATGCGCGGTTTGAGGAGCAAGCCAGGCGCGCCCCCAATACAATTGCCGTCACACTGGGAGACCAGCGGCTCACGTATGGCGAATTAAACGCGCGCGCGAATCAACTGGCGCGAGTCCTGCGTGTGAAGGGAGTGCGGCCCGATACGCTGGTGGCGGTGTGCTTCGAGCGCTCGATGGAGATGATGATCGCCCTGCTGGGTGTGCTGAAAGCAGGCGGAGCGTACGTTCCGGTCGACGCGTCGTATCCGAAGGAACGTCTGAGAATGATGTTCGACGATGCGCGGCCGGTCGTTGTGCTGGCTGAGGAGCGCCTGCTCGCAAACCTCCCGCTGGGTGGCGTTGAAGCGATCTGCGTGGATCGCGACTGGCCGACCATCGCGCGCGAGTCCACGGCCAACCTGGAGCCGGCCTCGGCGCCCGAGAATTTGGCGTACATGATTTACACCTCAGGATCGACGGGCAAACCGAAGGGCGTGATGGTCGCGCACGCGAACTTCGTCCGGCTGCTGGATGCCACAAAGCGCTGGTTCGAGTTCAGCGATAAGGACGTGTGGTCGCTCTTCCATACCTATTCGTTCGACGTTTCAGTCTGGGAGATGTGGGGCTGCCTGCTGACCGGCGGACGACTGGTGATCGTTCCTTACTGGGTATCTCGATCGCCGCAGGAATTTCACGCCCTGCTCGCCGGCGAGCGCGTAACCGTGCTCTGCCAGACGCCGGTCGCGTTCTACCAGCTGATCGAAGTAGAGAAGGCGGGCGCGGCGCCGCTTACCGCGCTTCGCTACGTCATTCTTGCAGGCGAGGCGCTGAACTTCGGAAATCTGAAGCACTGGCTCGAGCGGCACGGCGATGCGCAGCCGCAAATCATCAACATGTACGGTCCCACGGAAGCTGCGGTCTATGCCACGTACAGAAAGCTGGAAGCCGCCGATATCGAGAAAGAGACGCGCAGCCTGATCGGCGTGCCGGTCACGGACGCGAACATCTACATTCTCGATGCGAAGAAGAGGCCGGTTCCGCCGGGCGTTGCAGGAGAACTGTATATCGCAGGCGCAGGCGTGGGGCGCGGCTACTGGAACGAGCCGGCGCTGACGGCGGAGCGATTCGTTCCCGATCCGTTTGTGACGGAACAGGGCGCGCGCATGTACAAATCGGGAGACTTGGCTCGCTTCCTGGCCTGGGGCGACATCGATTTCCTCGGCCGGCTCGACGATCAGGTGAAGATTCACGGTTTCCGTGTGGAACTGGGGGAGATTGAGGCCACACTCGCTCTGCACCCAGATATTCGTGAAGTCGCGGTGATGGCGCGAAGCGACGGGCCCGGCGAAAAGAAGCTGGTTGCCTATTTTGCTTCGAGAGCGGAAAAGAAAATCCCGGGCGCTGCCTTGCGCGAATTTCTGCAGGCCAAGATTCCCGCTCATATGATTCCTTACGCCTACGTGCAGATCGACGCTCTGCCGTTGAATCCGAGCGGGAAAGTGGACCGCGCCAAGCTCCCTGCGCCGGATTCCGGTTCCGCGGCGGGGACGCGCGAATTTGTGGGTCCGCGGACACCGGAAGAAAAGATCCTCACGGACATATTGTCCGAAGTGTTGCGCGTGGAGCGCGTGGGCGTCACGGACAACCTGTTCGAGCTGGGCGCGGATTCGCTCCACGTTTTCCAGATCACCTCGCGGGCAGCAAAAGCAGGCTTGGCGATCAGCCCCAGGCTGCTGTTGCAGCATCGCACGGTGGCGGCCGTCGTCGCCGAGATGGCCAAGGGCGATGGCGCGGTCACCGCCCCAGCGCCCACAATCAAGCCGGTCGCGCGCGACAAGTATCGGCTCGTGCGCGAGGTCCAGCCCGCAGGACAAAAGAACTGAGGGATTGAATGAACTCTGGCGCTTCCTCATTCTACGAGGACGGCAAATCCTGGCCCAAAGAATTCAGACTGCCCCTCGACGACGAGGAATTTGCGTTTCCTCTCTCGCCGGCGCAGGAGCGTATGTGGCTGGCGGACCGCGCTCGTCCGGGAAATTCCGCGTACAACGGCTCTTTCCGCTGGGAACTGACCGGCCCGGTTCAGCCCCGTCTTCTGGAGCGCGCCTTCAACGAGATCATCCGCCGCCATGAAATTCTGCGCGCCACCTTCCAGCAGATGGATGGCTCTCCGGTGCAGGTGATCGCTCCTTCCCTCCATCTGACACTTGCCGTGAACGACCTTCGCCCGCTCCCGGCTGGCGAACGGGAAAGCGAAATGGACCGTCTGTGTTTGGAAGAGGCGCAGCGCGGCTTCGATCTGGAGACGGCGCCCCTGGTCCGTGCAGGACTCCTGCAGATGGACGATGAGCGCTTCATCCTGATGTTCACGCTCCATCACATCATCTCCGACGGGTGGTCCATCGGCTTGATCATGGAGGAACTGCAGACCATCTACGCTGCGCTCGCCGAAGACCGCGGGTATGCCCTTGCTCCGCTGGCGATTCAGTATCCCGATTACGTCGTGTGGCAGCGGGAAATGGCCGAGCAGCCGGCCGCACCGCGACAGCTTGAATATTGGCGCAATAAGCTGGCCGGGTACGAACGCCTGGAAGTGCCCGCGGATTTCAAGCGACCGGTTGCGCGGACTACCAACAGCGCGATCGTCTCCGAGATGCTTCCGCGAGAGCTCACGGATGCGATCAAGCAGTTTAGCGATCGCCAGGAGGGCACGTTTTTCATCACCAGCCTTGCCGCTTGCATGGCCATCCTGGCGCGCTACACAGGCAAGAAGGACATTACCGTCGGGTCTCCGCTGGCGGGACGCAATCGCAGCGAGCTCGAAAATCTTGTAGGCCTGTTCATCAACCATGTAATTCTGCGCGCGAGTGCGGAAGGAGATCCGCTGTTCCCGGAGTTTGCCGCGCGCGTGCGCGAGGCGGTCTGGGAAGCGTTCGCGAATCAGGATATTCCGTTCGAGAATGTCGTGAAGTCGCTGGAGCGTGATGGCGGCCCGAGGCCCGACCCTTTCTTCGTGCTCAACTTCATCTGCCAGCGTGAATATGCACGCGCCTCGACTTTCGTGTTCGATTTTGCGGGCATTCGCATGCGCACCATGCCATCGAAATCGCAGGGCGCGCTGTACGATTTGAACTTCTTCATGGTCGAACGGGAAGCCGGCTGGCGCCTGTCGCTCGAATACAACGTCGACCTCTACAGCGAAACCACCGCGCAGGGAATTCTTCGCGATTTCCGTGGTTTGCTCGAAGCGATTGCTGCAAATCCCAATCGGCGCCTTTCCGAGCTGCCGCTTCCCGCCGCCGACGCCCGGCGCGGCATTGCTCAGAGTGCGCCCACTGAAGTCCGGGAACCGCAGAGTATCGCCGAGCGCCTGGACGATCCTTCCGCCAAGCAGGAGTTCTGCGCCATGCCCGCCAGCGCGGCGCAAAAGCGCTTCTGGCTGCTGGCTAATCTTTTCACCGGGAATCCGGCTTTTCAGCTCCCGGCGTGCGTGCGCCTGCTGGGCCCGCTGTCCGAAAGCATCCTCGAAAAGAGTTTTCAGCGCCTGATCGAGCGCCACGAAATCCTGCGCACCACGTTCGAGGAGATCGATGGCGAGCTCACGCAGGTCATTTCCCCGCAGCGCGCTTTCTCCCTGGATGTGGTTTCGCTGCAGGACGTTCCGGAGGACCAGCGCGAAGCTCGCTTGCAACAACTGGTTCGCGACGAAGCCGCCACGCCTTGCGACCTGATGCGCGGCTCCGGAGTTCGCGTGCGGTTGTTCCGCATCGCGGCGCAAGAGCACGTCCTGGTCGTCACCGCTCACCACATTGTGGCCGACGGCTGGTCGCAGGGTGTTCTCCAGAAGGAACTGTGGTCGGTCTACGAAGCGCTCTCCGAAAATCGCGAGCCGGCTTTGCCGCCTTTGCCGATTCAGTATGGCGATTTTGCCGCTTGGCAGAAGGATTGGCTCGCGTCGGATGCGGCCCGGCAGTGCCTCGATTTTTGGATGAAACGTCTCGCGGATCCTCTTCCGATTCTCGAACTGGCGACGGATCGGACCGCCACCGGCCGGTTGTCCTCGCACGGCGCGATTGAAACTCTTTTGCTACCCGCCGAACTGAGCGCTTCTCTGAAAGCCATGACTCAGGCCGAATCGGCAACCATGTTCGCGCTGCTGCTCACCTGCTTTGTGGCGCTTCTGGCGCGCGCGGCGGGCGAGGACGACATCCTCGTCGGATCTCCCGTTGCCAATCGCAGGGAGGAGACGGAGACTCTGATTGGCCCATTTGCCGGTCCGATCGCTCTTCGTTTCGATCTCTCCGGCGATCCGACGCTGCGCGAAGCTCTGCACCGGGTGCGCGACGTCGCTCTGGAAGCGCTGGCCCATTCGGATCTGCCCTTCGAGAGTGTTTTGCAGCGGGTCACGCCGCGTTCCGCCCGCGGGCGCAACCCGCTGTTTCAGTTTTATTTTTTCCATCAAACGGCCTTCCTGCAGCCCCAGCAACTTCGCGATCTCAGCGTCATGCCGCTGCCCACCTTGAGTGTGGGCACCCCGTTTGAAATGCAATGCGCGGCGATCGAGCGTCAGGAAGGGCTGCGCCTTCAGCTGGAATACAATCCCGATCTGTACGACCCGACCACGATTCGCCAGCGTCTGCAGGACTTGCAGAGGATTCTGCAAACACTGGTTTCCAATGCCGAGCTGCGACTCTCCCAGCTGCCCATCGCTTCGCAGCGCGCGCGTTCATCCGAAACCGCCGCGGAGCGCAAGTCCGAGCACGTCGCGCCGCGCGATACCGTCGAGCGCGAACTCGCTCGCATCTGGGCCGACGTCCTGGGCCGTGACAACATCGGCATTCGCGAAGACTTCTTCGATCTTGGTGGCCATTCCTTGCTGGCCGCACGGCTGCTGAAGAATATTCAGGAGCAGCTCGGAAGAGAATTGGCGCTCGCTTCTCTGCTGGACGCCTCGACCATCGAGCGCCAGGCGCGCCTCATTCGTTCCGACTCGGCGCCGCTATCTGCACACGGCAGCAACGATGCGCCTTCGAACCAGGCCGCTTTCTTCTACCTGGGCGCCTACCCTACGTTCCGCCGGCTCACGCAGCGCGTTGCCCAGGCTTGCGAATTCCACAGCCTCGGAATGCAGGAATCCACTTGCCGCGGCTTGGGTCCTTCGCCGCGGTTGGAGCTGATCGCCGAGCGGTTTGTGCGCGCCATCTGCGAACGCCGTGCGCACGGTCCATGCATGCTGGGCGGCTGGTGCTCGCACGGTGTGCTGGCTCTGGAAATCGCGCAGCAGTTGCGCGCGCAGGGCGAGGAGGTTGCGCTGGTGGTGATGATCGAAGGAGCGAATCCGGCCGCAAGAAAGGCGTACCCGAAATGGAAGCGGTTCATTTCGAGCGTTCAGCTGAAGTTCAGCCTGTTTCGCTTCGAGTGCGTGTATCTCGGTCATATCAAACGCAGCGAAGCGGTTGCGTATATTCGCGATCGCATCAGCGCCAAAATCGCCAAGCTGATCGGCGCCTTCGGAACGAGCCCGAGACAGCCAGGCCCGATCGGGATTCTCTATGAGGCCGTGGACGATTACATTCCCCGCCCCTATTCCGGACCGGTCCTTCTGATGCGCGGCCGCTCCAAAACCTTCGGATTTGCCAAGGACCCGGGCTTGGGATGGGGGAACCTGCTCGCGGATCTGACGGTCCAGGAGGTGCCCGGCAGCCATTTCTCCATCATGGGTGCCGATTCGGAACGCCTCGCCCGCGATATCACCTCGCATGTCAACGAGGTGGAGCAACGCTATGCGTCCCCCGGCACGCGCCGAAAGCAGGCCGCACAAAGTGTCCGCGTTGCCGGGTTAGAACGCGCATGAGACCTAGGCTCGGGAATACGCGTTCCGAGCATGCCTCGATGCCTGTCTCGACGGTCCTGAACGAGGAACTGAAATGACCACCACAGCAAATCCGACCCTGGCCGTTTCCGATCGCTGGATTGAAGCGGATCGCGACCAGTTCCATCAAAAATTCGATCGCGTCAGCTTCGAAATTGCTCATCACCTCTCCGCGCACCCGCTCCTGCAGCTTCCGGCGCTCGTCGAGTTGGCCGATCGGACTATCAAACGAGATCCCCGCGAGCTCTATTACGACATGGGCGATATCCAAGTCGGGCAGCGTTGGGATAGCGTTCCTCAACGCCAGTTTTCACCGCAAGAGGCGTTGCAGCGCATCCAAAACTGCGGCGCCTGGTTCATTTTCCGCTCCGCTCAGCACGATCCCGAATACAAACTGTTTCTGGACCGCGGGCTTGCCGAGCTGAAGGAGTTGATCGGCGCGCACATCGAGTCGCAGATCATGGTCGAGGACATCATCATTTTCGTGACCTCGCCCAAGCGTATCAGCTCCTATCACATCGACCGCGAATGCAATTTCCTCTTGCAGATTCGCGGAACGAAAACGATCCATATCTTCGACCGCGAGGATCGCGAGGTTCTGCCCGAAACCGAAATCGAGCGCTTTTGGTCGGTCGACCACAATGCCGCCGTCTACCGGCCGCAGCTGCAGCATCACGCCGCTTCCTACCGGCTCCGCCCCGGAAACGGCGTGCATATTCCTGTCAATTGCCCGCATTGGGTTCAGAACGACGACAACGTCTCCGTTTCTCTCAGCGTGAATTTCCAGTTCAGGGACCGCCGCAGGGCCAATCCCTATCGCGCGAACTTCCTGCTGCGCAGAATGGGACTGAACCCCACGCCGCCGGGAAAGTCCCCGGCGCTCGATTCCGTCAAAGCCGCCGCTATCGCGCCCTTGGTCTGGGCCAAGAAAACCTACAAGCGGTTCAAATAACAATCCCATAGTTACCGGCCCGCGCGGCATGCGGCTGAATGCAGAAGTGGCTCGCCAGGGCTGCGGGCTCCCGCGCGGCACTTCACCCGCGGCCTTGCAGGCGAAAGTAGAACCCGGAATAGTGCGGAATCGACTGATTCGGAAAAAACGGCAGATACACATGCAGTTCGGGAGCAATCCAGCGGTCCACTAGTTCATATCCACGCGCGACGAATTCGGAAATCATTTCGCCGGCATTGCGAATCACAGCAGGGAAGGCGCAGGTCGCCGTCCGCTGCACGATCACATACGCCCGCTGTTCCTCGATCACCGGTGATCGGTTGACAATGATGTGCCGCGGCAGCCCCGGGAAATGCTCTAGAAACTCCGTCACCGTCCCTTGCCAGTAGTGCAGAAATCCGGAAGCCAGAAGCACGTGATCCACGGAAAATTCGGCAGCAGACTTTGCGAAGCGCAGCCCCATCGCGTTTCTCTCACGCGCCATTCTCCGCCCTTCCTGCAAAACGATGGGAAGGTCCAGCACCGTCCAATCAAGCGGCCCCAGCGGCTCCAAATACCTTTGGTAGCTGTAGAACAGGTTCCCGACGTTTCCCCCGTAGTCGAAAACCTTGAGACCTTGTTCCGACAGGCAGGACAGCCAGAAAAGAGCCGCGTAATCGCTGGGGCGAAGCCTTTCTGAAAGCTTCAGATGGATTGCGATTTCGGCCGGGTCATCGTGCCCCGGCAGGCCCGTGCGTCGCGCCGCCACCCAGCCTTCCTCGAAGCTGGGAAAAATGCCTCGCCAGCCGCTGAGCGCATTGAGCGCGCGTTTCCCGGAAGGGAACCTTTGCGCGTAAGAAAGAATTGCACGCGAGGGCTTGGATTCCAGAACCGCCTTGCTCGTCTGCCGTAACAACGTTTACGTCCTGTCCCGGGCTGCGCTTGAGCACTCGACTGGCCAGCGTCCTTCAGTTTTCCGGTTTCCTCTCGCCCGGATCCAACCTATCGCGGTCGCGCAATGGTGTTTGAAAAATCGCCGCATATCGTTCGAACCTATCCTGCCGTCGCTTATCAAACGGCTCAAGACCCCAGTATCTCCAAGGCCAGTCACGGCGCGCATCAAGAGAAGGATCGGCGTTATGGATTTCCTCGATTCGCTGGCGCACGGGAATCAGCCCAAACCGGCGCACCGCTTGTTCGCGAAGGTCTGGGTCCACACCTCTGCAGACCAGTATTCCCCCGGGCCTGACGAGCCCGATCACACTTTCCAGGCAGGCCTCCGCGTCCCTCGGATTCATGTGGATGATCAGGTTATTTGCCAGAACCACGTCTCGCTCGCCGATGCTCGCTACCAGATTCGCGTCACGAGCATCCGCCACGGCCCATTGCACTCCGTCGGCGATCCATCGTTTCACTCGCAACAGGCTTCCTTCGCGATCGAAAATCTCCGCAATCAAACTGTCGGGAAGAACGGCCCCGCCGCGCACCTCAAAGTATCCACGCCTCAATTCAGGATCTGCGATCGTATAGTATCCCGTCTTTGCCTTCTCCACCGAGCGCTCCGATACATCGAAACCAACAGCGGAAATCTTCAGATCAGGTCGCGACCTGCGAAGGATCCACAGTATCGAATACAGCTCTGCGCCCGTGCTGCAGCCCACCACACACAGACTTAGTCTTTCGCCGGCTTGGAACTCGTCCGCGACGAGGTCACGAATGGTCAGCAGCAAGGGTTCGTTGCGCAGGAACCACGTCCCCAACGACTGCGAGCGGCCTCCGAAGCGCACAACCACACGGTGAATCCATGAGCCTAGGGTCAGCATCGGTTCACGTTCCCGCCAGTGCGTGGGCACGTGCTCCCACAGCTTCTCACCGGTCCCGCCCAGCCGTCGTTTCAAGGAAGGGGTCATCAACGGGCAGTCCAGAACAGACCCGATCTAAACGCGGCACAAACGCGGGCGCAGTGATCGTCATCACACGCAACCCGATTTCCAGGGTGCTGGCGTATAGGAACAACACGGGGTTCGTGGGAAGGGATTCTAATTGAGCATCGAAGGATGGGCTCGCCAGGACTTGAACCTGGAACCAATCGATTATGAGCCGATTGCTCTAACCATTGAGCTACGAGCCCGCCGTTTCGTTCCCGCCCGCCATATGAACTGCGGGCGCATCCATATCATAACTCTGATCCCGTTCTTCGCCCACCGGCGCTGGCCTCTGTTCCTACCGCTACCATTCCTTTGGCTCCCCCGGTCAGCCGGAATCCGCCTGACCCGATTCCTCGCTTGTCTTGGCGCTCCAGTGGTGATAAGAAAACGTTTTCTGGTAACGGCTGACAGGAGCCCTCGTCCTTCGGGGCTCGCGGATTCGGGGAAATCGAGGAAGGGAAGGAGCAGTTATGAAAAAACGGTTCTCGCGACGCGATCTGCTGAAAACCGGAATTGCCGCCGGCGCCTCATCCATCGTCCTGCCCGCAGTTGCCCCGGAAAGTATCGCCGCTCCATCCGCCGGGTCGGCCGCTCCTCCTGGAGAAAATCCTTCCGGCATGCGCACCGTCCCGCTGGTGCAAACCGCCGCCGCGCAGCCGGACGGCGCCATTCTTCCGCTCAAATCGACGAGCGATGTCTACATCCCTCCCCGCGGCTACAGCCACTTCAAATTCAGCTTCGATTTTCCCGAGCCCTCGGTGGCCTTTGACGGACTGCTGTTTTCCTTCCGCCTGTACACCTTCGAAAACGCCTATGGCCTCGATCGCGATCACCTCACCGCCGAGAAGACCCCCGATGGCATGACCATTCGCTGCTCCCAGTTCGTCTGGGCCGGCGGACAGGAAAAGGTTCCCGGCACGCTGCTCGCCCGGCTGAGAAAAAAGGGCGATTTCGTCGAATGGACCGTCTCCGCCGAAATGGACCGTCCGATCAAATCCATCGCCGCCATCCTGCGCGGCGTTCCGCGCGGGAAAATCTCTCCCGGTAGCGGAGGCTTCTTCGATCCCAAGGACAACGAACTGCTCATCGGCTATCCCTTCGGTGGCGGAGATCATCACGGCGCGATCAGCGTCGATTCTCCAGTCGCTGTAATTCAGGCCGGCGACCAGGAATTTTTCCTTCTCTCGACGATTCTGAACAATCAAGTGCGTGCGAATCGCATCTACCTCCAGCCCGGAGCAAATGGCTATCGCGTCGAGCTCGTTTATGAGCAGGGTGGCTGGGAAAAGAGCAATCGCCTCGAGGGGCCCACTTGGCGCGCCGGCCGCACCCGCACCGCGGACGATGCATATGAGGAGCACTACAGCCGCGTGGCGCAAGCCTTCAGCATTCCCGCGTGGAACGAGCGTCAGGACGTGCCGGCGTGGTTTCGCGACGTGGCCCTGGTCGTTTCCATCCACGGCATGCACTGGACCGGCTACATCTTCAACGATTTCGCCAAGGCCATGCGCACCCTCGAGTGGGTCGCCACGCAAATCCCTGCCAATCGCGTCATGGTCTTTCTTCCCGCCTGGGACGGCCGCTACTACTGGGACTATCCCATCTACAATGTCAGCTCGCGCCTTGGCGGCGACGACGGCTTCCGCACCCTGATCCAGAAAGGTCACAAGCTGGGCTTCCGCTTCCTCCCCATGTTTGGCATGAACAGCGCCAACGACAAGCTTGCCGACTTTTCGCAATTCTCCGACGCGACCACCCAGGACGTCGACGGCAACGACTTCGATCTGGATTGGGTCGACTGGGACAACGACCGCCACAACGAAGGCTGGGGCAAGTACATGAATCTTGGCGTCGATTCCTGGCGCAACTGGCTCTCTGCGCGCATCGCGGACATCATCGAGCGCTTTGGCGTCGACGCCTACTTCCTCGACATCTCCGGCGGCTGGCAGAACAACACGAAAGCCGACATGCACGAAGGCACGCGCCGCCTCGTCGCCGAGCTGCGCCAGAAATACCCGCACGTGCTCGCTGTCGGCGAATTTTCCTACGACGCGCTGATGTCCATCCTGCCCGTCTATCAGGTTTTTCCCTCCCACGGCTATCCGCCGGCATTCCAGAATTATTCGCGTTCCTTCTATCATCTCAGTTCGCCGGCGCCCGGGCGCGGCAGCAGCGGCGTGCACGAGTCCGGCTTCGGTCATTTCAGCCCCACGGTGCGCAAGGACCAGCTCGTGATCCCCACGATCACGGTCGTAGACGACACCTTCGAGAAATACCGCAACGTCATGGCCGAAATCATTGCGGGTGCAAAGACCCGCGCGGGAATCTCGTGAGGTCCGCCGGGCGTGTGGCTTCTGATGCACGAGCGAAACACTCGTGCGAAATTCAGTTGGTATACACTCTCTCGCCGGACAGAGTTCACAAGCTGTGCTGGCCACAAAATACTTTCTTGGGGAACATCACATGACGCGGATTCGCAAGAATAGCTATCTGAACGCCGTGCTCTTCGCTTTTCTGGTTGCCCTGGTCGCTGCGCCCTTTTCATCTTTGTCCCGGGCACAGACCGACATCTCCGGCCTCTGGTTGTACAAAATTCCCCGCAATGACGGCACCTATCGCGAGTTGTTCCTCGACTTAAAGCAGTCGGGCGAAACGATTACGGGCAAGACCATGTTCAATATCAAATACGGCGCGCCCATCAGCGAGGGCACTTTCCGTGACGGCAAGCTCCACTTCGTGGTCAAGTTTGGGCGCCCGCCCGACATCCGCGAGGTCACCTACGACGGCACGGTGAAAGACGGCAAGCTCTTCCTCTCCTCCGCCTTTCCCGGGCGCCCCACGCTGAACGGCGTGGCCGAGCGCACCACTGAGAAGGCCCTCGAACCGCCCGCGCGCCTTCCTCTTCCCGCGCTGCACGAGGTGCCCGACAATGGCCTGGCGCGCACGCCGCCCATGGGCTGGAACAGTTGGAATAAATTCGCGGGCAAAGTGGACGACCAGGACGTCCGCGAAATGGCCGACGCCATGGTCTCCAGCGGCATGAGGGCGGCGGGCTATACCTACATCAACATCGACGACACCTGGGAAGGCGAGCGCGACGCCACGGGCAACATCACCAGCAACCGCAAATTTCCGGACATGAAGGCGCTCGCCGATTACGTCCATTCCAAGGGACTGAAAATCGGAATCTATTCCTCGCCCGGCCCCAAAACCTGCGCCGGATACACCGGCAGCTATGGCCACGAGCAGCAGGACGCCAATATCTATGCCAAGTGGGGCATCGACTACCTGAAATACGACTGGTGCAGCGCCTCGGAAATTTATCCCAACAGCGACATGCGCGCAGTCTACCAGAAAATGGGCGACGCTCTGCTCAAGACTCACCGGCACATCGTTTTCAGCCTCTGCCAGTACGGCGAGGAAGATGTCTGGACCTGGGGCGCCAAAGTGGGCGGCAATCTCTGGCGCACCACCGACGACATCAACGATACATGGAAGCGCATGTCCGACATCGGCTTCAACCAGTTTGCCATCGCCAAGTACATGCGACCCGGCCACTGGAACGATCCTGACATGCTCGAAATCGGCAATGGCGGAATGACGGACGAGGAATACCGCACGCACATGAGCCTGTGGTCCATGCTGGCCGCGCCGCTGCTTGCCGGCAACGACCTGCGCACCATGTCCAACTCGATCCGCGACATCCTCACCAACCGCGAAGTGATCGCCGTCGACCAGGATCGCGCCGCTATCCCGGCCAAGCGCATCTCCGATCCTGCGTCCACTGCTGTCGTCGTGGCCCGCCGGCTGCACGACGGCTCGGTCGCCGTGGGTCTGTTCAATCGCGCCGACCAGCCCCAGAAGATCAGCGTGAAATGGGCCGATGCCGGCCTGAGCCGCGCGCCGCGTCGCGTGCGCGACTTGTGGAAACACGAAAACGTGGCCTTTGACGGCAGCACCTATTCTGCCACCGTTCCGATGCACGGCGTCGTCCTCCTCCGCGTCAACCCGTAGTGGCGGAGCGCGATTTTCTTTTGGTTTGGTTCGGAGTTGGTGTCCGTTGTCATCCCGAACCCAGTCCCGCCTCTTGCGGGAATGGGGGGTGAGGGATCTGCTTTTCCCTTTGGTTCGGGATTGAGTCAGGGCGCGACTCCATTTCCTAGGCCGCAAATGCGGCTTTCAGCCGCTCACTACTCACCAATCACTGGTCACCACTCACCCGATCTGTTGTATCCTCTTTGGCTTGTGCCTCAAACCTCGCACTCGAAAGGACAAGCAATGCAGCGTCGTTTTCGAGCTCTTAACGCCACTTTTTCGGGCGCAGTCCTGATTGCACTTTTCTTTTGTCTTCTCTTACCCTCTTCTTTCGCCCAGCAATTCTCTCCCAGCCTGTATTCCGGCCTGCACTGGCGCATGGTTGGTCCGTTCCGCGGCGGCCGCTGCAACGGCGTGACTGGCGTTCCCGGCCAGCCGGAGACCTTCTACTTCGGCTCCGTGGGCGGCGGGGTCTGGAAGACCGTCGATGCCGGCCGCACCTGGAATCCCGTCTTCGATCATGAGCCGGTCGCCTCCATCGGCGCGATCGCCGTTGCGCCCTCCGACCCAAACGTTGTTTATGTTGGCACCGGCGAAGCCGACATGCGCTCGCAAATTTCCTTTGGCGACGGCATGTACAAATCCACCGACGCGGGCAACACCTGGACCCACATCGGCCTGGACAACACGCGCCAGATCGGCCGCGTCCTCGTCGATCCGCACAATCCCAACATCGTTTTCGTCGCCGCCCTGGGTCATTCCTACGACGCGAATCCTGACCGCGGCGTCTATCGCTCGACGGACGGAGGCGCGACTTGGCAGAAAGTTCTTTATAAGAATGAGAACGTCGGCGCCATCGACCTCGCCTTCGATCCCACCAATTCGCGCACCATCTACGCTGCGCTTTGGGACACGCGGCGCCCGCCCTGGAGCATTTATCCGCCTTCCTACGGGCCGGGCAGCGGAATCTACAAATCCACCGACGGCGGAGATAGCTGGAGTCAGCTCACCAGTGGTTTGCCATCGGAACGCGTCGGCCGCATTGGCCTGGCCGTCGCGCCCTCCAATCCCGATCGCGTCTATGCTGTCGTGGATGCGAAAGACGGCGGCATCTATCGCTCCGATGATGCCGGCGCGTCCTGGCGGCTGATGTCCAATCAGCATCGCATCTGGGGGCGCGGCTGGTATTTCGGCAACATCGTCGTCGATCCCAAGAATCCGGATGACGTCTACGTTTCAGACACTTCCGTCTATCGCTCCACCGACGGCGGCAAGACCTGGACTGCTTTCAAGGGCGCGCCCGGTGGCGATGATTACCACCAGCTCTGGATTTATCCCACCGACCCCAACCGCATGATCGTCGCCAGCGACCAGGGCAGCGTTGTTTCCGTCGATGGCGGCAAAACCTGGAGCACTTGGTACAACCAGCCGACCGCGCAGATTTATCATGTCGCGCCCGACTTTCGTTTCCCTTACTGGGTGATTGGCGCGCAGCAAGACAGCGGCGCCATCGCCGTTCCCAGCCGCAGCGCGCACACCGAAATTTCCATGCACGACTGGACTGGCTACTGCGTGGCGGGCGAGAGCGGCTACACCGCGCCCGATCCTTTGCACTCCGAGATCACCTTCGGCGGCACCGTTTCCATGTGCAATCTCAAGACGCAGGAAGTGCGCAACGTTTCTCCCGAACTCGGCCGCAAGGGGCCGTTCCGCAAGGATTGGACCCTGCCGCTCGTCTTTTCCGAGGGCGATCCCCACGCGCTCTACTTCGGCAGTCAGTACCTCTACCGTACGATCGATGGCGGGCATAGCTGGACGCAAATCAGCCCCGATTTGACGCGCGTCAATCCCGGCGTGCCGCCAAATCTCGACGCGGCCACTGCCGCCGACGCTCCGCCCTATAAGCGCCGCGGCGTGATCTACACGATCGCGCCATCGCCCATCAAAGCGCATGCCAACCTGATTTGGATCGGCACCGACGATGGCTACATCCAGATGACTCCGGACGGCGGCAGGACCTGGCACAACGTCACGCCCCCGCGGGTCACCGCCTGGAGCAAGATCGTGATGATGCAGGCCTCGCACTTCGATCCCAACGAAGCGTTTGCGGCGGTCGACCGGCATCGCCTCGCGGATAACAACCCTTACATCTATCGCACGCGCGACGCCGGGAAGACCTGGCAGCTCATTACCGATGGCCTTCCGTCGGGCGTCTACGTGCAAACCGTGAAAGAAGATCCGCAGAAAAAGGGTCTTCTCTTTGCCGGCACCGAACTGGGCGTCTACGTCTCCTTCAACGACGGCGATAGCTGGCAATCCCTACAGCTCAATCTGCCGCCCTGCTCCATGCGCGACCTTGCCATCCACGACAACGACTTGATCGTCGCCACCCATGGCCGCGGCTTCTGGATCCTCGACGACATCACACCTTTGCGCCAGATCACCGATGAAGTCGCGCAGTCCGGCGCCTATCTCTTCCGTCCGGAGACGGCGTTACGCATGAATCCTGGCGCGGATTACGGCACGCCCATGCCGCGCGACGAAGCCCTGGCGCAGAATCCGCCGGTGGGAGCGATGATCGACTACTACCTGAAATCCACCGCGTCCGGCCCGCTCACCATCGATATCCTTGATTCCAAGGGGCGCGTCGTCCGCAGCTATTCCAGCGCTCAGCACGTTACGCCCATTAACCCCGAACAACTCGTATTCCCGCCGTACTGGGTACATGCGCCGCAACCACCCTCCGCAATGGCCGGCATGCATCGTTTTGTTTGGGACCTGCGCTACACGGCCCCTCCAAGCCCGCCGCTGTTTCCAGGCGCTGCTTTCTTCGGGTTCGGAGGCGCAAGCCCCGCCGCATTGCCCGGCGATTACACCGTGAAACTCACGGTCGATGGCCAGAGCTACACCCAGCCGCTGGTGGTCAAGATGGATCCGCGTATCAGCACGCCGCTCATTGAGCTGCAAAAGCAGTTCGAGACGGGCATGGCCATCTCCCGGCGGCAGAAGGAAGTCAACGAGGCCAAGCACGAAGTGGATGAGGTTCGCGCGCAGATCGCCAAGCTGCGCCCGCAGGCCGGCGGCCATCGTGCGCTTGCTTCGGCGCTCGCCAGGCTCGATCGCCAAGCCGAATCAGTCGGCGGCGCTCCACCTCCGCGTGTCGAGCCCGGCAACGTGCCGCCTCCGCCCAGGGAGGAAACCAGCTTGACGTACCTCGGGGGCCAGTTCGCCGATGTTGCCCGCGCCGTCGATGCGGGCCAGGCCGCGCCCACTACAGAAGCCATGCACGCGCTTGCCGATGCCGGCGCCACGTTGGTCAGCACCATGGCAAGATGGTCTGCGATAAAGACGAGAGACTTGCCCGCAGTCAACCGCCAGCTCACTCGCGCTGGCCTCTCGCCCATCGTCATCTCGCCGCAGGCTGCCGGTACGAACCAACACGTGCGCTGAAGTGTCGTCTCGGCAGGGGGCGCTGCTCGCCGCGCCTGGCTCGGAACGTAGCTCAGCGCACGCCCTTAGTCGGGGAAGCGTGGCCCTTCAGAGCCATGCGCAAGCACGCGCAAGCGCTCGGGGAAAGCGGCGCCTGTGCTAGGATTCCTGCTCCAGGAGGCCATCCTTGCCTGCCAAACGTACTCTGCCGAAGAAATCGGCCAGGAAGAAATCGTCGGCGAAGCCAATCGGCCGCTCCCTTCTTCGCCACACGGTCGCAACCCTCGCCTATCGCGGAGGGAAGGCGCTTCGCGGCGCCCCGGCTGGATTTGCGGAATTCCGCGTAGCCGATTCGACGCGCACACCTGGGCAGATTCTGGCCCATATCGGCGACCTCCTCGACTGGGCGCTGTCGAAAGCCAACGGAGCGGTGAAGTGGCGCAACTCCCCGCCTCTCCCCTGGGACGAGGGTTCCGACCGCTTCTTCGCCGCCCTGGAGGCGCTTGATGCCCGCCTTACCTCTCAACAAGCCCTCTGCTGCACCCCGGAGGACCTTTTTCAGGGACCCATAGCGGATGCGCTGACCCACGTCGGACAACTTTGCATGCTGCGCCGTTTGGCGGGCTCGCCCATCCGCGGCGAAAATTATTCGAAAGCCAACATTGAAGCCGGTCGCGTCGGTCCCGACCAGCCTCCGCCCCGCTTCGAATTCGACTGACTCTCCGGCACCCGAGCTCCTGTACCGAAACGGTGAACCAATCTGTTGAAAAATTTTACAGTTGTTGCGTGGCTGAGGCGTAAAATATAGTCATGGCCAGAGGATGGGAAAGCAAGTCGGTCGAGGATCAAGTCGAGCAATCAAGAACGAACCATAAAGACCCAGGCAAGAAGGGACGACCCAGCCCGATGCAGCTCGAGTTGCGCCGCCGCCGCGAGGTGCTGCGGCTTTCTCGCGCACGCGTCGAGCGGGAACTGCAATCCAGCCAAAACCCCAGGTATCGCGAGCAGCTCAATCGGGCGCTGGCGGACTTGGACGCGCAGATCGCCAAATTGGTGGATCCGCTTTAGTTTTAGTTAAGGTTGGCTGGCCGGTCAGTTCGGCTGTCGAATAGGGCTAATCGGTAGGGAAGCTGGTGTCGGGCTCCTCGATGAACACGACTCCCACGCCATTGTCGCTGTGTTCCCGGCCGGGATCGCAGTGAATCACCGTTCCGCGGAGAGACAGCATGCTGGCGCGGTCCTTATCTCCCGACGCTTCAATGAGTACGCGCAGTTCGGATTGCAGCTTTGGCCGGTTCTTCAAGCAAAGATAAGCACCCTGCAGACTTAGATCCCGCACCGTGGCCTTTTCCTGAAACGTCTGGCCGTCTTCCGCTTGCCCGCTTACGGTCGCCATAAAACGCAGCCGGCGGCGCTGCCCGATGCGCGAGCCGCGCAACGCCACGTCGACGCCGCGCTCGCTGAGCGTTATGGTCATGCCTTCCGTCCCCGCCCAGGTAGCAGGAAACTCCAGGCGCGCAGCCGATAAGAACCCGTCCACTTTCTGGTCCGATGAATCCGGATCATGGTGGAACAGGACCAGGTTCTGCACCTTGAGTTCGCGCGACAGCTTCGCGCCTTCCAGCCAGCTCGAGTGGCCCCAACCCTTGCGCGTGGAGGCGAGCTGCTCGGGCGAATATTGGGCGTCATAAATCAGGACGTCCGCGCCGCCGGCAAGCTGCCGCAGGCTGTTGTCGAGTTCGGGCAGGCCGGGCTCGTTGTCGGTGGCGTAGACGATGGAGCCCGCTGCGGTGTCCAGGCGGTAGCCGAGGCACCCTTGCGGGTGGTTCAGCCATGCGGTGGTGATCTTCGTCCCGTTGATCTCCCACTTCTGCCCGCCGGCCACTTCGTGGAACTCGCGCTCAGCCGTCATGGTGGTGACGTCGACAGGGAAGTAGGGCTTGGCCAGTTGCGCTTCCAGCACCTGGCGCAAGCTGTTGGGGCCGAGGTCCTTGGACTGGAAGCTGTAGAACTGGAACCGGTTGCGTGAGTCGAAGAAGGGATGGAAGAATGGGATGCCCTGGATGTGGTCCCAATGATAGTGGGTGACCAGCACCTGCGCTTCGATACCCCCTTCGCGATGCGACTTGATCCACTCGTTGCCAAGCATGCGCAAGCCGGTGCCGCAATCGAGAATGAAACGCGTGCCGTCGGGCGCGAGCACCTCCACGCATGGCGTGTTCCCGCCGTAGCGCCACGTATCGCGCTCCAG
>JBJKQB010000099.1:0-17941 GCA_046705825.1 Candidatus Acidiferrales bacterium
ACTGCCCGGCGTAGTAGTTGATCGTGCGCGTCAGCGACGACCGGAAGCCGGCCAGGTGCGTTCCGCCGTCCACCGTGTTGATTGTGTTCGCGAAGCAGAAAATGTTTTCGGCGTACCCGTCGTTGTATTGCACCGCGATTTCAATGTCGACCTGCCCGCGCTTCCCCTCGATGTAAATCGGCGAGTCGTGCAGCGTCACTTTGCCGCGGTTCAGGTGCTTCACGAATTCCGAAATCCCGCCGGTGAACTTGAATTCCGTTTTCTTGTTGGACCGCTCGTCCTCCAGCGTGATTTTCAGGCCCTTATTCAGGAAGGCCAGCTCGCGCAGCCGCTGCTGCAGCGTGTCGTAGCTGTAGTTCACCGCATCGAAAATCGATGGATCGGCGTGAAAAGTGACCTTCGTCCCCGTCTTTCTCGTCTTTCCGGAGGACTTCAGCTTCGATGTGGGAACACCCTTCTCGTAGGACTGCTCCCAGACTTCCCCGTCGCGCCAAATCTCCAGGTCCAGCCAATCCGACAGCGCGTTCACCACCGATACGCCCACCCCGTGCAGTCCGCCCGAAACCTTGTAGGTTTCGCTGTCGAACTTTCCGCCCGCGTGCAGAACCGTCATCACCACTTCCGCCGCCGGTTTTTTCTCTGTCGCGTGCATGTCCACCGGAATGCCGCGCCCGTTGTCGGTCACGGTGACGCTGTTGTCGTCGTGCACCACCACGTTGATTTCGTCACAGTAGCCCGCCATGGCTTCGTCCACTGAGTTGTCCACCACTTCCCACACGAGATGGTGCAAGCCCATCTCTCCGGTCGAGCCGATGTACATGGCGGGGCGCTTGCGCACCGCTTCCAGGCCGCCCAGCACCTTGATCGATGTGGCGTCGTACTTGTGGCCGGCCGGCGCCTTCGACGCTGACGCTTCTTTGTCACCCATGAATGGTGTATCTCCTCTGCACGAATGCGCCATCGCGGCGCAGGCCAAGCCAAGGACTGTCGCGAACTAGGCGCTTACCTCGTCAAATTCGGTCGTTGCATCAAAACCTGCAGGAGCGCCTGCCTGCCGCAGGCGGGATGCGCAAATGCGTTTTCGTTTCGGGAAGGCGGGTCGCCCTGTAAACTGTCCACCTCTGCGGATCGGGTGAAGGCGGACGCACTCGACATTTGCCTCCCATTGGCCTCAGCTTCAGCAATGCACCCTGAGGCTCGAAGGGCCCTGGCACTTCATCCCGCCCCGCTCCGAATCATCGGTGGGACGCGGCGAAGGCCTCGTTTCCCCCATTCGCGGGTTGGCTCCGGGTGAGCTTCAGCCCTCTTGCCCTGGCGCAAGCAAGGGGATTTCCGCCGAAACTCAAACCGCAAGACCGCGTTCTGGAGGAACCTCGTACCGCGTAATTTTACGAAATTGCGGCGCGTTTGACAACTCCCATCTATGTACCTTGAATGGTTTTATGTCTTTTGTTTTGTATGGTTTAAGTAGAAGGATACCGCTTCTGTGGATCGTGAGGAAGGAGCTGTAGAATCGCTCCCAGTGTAAGCTAAACAGTCACTATTATGCTCAGGAAATGGAAAGAACTAAATCCGCATCGGCATGACCACATAGCGGTACCGGCTGCCTTCGTCCGCCATGGGTCGCAACTGCCCGGCCGACTGCTCGTCTTTAAGTTCGAAACTGATCGGGCCGTCCGCCGCCGCGCCCAGAAAGTCCAGTAAGTATTGCGCGTTGAACCCGATGGTCAGCGGATCGCCCTTGAATTCCTTCTCAATCGATTCCTTGGCTTCGCCATACTCCGGGCTGGACGCGGACACTTCCACTCCATCCTTGGCCAGCATGAATTTCACCGCATGCGAGCGCTGATCCGCTAACTGAGAGACGCGCCGGAGCGCGTCCTGCAGTTCGTTCCGCTCCAGCACGACCACTTTGTTGGCGTCCCGCGGCAGGACCGCTTCGTAATTCGGAAACTGCCCGGTCAGCTTGCGCGAAGTGAGCAATCGCCGCTCGAACTGGAAAAATAGATGGCTTTCGTCCTGCGCGAATTCACAGTTGCTGTCGTCGCCAGCCTCGCCGGCCAGCCGCTGGATCTCGGTCATCGCCTTTTTCGGGACCAAAACGCGCGTCTCGGGAAAAGTCCCCTCGAATTTGTGGTCCTTCTCGACCAGAGCCAACCGGTGGCCGTCCGTGGCTACCATGCTCAACGCGGTCGGTTTCAGCACCAGCAGCGCCCCGTTCAGCGTGTAGCGCGACTCTTCCAGCGAAATCGCGAATGTGGTCTTGGCGATCACGTCCGCAAGCAATTTCGCCGGAATCTTGGCCACCGTATGTGGAAAGCCGGGCAACGCCGGAAAATTCTCTTTCGACATGCCCACCAGCTTGTACGTCTTGCGGTCGCAGGTCAGTGAAACGAAATGATTGTCCAGCAGCTTGAACTTGATTTCCTCTTCCGGCAGCAGGCGCACAATATCCAGCAACTTCTTCGCCGGAATGGTCGCGGAACCTTCCTTCTTCACCTTCGCTTCGCACGACGTGCGCACGCTCAACTCGAGATCCGTGGCCGTGATCGCCAGCCGGTTGCCCTTCGCCTCGCATAGCAGGTTCGACAGGATGGGAATGGTCGTCTTGCGCTCGACCACGCCTTGCGCCGCTTCGAGTTCCTCTCGCAGATCAAAATTCTTTACGCTGAATTCCATTTCGTGCTTTTCCTCGCAACCAGCTTTTCCTGCGCCGCGGCTACTCTACTGCTTTTTCTATTCTGATTCTAAATGAAAAACCGTAGCCGCCGCCGCAACTGTGGATCGGTGGAAAACTTGCTAACCCCGCGCCGGAACTACAGCTTACCACGCTCGCGCTTCTGTGAAACGATTGCCAGGGATTTGGAAAACTTACCCTGCGGCGCCTAAGACATCCCACCTTTCCATCAATTTCCACCGCCAAAGCTCTCAGCCACGCGCACAGCCTGCTTAACTCTATCCGAATGAGTCGAGTAGCCTATTGATGGTCCTGTTCAAATCTTTATCCGTTTGCCGCAGCGCTTCGATCTTGTTGATCGAGTGCAGCACCGTCGTGTGGTGCTTCCCGCCGAACTGCTTCCCGATTTCTGGCAGCGAGGCCGAGGTCAACTGCTTCACCAGAAACATGGCCACTTGTCGCGGATATGCAATTACCTTCGAGTTGCTGCGCATTTTCAGATCCTGCGCGCGCAACCCGAACGCCTCCCCCACCGCCTTCTGGATTTGCTCGATGGTGACCTTCTTCTCTTGCGTTTCGATGATGTTCTTCAGTACCTGCTGCGCCATGGGCGCATTGATTTCCGCGCCCGTCAGCGAGGCGTACGCCATCAGCCGGATCAGCGCGCCTTCCAGTTCCCGGATGTTCGATTTGATCGACCGCGCGATGTATTCCGCGACGTCATCCGGGACGTGGACCCGCTCGTTGTCCGCCTTCTTTTGCAGAATCGCGATTTTGGTTTCCAGGTCGGGCGGCTGGATGTCCGCGATCAGGCCCCACTCGAACCGCGAGCGCAGCCGCTCCTCGATCGACGAAATATCCTTCGGCGGGCAATCCGAAGAAATCACGATTTGCTTCTGCTGGTCGTACAGCGCGTTGAAGGTGTGAAAGTACTCTTCCTGCGTCCGCTCGCCCGTGGCGATGAACTGGATATCATCGACCATCAGCACGTCCATGTTGCGGAAGCGCTCGCGCAGCGCCGCCATGCGTTCGAAGCGGATCGACGCAATCACCTCGTTGGTAAACTTTTCTGCGCTCACGTAGGTCAGCCGCAAGGCGGGATTCCGGCGCTTCAAGTCGTGCCCGATGGCCTGCATCAGGTGCGTCTTTCCCAGCCCCACACCGCCATACAGGAACAGCGGGTTGTACGTTCGCGACGGCTGCTCCGCCACGGCTTTCGCCGCCGCGTGGGCGAACTGGTTCGACGCGCCGACCACGAATGTGTCGAACGTATACCGCGGATTCAGTTGGTGGCTGGTTGATTCGAAATCCAGGCGCGCCTGCTGCGTGGGTGGCGGAATGGGTGCGGGGGCCTCTGTTTCCGTGCAAATGAATTCGAGGGCCAGCTCCGGCTGCCCAATCTGTACTAGTACCGCCTTCAGGATCTCCCCGTACGTCTCTTTCAGACGCTTCGAGAACAGCTTGGTCGGCACTCGCACCACAACCCGGCCTTCTTCGAGGCGCTCCTGCCGGGTGGGACGGAACCAAGTGGCGAAACTGTGTGGGTTGATCCGCTGCTCGGTCTGTTGCAGGATCTTATCCCAGAGCGTCAGAGTCATTGAAAAGATTAGCCCCTAAGTCGAATTTCCACCGATGTGGAAATGCTGTGGAAATCTCGCCACAGGCGATTTACTGGTTTTGGGTTGAGCCTCTCAGGTCCGACGCCGCAGGTCAAAAGCCCCCATCTCTCTCCCTGGGACGAGTGCTAGCACTCAAACCCGCAGCGTATCTCAAATCCGCTTGATCCTCTTACTCAAAGGAACGCGATGGGGGATTCTGCCTAAACGCGCTTCGATGAGCAAGAGAAATAACTCTGAAAATATGCGGAGCGCTCCACAGGAATGCACAGGTTTTCCACAGCCCTGTTGTTGTGCAGAAACTGATCGTTCGGCGAAATTCTCAACGGCGGATCGCCCGGCAGCGCCTGTGTTTATGGCCGGAATTTGATGTTTTTGCTGCGTGCTGCGCTGTTTCGCGACTCGATGGCTGCCAGGAGGGCTCCAGAGATTTCCACAGGATGCACCGCTTCTGGTGCTTGTGGAAAACACTGCCTCAATTCCGGGCATTCAGCCAGAAAGCGTTCTGTCCCGCAGGCCGCAAAATATCCGCTGCGCTCCGCGCAGACTCCGCCAGGGAGCGCGATTTCAGCGCGATGGCGCAGCCGCTTTGGCCGCGCTCTTCGATTGCTGCGGCTGCGCGGCGGGTTTGTCCGGACGCGGAAACTCGAAAATTCCCCACGGATCAGCGGCGATCAGCAGCCGGTCCGGCTCGACCAGCAGCGCCGTGGCGTTCAGCGATTCACCGCCCGCCAATGACAAGTAATACAGCCCCACCAGGGTTCCGTTCTTGTTGAACTGGACCAGTGTGTCTCCAATGGTGGCCCACACGTCATCGGTCTGCGGATCGACGGCGATCGCTGTGATCTTCGGCTTCTTCGCTGTCAGCCCCCGATGCAGATGCCCCAGGTTCACGCGCAAGCCCGCCGTGAAGGCCAGCGAGCCAATGTTGAAGCCGCCCGGATAATTGGGAAGCTTGGTCGACGTGCTTCCGCTAGCGGCCGCTCCGGAGATCCCCTTCGCCCCACCGGAAGATTTTTTCCCCGTGATGCTGGGAGAAAGCCCCGGCGGCCGCAAATAAAGCGAATTGAAGGCTGAGCCGATCGCGTACGGCGCGGACAATCCGCTTGGCGTTACTCCTGCTTCGGCGCCCGGCTGCGTCAGCCATGTCGACGCGTTTGCCGCCGCCACATTGCTCGCTCCCAGCAGCCCCAGCCCCGCCGTATTCCCTGCGCCCGAGTCGAGTGTGCCGTTGGTCCCGTATGCACCCTCATTCGAGCCCGAAAAATTGAGCAGGGCCCCGCCACTCGTGGTCTGCCCGCCAAACTGCCCGGACCCCGCGCCCTGTCCTTTGCCGCCCGACCCGAAGGCCTTCCCCGATCCGAGCTGAAAACTCGATCCCTGGCTGCTGAATTCCCCGGAAAAAGTTCCGGCTTGCGGCCCGCCCATCATGCTCGTTTCGTTCATGTTCTGCTGCGCGATCACCTGCCCCAGACCGAATCCCTGCTGCATCATTCCGCCCAGACCCGGCCCCACATCGCCGCCGAATTTCACATCCTTTGACGATCCGATGCTGAGCCATGCGCCGGCTTGGCTCGAATAGGAAACGTCCGACGCCCCAAACACCAGTTGCAGCCGGTCCTCCGGCTCGGCCGCGCCAATTCCAAACGCGCTCTTCGGGATTGACGATTGATACGCCTGGTATCCAAAGCGGTCGTACTTGCGCACCGTCGGATTCGGCGTGGACGCAAACGCAAAATAAATTCCGCCGTGCGAATCTCCCGTTATGGTTCCGTAATCGTGCAGCGCCGCGACTCTGCGCGGCAGCAGGCCTTCGGCTTCCAGCTGTTCTGTCTGCAGCCGGTTCGCTTCCTGATCGTCCGCCGGCGTCTTTCCGGAAACGTCCGGGTCGCCGAAGCTTTGCACCACGTTTCCGCGCAGGTCCACGATTTGCACCAGCCGGCTCGAGCGCAGGGTGGTCACCGCAAACTCGCTGTGCGGCAGCGCCACGATGGAAGTAGGCGCGAACACCGCAATCCGCGACACGAGCGAGCCGTCCGCGCGGAAAAGCTCGATGGCGTTGGCGCCGCGGTCGGCCACCGCGATCAGGCCGCTCGGAGTCAAATCGAAATCGACGGCGTAGCGGATCGAGCCGCGCGCCGCGGCATTCGGAATGTGCCCCAGGAGTTTCCCGTGCGCGCCGAAGACGGAGATGGTATTCGCGGGATGCCCCAGAACGTAGTAGCGCCCCCGCGCGCCGCGCCTCAGCGCCGTTACACCCGCGCTCACGGCCGCGAAAACGCGCCCGCGCGGCTCAATGACGCTCCGCAGAGCCTGCCCTCGGGCCCCGCAGGAAATTGCGATGATCGAGAAGGTCAGGACAAAGATTAGAACGACGAACCGGCCGGCACCCACCTGCTTGCGGGACACCCCACCACCCCTTGATGAGGAATTGGTTTCAATCGGAAGCCTGCAGGATAAGCCCTGAAGCTTCCGTCCTTCTTGGATGCAGGTTTGCGCCGCTGGTTTTGCCTGTGGTCTGCAGATCTCAGTCCAGGCGGAAATTGCCACGCTCGATCGAACGCGCCCGCCCGCTGCTTTCGTCCACGTCGATCAGCGCCGTATTCATCTGCACGTCGCCTTCCGCCACCGAAAACCGCGCAGGCAACGCATCGAGGAAGCGCTGTAGAACGCCTTGTGTGTCCATCCCGATCACGCCGCTGTGCGGCCCGGTCATGCCCACATCGGTGATGAACGCGGTGCCGTTGGGCAGTACGCGATTGTCCGCGGTAGCCACGTGCGTGTGCGTCCCGACCACCGCGCTGACCTTGCCGTCCAGATACCAGCCCATGGCTTGCTTTTCGGACGTGGCCTCGGCGTGCATGTCCACGATAATCACTTTGATTTCCGGCGGCAGCGCGGCCAGCTGCTGCGTCGCCGCGCGGAACGGATCATCGATCGGGGTCATGAACGTGCGTCCTTGCAGGTTCAGCACCGCGTAGCCCGTCCCGTTCTTCGACCGCGACACGAACAGCCCTTTGCCCGGCGAGCCGTTCGGAAAATTCGCGGGGCGCAGCAGCCGCGGCTCGTGCGGAAAGTATTCCAGGATTTCCTTGCGGTCCCAGCTGTGATTGCCCCCGGTCAGCACCTCGATCCCGCAGGCGAACAGTTCTTCGGCCAGACGCGGCGTGATCCCGAAGCCGGACGCCGAGTTTTCCCCGTTGGCGATGCACAGGTCGATCGATTTCTGCTCCAGGACGTCGCGCAGCCGCTCGTGCACGATCTTTCGTCCCGGCGATCCCACGATGTCCCCGATGAACAGGATCCTCACCGCTCCCCTCTCAGTGCTCTCCGGATTTTCTGTGCTTCCGCTGTGCTGCTCATGCTCGAATTCCCTTTACACCGTGCGACGAATTTCTCTGCGGACTCTGCGCCTCGGCGGTAAAACTCTTCGCCGTTCGGTTGCGCTGCTGCCGCGGTTCTGATTTTGGTGTTCGAATCTGCCGCCAAAAACAAAACGGAGAAAGTCCGCTTCGCCGTGTGTTACTAGGCCCTGAACCCCTTGAATAGGTGGGTGCCCCGCGCCTGCTTTCAGGCTTCCCTGGCCGAAACCGGGGCGTGCGCAACGGCAGGACGACTGGAACTCCCTGGGATCCAGTGTTGGTTCAAAAAGGCTTTCGCAACATGCACCTGCGTCGCAGGCCATCTCCAGCCCTCATTTTACCAGCATTGCTCCTGCTGTGAACGGGCCTGAGGCGCCAGCGCGTTCCACAATCGGCTTTGCGGGAACGCATGTGCGCGGCGGCGCTGCGTGCCGCAGATCACCCGCAACCGTGACCCCCGACATTGCACTCGGCTTCCCCTCGCAGCACATTCAGTCCCGCAAATCGAAATCCCGCCCGCGCACTTGGGCCCCACATCGACGCGTGGCGTCGCTGGAAAAGGAGATACCCCGTGAGCTCCCTCTCATTTCGTTTTGTTGCTGCTTTGGTGACTCTAGCCGTGCTTGCTGGCTGCAGCTCCAACTCCCACCCTAACCGCATCAAGTTGATTACTCTTTCACCTGCCAGCGCCTCGATTACGGTAGGCCAGACCGAACAATTCACCGGCACGGCAACGACCAACAGCGGCCAGACCATCACCGGCAGCAATATGGCGGCGACCTGGGCCTCTTCGAATACCGCCGTAGCCACCGTCGACGCGAACGGCATGGCCACTGGCGTCGCCGCGGGGAGCACTACCATCACGGCGACGGTGCAGACCGGAGGAGGGCCTGTCACCGGCAGCGCCAGCCTTACGGTCACGCCGCCCTCGCTGGTCTCCATCCTGGTTTCTCCTTCCGATCCCTCGATTGCTACGGGCCAGACGCAGCAGTTCACTGCTATGGGTACGTATAGCGATAACAGCCAGAACACTTTAACCTCTGCTACCTGGAGCTCTAGTGATACGACCGTCGCTACCATCGACAATTCTGGCTTGGCCACCGCAGCCACCACGGGCTCGACCCTCGTCACGGCCAGTTCCGCTGGCGTCAGTGGAAACACCACCTTGAGCGTCACCGCCGCGGGACAGACCACCAACTCCTACGTGGGCACCCAAAGCCCCGGAGAGCTCTGGCTGCTGAGCGTCAACGATACGGCCAAGACCTTCTCCGCGACTAACCAATCCGCGTCACTCAGCTACGCTGGAACGTTCTCTGCGCTTCCCAATGGCTTCTACAAGACGACGCTCACCTCCAGCACCGATGCCGCCCTGCCGGTGGGGACGAATGGTTATGCCGTGGAGGTTCCCGGCGTGGCCCTGGTCATCTCTCTTGGTGGAGGCGCGGGTAAGCCGATCGCCGGCATCGTCCCTGGGCAGTGCCCCACCATCAGCGGTGCGCTTACGGCCGATCTGATCAACCTCGGCAAGCCTACCTATGATTCGACCTCGAGCGAGTCCTACGCGTCCGTCTCGGCCACCCAATCCGGCTCGAGCTACAGTTTCAATCTCCAATCCTATTTGCTCGACGGCACCTTGCGGACATCGCAATCCGGCCCGCTTCCCACTACGGGAACGTGCTCGAATGGCGTCATAACCGTGCCCAACGTCCCCACCGGCGACGGCGGTATTTCCACCGTTACTGCTATCGCAGCCTCCAACGGCCTCTACGTCCTGGATCTGGGCCACGATTCGGTCAGCGGCGACGGGCGCGGCGGTGCGGTCGGCACCACCACCGAAATCGGCCCCACTCAGATCAGCGCGGCCCTAGGCCTGAACTATCTCGGTTTCGTCTACAAGCGCAACTCCACTCCCATGACCACCTTCGTCGGCTTCGGGCCAGGCTCCGGCTCGTCGACCACTGGCGGCCCATTCACCAATCAGGATACCGACCCGTTTGGTGCCCACGGCACGGGCATCACCATCAGCCTGCCGAGCGCGAACAGCAATGGTTTCCTGCAGGGAACGGTTACCGATGCCAACGGGACGCATACTCCCTTCGTCGCCGTCATCACCAGCAGCGGAGGCAAGTATTTCCTGTTCGGAATCACCACCGACACCAGCAACACCACGCCCTACGCCATCTTGTTGGAGCAGCAATAGCGGACAGGCAGGATCGGGAGAGGCAGCGCTATCTGTCGCTGCCTCTCCCTGCGGTGATGCGGGCCGCGCCGCCCGGTGCCGCGGGTCACTCGCACCCGTGACCGCTGCACTTGCAGCGCCCCTTCTTCCGCAGCACGTTCAAGCTGAGGAGAATCGACTATGTTTGCTCGCCGAATGCGCATGCGCCTGAAGCCCAACGTCGCGGATGAATTCCGCCTCGCCTACGAGAAAGAGATCATCCCCATCCTGCGCCGCCAGGACGGTTTTCTGGAGGAGCTCGTGCTGGCCACGCCGGCCAGGAAAGAAGTCCTCGCCATCAGCTTGTGGGAGGACAAGGAATTCGCCGACGCCTATCGCCAGCGTGCCTCTTCCGAAGTCGCCAGGATCGTTGCCAGGTTCGTGGCCCAGCCGCCGGTCATCGAGGACCTTATCGTCGAATACACCACCTATCGCAAACTGAAACCCGCCCCGGCCCTGGTCTAGGCCTGCTCGCGAGCCTCGCTCAGTGCAGCGTTTTCAGGTAGGTGACGATCTGCCACAGCCGTTGTGGCGGCAGCCCGGACCACGACGGCATGCCGCGCGTCAAATTGCCGTTCCGCAGCAGCCATTCCAGCTCGCCGGGCGTGGCCTTCTGCACGTCGGAAGCGCCAGGTTGGCCGCGTGCTGGCTTCCCCGCTATCAACCGGCCGGCATGGCTTTGCCCTTGTCCCCGTTTAAGCGGCACCAGGGAAACGCGAGCAATCGTGGTACCGCCGAGCCCCTTAGAAGTGGAAGCCGATCTCGCCGGTCACGGTACGCGGAGTGACGTAGTGCGTGCCACTGAACGTCGACAAGAAATTGTAAAGCGCGTAGTTGTTCGTCAGATTGATGATCGTGAGCCTGGCGCTCCATTTATAGCGGTCGTTGTGGAACAGGTTGTCGTCTCCGATGGCCAAATCGAACAGGCTGCGCGGAGCAATTCGAGGCGGATTATGGTCGTCGTTCTCGGTGCCCGGCGCAGGTACCGTGATTAGCGTGGACCCGAATTGCGATGCCAAGCAAGTGAACGGCAGAGGAGTCGTGGGCGTTGCGTGAACGCCGTTGCAGGTAAAGCCCGCCTGAAACTCCTGGTCCGCACTAAACGGAATTCCGTTGGGATCCGTCATGAACACAGCTGGTTGCCCGGCCAATGTGGTCGATTGCGGGCAATCGTTCTGGGCGCCGATACCGTAGCAGGGTGCCGCGCCCGCGACGAGCCCGCTGTCATAGCGCCAGTTGAAGCCGATCCAGGGCCCGTTTTGCCACGGCTGATACTGGATGTGCGTAGTCTCGTTGAAGTTTTCGTCGTGGTCGATGCGGAACGGCACGATTCCGCTGCCGGGAGGCGCGGGCACAGTGCCCAGTCCGCCGACCTGCGGCGTGAAGAAACGCGCGGCGATACTCGAAAAATCCATAAATGCAGTCAAGCCGTGCAAGTTCGTCAGGTTGACGCGGCCCGTCACGCCTGGGGTTTTGGATTTGTACCACTCGATCGGGAAGAAGATCGGGGTATTGCCGAAATCGCTGAAGTCGTAGCCATTTTTTGTGTAGATCCAGTAATACTCGGCCTGCACGGCCAAGTGCGATCCCAATCCCTGCTGGATTCCTACGTCATAATAATTGCGGCGTCCCGGGTCTTCGAACGCAGGGACGCACGGGACCAGCGCCGCAATCACCGGGTAATCGCAGCCCGTGCTGGAGAGCACCAGATTCTCGTTTGGCGGAGTTTCCAGCGTCCGCGCATACGAAAAGCGCAAAACGGTGTTGCTGGCCTTAATTTGGTATGCGACTCCAATCCGCGGTTCGGCGTCTTGTGCTTCGGTTAATCCGTTGTAAAAGTCGCCGCGCATCCCGATGTTGAAGTGCCAATTGTTCCAGCTGATGGCGTCCTGCGCGTATAGCGCGAGTTCTTTGACGTCCGTGTGGCCCCGGAACTGGTAAATTCCTCCATTCCGCGTCGAGTCATAAGGCAACAGCACCGGATTGAAAACCGGGAATTGCGCCGAATTGGGCGCATCCGGATTCGACGCCACGTTTTCCTGGTAGCCCGCCGCCGCACATTGGGACGGATCCGTGAATCCCTGCACGGCCACAAAGGGATCGTATGCTGCAGTCGCGGGATTTGTGTTGGGAGTGATGCAAGGCGCATTCAGCGTGGGATCGACGATTCCGATGTTGTCGTGCTCGGTGAGGAACGTTTGCATATAGCTCACGCCGGCCTTCAGGTCATGAACCCCTTTGACGTACGAAACGCTGCCGCGCGCACCCGCGTTCGTCAGGAACCTGAGTTGTCCGGCGGTCTCTCGCTGCAGGGTTTGCGGCCCAAGATCCGCGAACGGATTCGCGCTCGGGTAGTAGTTGTACTGGTCGTGCCGCACCCACAAGCCGCCAGTCAGCACAGTGGTCGAGCCGATCAAATGCGTCCATGTGGGTCCTACGTTGAATGTGCGAATCTGCGATCGCTGGTCCGCCGGGCCGACCGGCAGACCGTTGGGGCCGATTCCTCCGTCGTTCACCACTACGCCATTCCAGGGCGTAGCGAATTGAGAATCGTACGAATTCGGATTCTGGAACCACGAACGCGTGAAGTTCATATCCAGGTGCGCCGAATCCGCGCTGGTGAACTGGTAATCCAGCCGGTCGAACACGTTTTCTTCATTGCCCCTGTCGTGCATCACTTTGAATTCCGGCGGATCGAGAAAACGGTTTGTGTTCAGCCCGTTTATGGCGAAGAAATTTCCCCATTTCGGGCTGCCAATCCCGAAGTGAAAGTCTCCGGTCGTCGTGCCGAACGTTCCGTAATCAAAGGTCGCGCTTCCGTGCGGCGTGCTCATTCCCACGCCGGAGCGCGTGAGGACGTCGATCACAAGGCTTGTCTTGTCGCCGTATTCCGCGGGCGGCGCGCCCTCAATTACCTGCAACGATTGCACCGCGTCCGTGGGAATTTGGTTCGAAAACACTTTGCTCTGCTGATCCGTAATCGGCTGGCCATCCAACGAGAATGAGGCGTCGGCATGGCTGCCCATGCCGTGAAAGAGTCCGTTCGAGTCGGCGCTCACTCCCGGCGACGCCTCTGTTACCAGCGAACTCAGCGACGACGACGCGCTCTCCAGCGGCAGTTTATCGAACAGCTGCGACGAAACCTGCGTTTCCGCTGTCGAGGTTGTCTGGATCAGGCTCGCAGCGCTTTCCACCGTCACGGTCGTGGTGGCTCCGGCCAATTTCAGCGGGATTTTCAGGCGGAGCGGCACTGCGGATTGCACGTCCACATTCTGCGCCTGCGCAGCGAATCCTTGGGCCTTCACGGCCAGGCGGTACGAATTGAACGGGACGTTCGCGAAGCTGAATTCTCCGCCGCCGTCCGTCGTAGCGGTGGCCTGGTAACCACTGAGCGGGTTGTGGATGGTCACGGTGGCGCGGGGAATCGCCGACCCCGAAGGATCGGTCACCGTGCCGGTGATTGTGCCGGAATTTCCGGTCTGCCCCAGAGCAACCGGAGCGATGCTTGCAACAAGAGCCAATACGAGTGCAGCAGCAGCCAATCGGAAACTTTTCATCGGAATTCTCTCCCCCAAGTGCAACGGAGCGCTGGACGGATTCGTTGATTCGTTCGCCCAGGCGCCGGTTCGAAATGGAACGGGTACGCGCCGCCCGCTAGTTCATCGCGGCGTGTTTCAACAGCAACGATTTGGGAGATTAGGAAAGCTGAGAGGCGAGAGGGGGCGCACGCGATGAGACGTGTGGATAATGCCGCTCAAGAACGGTCTCCGCCCGGGGAACCAAAATCCTGCGGATGCTTACGACAGGAGCGAGGAGCAGCGGCGCGGCGGATATGCCGACCGAGAGAGAGTGCGCCAAATGGCACACCTGGCAGTGGTCCTGCGCCGTAGGCGTGCGGTGCCAGTGATTGACCGCCCCATAGGCGAACAGCAGGATCGCGGATAAAGCGACCAGCGCAACGATCCGTTGCCTTGTTTTATGCGACATGGCGCCCAAAACGATCACCCAAGAACATTCTACGTAGAAGTCCTGACAGCAAGCAATACTCGCGCGTGGCCCGCGAGCGGATGAATCACGAGCGCCTTTCTTCTTAGACCTGCAAAACATCCCCGTCGCGCGCGACCAGCATGTACAACACCGGGTTGACGAAAAACCCCAGCAGCAGCGGCGAGATCAGCCCGCCCACGATCACGATGGCGAACGGCTTCTGCGTATCGGACCCGATTCCGGTCGAGAGCGCCGCCGGCAGCAGGCCGAGGCAGGCCACCAGCGCCGTCATCATGATGGGACGCAGGCGCAGCAAGGCGGCCTCATGCGTGGCGCTGCGGATGTCTTTGCCCTCGCCGCGCAGCTTGTTGATAAACGACACCAGAATCACCGCCATTTCCGTGGAGACGCCAAGCAGCGCCAGCAAGCCCAGCACCGAAGAGACGCTGAAGGGCGTGCCCGTGATCTTCAGTGCGAGCAGGGCGCCCACAGGTTCCGTCATCACCACGCCGACCGCAATGGCGATGGGGAATTTGAAATTTCCGTACAGCGCGAAAAGAATCATGAAGATCAGCACCAGGGTCAAAGGGCCAATCACGTCGAGCTGCTTTTTGGCCGCTACAAATTCGGAATATTCGCCGCCCCAGGTGACGCGATAGCCTGCCGGCAGCGATTTGACGACGCCGGCGATGGCGCGCTGCCCATCGGCCACTGCGCCGGCCAGGTCGCGTCCCTCGATGCTGTACTGCACGCCGATGTAGCGCGAATTGTTTTCGCGGTAGATGAACGAAGCTCCGCTCGCCTCGCGGATGTCGGCCAGTTCGCGCAGCGGTATCTGCTGCCCGGAGGGCGTGCCCACCAGCAGATTGCCGATGGCCTGCTCGCTCTCGCGGTATTTGGGCTCCATGCGCACCACCAGATCGAACAGCTTTTCGCCCTGGATGACCTGCGTGGCCGCCTGTCCGCCGACCGCTGCCTGCACGATCGCCTCTACATCGGAAACGTTGATGCCGTAGCGCGCGATCTTGTCGCGATCGACGTCGATCAGCAGGCTGGGCTGCCCCAGTTCGCGCACCACGGTGAGTTCGGTAAATCCTCGGACCTGCTGCAGGCGCTCCTTGATTTTGAGCGCGTTGGCTTGCAGGACGTTCAGGTCCGGGCCGTAGATTTTCACAGCTAGGGCGCTTTTCAGCCCGGTGAGCGCTTCGTCGACCGCATCTTCCGCGGGCTGCGTGTAATTGAAGATGATTCCCGGGAACGCCTGCAAGTGCTTCTTAATATCGTCCACCAGCTCTTTTTTCGTGTGGAACGGGCTCTTCTTCCAGGTTGCATCCTTGTACGGCCGCAGCCCGACGTAGAACTCGCAGTTGAAGAAGCCGGTCGGGTCGGTGCCGTCATCGGGGCGGCCCAGCTCGGAACCAACGTCCGTGACTTGCGGATACTTCATCAGGATGGCGCGAATCTGCGGCGCGATTTTGGCGGCTTCATTGAACGAGATGGTGTAGGGCATGGTGGCGCGGACCCACAGCGCGCCCTCGTCCAGGTGAGGCATGAATTCGCCGCCGATGAAGGGCACCAGAGCGAGCGCGCCGCCAAAAATGACCACCGCGCCGATCAGCGTCGTTTTGGGATGATCCAGGCACCAGTCGAGTTCGCCCGCATACACTTTCTTCATCCACTCGAAAGGCTTGTTCACGCGCTCCCGCACGCCTTTGCGAAACCAGTAGGAGCACATCACCGGAACGAAGGTGAGCGTGAGAATCAATGCTCCCACCAGGGCGATGGCCATTGTGTCGGCCATGGGATGAAACAATTTTCCGGAGGGGCCGCTCAGCGCATAAATCGGAATGTAGCCTGAGATGATGACCGCGATGGAATAAAAGATCGGCCGGTCGACGTCGTGAGCCGCGGCCAGAAGCACTTCGTTCAGGCTGTAGTCCTGACCTTCGCGCAGGCCCAGCTCGCGGTAGATGTTTTCCACCATCACCAGCGTGCCGTCGATGATGATGCCGAAGTCGATCGCGCCGATCGACAGCAGGTTCGCGGGAATGCCCTCTGCGTGCAGGAAGATGAAGGAGAAGAGCAAGGCTAGCGGGATGGTCAGCGCGACGATTACGGCCGCGCGCAAGCTGACCAGGAAGAAAATCAAAACGATCAGCACCAGGATCATGCCGCGCACCAGATTGCCTTCGACCGTGTCGGTGGTCAGGCGCACCAGATCGCTGCGGTCGTAAAACGGCCGGACGCGGATGTCTTTGGGCAGGATGCTGTCGTTCAGTTCCGCGGTCTTGGCCTCCACGCCCTTCAGCACGTTCTGCGTCATTTCGCCGCGGCGCATCATGATCACGCCTTCCACCGCGTCGTTCGTTTTGTTGAAGCCGAATTCGCCGAGGCGCGGCGCGTGCCCGATCACCACCTTCCCGACGTCCCGGATGTGTACGGGGACGCCGTTCTGCGTGCCCACGATGATGTCGCCGATGTCCTGAAGATTGCGGACCAGGCCAATCCCGCGCACGTAGTAGAACTGGCCGCCCTGCGAATAGAAGCCGCCGCCTGTGTTCGCGTTATTGGCGGAAAGCTGCTGGACCACCTGCGGAACGGTGATGTGATAGCTGTACAGTTTCGTCGGATCGAGCAGAACTTGATATTGCATGACCGTGCCGCCGAAGCCCGAATCATCGGCTACCCCGCGCACCTGCTTGTACTCGCGCTCCAGCACCCAGTCTTCCCAGGTTTTCAGTTCCTGCGGGCTGCGGTCGGGACTTTCCACCACGTAGCGATAAACCAGGCCGGAGGGACTGGCCAGCGGCGCCAGCGTAGGCGTCACGCCGGCGGGATACTGTACTTCGCTCAGCCGCTGAAAGACGACTTCACGAGCCCAATAGTCATCCGTGCCTTCCTCGAAGGTAAGGATCACGTCCGAAAGGCCATAGAGCGAGATCGAGCGCTGCACCTCCATCTTCGGCACGCCGTTCATCTCGATCTCAGTCGGCAGCGTGACCAGCCGCTCGACTTCCTCCGCCGCGTGCCCCGGCCATTGCGTGATGATCTCGACCATCGGCGGCGAGAGATCGGGATACGCGTCCACCGGCATGTTCTTGAAGGAGACGGCGCCGGCCACGGCAATGGCGGCCGTCAGGATGAGGATCAGAAAGCGCTGGCGCAGGGCGGCTTGTACGATGCGATGAATCATGCGTCGCGCCTATTGCAGCGTGTTGGCGAATTGCAGGAATAAACTTCCATCGGCGACAACTTTCTCTCCTGGTGTAAGGCCGCTGAGAATTTGTGTTTTACCCGCTTCGCTCTGGCCGATCTCGACTTCCCGCCTCCCAAACTCGCCCGGCGCGCTTTCGACGTATACGAACGGCTCGTTTTCGTCATTGCGCAGGATGGCCGCATCGGGCACCGCGATGGCCTTCCGAAGAGTTCCTGCCGTGACGCTCACAGTGACGTACATGTCTTTCTTCAGCTTGTCGCCCGGATTACCGACCACGATGCGCGCCTGCAGCGTGCGCGTGTTGGGATCGAGCGCGGGCGAAATATAGGAAATGCGCCCGCGGAAGGTGTTGGGATACGCGTCGGTCTGCACGGAAACGATGTCGCCGCGATGGATGTACGCGAGGTCCGCTTGATTGATTTTGGCCAGGACCCACACGGTGCTGGTGTTGGAGATGGTGAAAGCCTGCGTCGAGCCGGCCTGCAGAACCTGCCCGGGAGAGACGAGGCGTTCGACCACCTCGCCGCTGATGGGGGCCAGCAACGGGACTTGCGAAAACGCGGCGGGTTGCTGCAGCGTGCCGTCGGGGTCCTTGATGCCCAGCGCTTTGATGGCCTGCGTGGACGCGTTCGAATCGGCCTGCGCCTGCACTTCGTCCGATTCCGCCTGCAGCAAATCGCGCTGCGCGATGGCGTGGTGCGCGTAGAGGTCCTGAGCGCGCTTGTAATTTTCGGAGGCCACGCGCAGCGTGTTCTTCGCTTTCAAGTAGGTGGCCAGCAACTGGGAATAATCGGGGCTGCTCACCTCCAGCAGCGGCTGGCCCGCGCGCACGAATTCGCCCGGAACCACGAGAATGCGGCTCAC
>JBJKQB010000100.1:0-55397 GCA_046705825.1 Candidatus Acidiferrales bacterium
CCAAGCCCGCGGCCATGACCAGAACGACGGCGGCGGCGAGGATGGTGAGTTGGCGCTCGCGGCGCTCGAGCTTGTCGAGTTCAGTCTGATTGAATGCGGCCATGGCCGAGTCTCCCAAGGCGGTAGCGCTTCGGGTGGCTGCGGAGCGCTGCCGTAGCCGAATTTTCGGATGAAACGAGCGCCGGGACAAGCGGACGTTCGGCGCGTGTGACTTAGGTCTAACGACGCTGGATGATGAACTTCGGAAGGATGGGGTCGGCGAGTGAAGGCTGGCGGTACATTTAGTTCGTTGATTCCAAAGAAAAGACGCCAGCGAGACGCTGGCGCTACAAAGGCCAAGGCCAAGACCAAGGCCAAGAGAGATTCTTCGGCCCGCGATGCGGGCCTCAGAATGACGGACTGGCTCGAGTGGCGGCCGGGGAAAAGGGCTCGGGTCTGAAGACGCGAGCTGCATTGAACTAAGGCGCGGGCGGGTTGCAGTGCAAAGGGAAAACGCCAGCGAGACGCTGGCGCTACAAAAAGCGAAGGCCAAGACCAAGAGAGATTCTTCGGCCCGCGATGCGGGCCTCAGAATGACAGGCGGCTGGTTGATTAAGGGGGCAGGCCAAAAGAAGACAAGAACGCCGGCGGGACGCCGGCGCTACAGGCAGGGTGGCTTGTGGCAACGGGCTGGCGTTACTCCGGGCGGAGTTCGGGGCGGGCGCCGAAGAAGCGAAAGTAGAGCGCGAGGCTGAAGGCGATGACGGCGGCATAGGCGTAGAAGGGCATGGCGATGTCTTCGGCGGCGAAGGCGTAGCCGGTGAAGACGATGGCGCCGGTGGAGGCCGAGAGGCGGGCCACCTGGCTCATGCCCATGGCGCGGCCAGTCTCGTTGTCGTGGACCATGGCGGTGAGCGCGGTCTGCTGCGCGGGAACGGCGATGACGCGGAGAGTGGGCGTCAGGATGTAAACCACCAGGGCGAGAGGCAAGCTGCGCGTGAGAGGCAGGAAGAGCAGAAGAAGCGCCCCGGCACCGCGGCTGAAGGCGACGCCCTTGACGAAGCCAACGCTGCGTTCGATGTAGGGGGCCAGCAGCAGCGCGAAGGAACTGAGAATCTCCGCCGCGAAGCCATAGACGGCCATCTGCGGCCGCGGGATGTGATAGACGATCACGAAGAAGGGAATCAGGAACGGCATGATGAGGCCTTGCGAGAAGCCGTTCACCGCGCCCGTGATGGAAAATTTTCCAATCACCTTCAGGCTTTGCAGACGCGGCCGCGCGCCATTCTGCGGATTCGCCAGCTTCATGGGCACAACGAAGATGAGGCCGATGGCGCTGATCAGGAAGGCGGCGAGGAAGGCGTCGCGCCCGCCCAGCGCACGGGCCATCAGCATCCCGCCGGCTCCGGCGAGGCCGCCCAGAAAAATCAAAAGAGAGAAATAGAAGGTGCGGTTGTGGAGGTTCGTCAGATCGGCGACAACCGCGCTCTGGACGGGGACGGCGGCGCCGCCCGCGGCTCCCGAAGCGCGCGCGCCCGTGGCGGAAAAGCCGCCCAGAATGGCGGCGGCGAAGAGAATCGCCAGGTGTCCGGAGGCGAATGCGAGCACAGCTCCAGCGGGAAGCAAAACGCCGGCAAGGATGAGGGTGCCTTTGCGGCTCCATTTATCGGCGAGATAGCCGAACAGAAGAGCAAGGGCAGCGGTCGCGATGGTGGCGGCGGCGTAGAGCAGGCCCAGCGTGAAGGCGCTGTAATGGAATTGCGTGAGAACGTAGTAGGGAAATGCGACAGCGATCAGGCCGGCGGCCAGCGTGCGAGTGAGGCGGAAGAGAAGGAGGAGGCGGAGTTCCCGGATTGTGGACATCAGCGTTCCAGAATAGCAGGGAAGGAGTCAGAAGCGAGCGGCGATTGACGATGGATCATGCGCGACGGCGTGCCATTGTGGTTCTTGAAGGCTGCTGATTTGCGAGACCGCTTGACGCGGTGCGACTTGGTAGGTCCCGATTTGGGGGCAGCGCTGCGCCAGGTTAGCCGAGGACGACGAGGATTTCGTGGTGCTGGTGGTCGTCGGCGAGGTGAATATCGGCGATGCCGACGTGGAGGACGCCATCGATGCGGGTGAGTGCGACGCCTTTGGAAACGGCGGAGGGATTTTCGACGCGGATATCGTAGACGGCGGAATGATAGCGGAAGGTGATGGAGAAGCGCGGCCAGTTGCGCGGGATGCAGGGATCAATGCGCAGGCCGAGCCCGTGCATTTGAAATCCGAGAATGCATTCGATGCCGACGCGATAGAGCCAGCCGGAAGAGCCGGTGTACCAGGTCCAACCGCCGCGGCCGACGTGCGGGGGTTCGGAGTAGACGTCGCCCGCCAGGACATAGGGTTCGACTTTGTAGCGCTGCACGCCGGCGCGCGAGCTGGAATGGTGGATGGGGTTGAGCATGCGGAACAATTCGGCGGCGCGGTCGCCGTCGCCCAGCATGGTGAACGCGAGAATGTTCCAGACGGCGGCATGCGTGTATTGGCCGCCGTTTTCGCGGATGCCGGGAACGTAACCTTTGATGTAGCCGGGATCGTGCGGCGCCACTTCGCGGAGCGCGGGTGCAGTTTCCGCCGGGCTGCTGCCTTCCGCGAGCGAGGTTCGTCCGGGCGCGGGTGGATCGCCTGCGGGATCGTTGCGCGCATGCTGGCCGTTCGTGCCAGAGGCTGCGGCGGAAACGTGCGGTTCCGGGGCGGGCGATCCTGATTCGGCAGCGACCTGGGCCGCCACGAGATGGGTCGCGCCACCGGCCGCCGCGGTCTGGACGAGTTCGGCGGATTCGGCCGCAACTGACTCAGGAGCAGCCGAGGAAACGGGCAGGGGAGCGGCAGCCGCGCGGGTTGGAGTTTCACCGAACGGCGGCGTGAAGAGAAGCACGAGCCCGTCGGCAGGCCGCACGAGATTCTGATAAACGGAATCCATGGCCTGGCGCGCGCGGCGCGTTTCGGCGGCGCCGCTGATGACACCCCAGGATTGCGCGATGGAATCGATGCGGCACTCGGAGTTGCGCGATGAGCCGAGCGGCGCGCCGTCGTCGTAATAGGCGCGGAGATACCATGCGCCGTCCCAGGCTTCGCGTTCTAGGGCGGCCTGCAGCGCGCTGAGATGGAGGCGCCACTTCTGGGCGCGTTCGTGTTCGCCGCGATCGGCGGCAATACGAGCGAAACGCGTAAGCACCGCGTGCTGGAGCCAGGCGAGCCACACGCTTTCGCCCTTTCCGTGTTCGCCAACGCGGTTCATGCCGTCGTTCCAATCGCCAGTGCCCAGGAGCGGCAGGCCATGCTGTCCGGCAGCGAGGCTCGAATCGATGGCGCGCGCGCAATGCTCGAAGACCGTAGCCGCCGTTTCCGAAACGCGCGGCTCGAAGTAGGAATGGGCTTGCCCTTCGGGAATGGTTTCACCTTCGATGAAAGGAACGCGTTCATCGAGGAGAGACATATCGGTGGTGCGCTCGATGAAATGAGACACCACGTAGGGCAGCCAGAGGCGGTCGTCGGAAATGCGGGTGCGCGTGCCGCGGCCCGAAGGCGGATGCCACCAGTGCTGGACATCGCCTTGAGGGAATTGGCGGCCCGCGGCGCGCAGCAAATGCGCGCGGGTGATGTCGCGTTTGGGCACGCACAGAGCCATCACGTCCTGCAGTTGATCGCGGAATCCGTAGGCGCCGCTGACCTGATAGAAGGCGGTGCGGCCCCAGATGCGGCAGGACAACGTCTGATAGAGGAGCCAGCGGTTGAGCAGGAGGTCCATCGCACGATCGGGCGTGCTGACCTGGACGCCGCCGAGCAGGTTGTCCCAGAAGCTGACGACTTCATCGAACACGGCGTCGAGCGAAGCGCCGCGATATTTCGCGACGAGGCGCCGTGCTTCGGCTTCGCTGGGGGCGTCGCCGAGGAAAAACACGATTTCAGCCTGCTCGCCGGGGCGCAGTTCGACGGTGGTTTGCAAGGCGGCGCACGGATCGAGCGCGGCGCCCACCTTGCCGGAAAGCGGAGCGCCGCGATCCAGAGCAGCGGGGGAATCAAGCGCGCGGTGGCGGCCGAGGAATTCCTTGCGATCGGCGGTGAAAGACTGCTGGCGGCCGGCAAGATCGGCGAAGGCGACGCGTCCGGCAAATTCGCCGGCGTGAACGCTGCGCGCGAGCAGGGCGCCGGTTTCGGAGTCGACGCCGGTGACGAGGTAGGGTGCGCTGGCGCCGCGCAAATTTCCCAGCACCCATTCGGCATACGCCGTGATGGAAAGGCGACGCGGGCGAGAGGAATCGTTGCGCAGCGTGAGACGGGAAATCTTGATCGAGTCGTCCAACGGAACGTACTGAAGCAGCGCGGAACGAATGCCGCGAGAAGAGTGCTCGAAGCGCGAGTAGCCCTGGCCGTGGCGCGCGGTGTAAGAGGCGGCTTCGTCCCGAATGGGAAGCGCGGTGGGAGTCCACAGGTCGCCATCGGCCTCGTCGCGGATATAGATCGCTTCGCCGGGAGGATCGCTGACCGGATCGTTGAACCAGGGAGTCAGCTGATGCTCGCGGCTGTTGACGGACCATGTGTAGCCGGAGCCGGACTCCGAGGCGAGAAAGCCGAACGAGGGATTAGCGACCACGTTGATCCAGGGCTGCGGCGTGCGCAGGCCCTCGCCGAGGGTGATGACGTATTCGCGGCCGTCCTGCGCAAAACCGCCGAGGCCGTTGAAGAACTCGAGCTCGGACGGCTCCAGCTCGAACTGCGCGGCGGGCTCTGCGGCGCGGGATGGGCGCGCAAGCCGGAGGCGAATCGGCTTTTCCGGGCGCTGCGTGGTGCGGGCAAGCTGGTCGGAAAGGGGCCCGCGGCGTCCCACGAGGACGGCGCGAGCGAGGCTTTCGAGCGTTCTGCGGGTCTGCGGCTGCAGCAGATCGGTGCGAAGAAGAAAAACGTCGCCGTGATGGCCGTCGGGAATGGGGCGAGGCAACTGGCTGGCGCGCACGAGTGAAGCGAGCGAGCCTTGCAATTCCTGCTCGTAGGAGGGCGGCTCTTCGTTGATGATGACGAGGTCGACCGCGAGCTGCTTGAGGCGCCAGTATTCATGCGCACGCAGCAGCTGGCGAATGACTTCCACGTCCTCCGCCTCGTCAATCAAAGCGAGCACGATGGGCACGTCGCCGGAGATTCCATGACGCCAGAGCTGGCGGACGTCGATGAAGGCGCGGCTGAGCACGGCGGGCGCGGGGCGCAGCGAGGGGTCGGAATAGAGCACGAAGTTCGCGAGCCGCTGGAAGAGATTGGCTTCGTCGGGCTGAATGCTGAGGTGATGTAGCTGAACCTGGGCCTGGGTCCAAGCCAGGGTAACGATGCGCTCGAAAATATTAGGGTCGCGATACTTGTCCGCGAGCGCCAGGGCGCGATCGCGCGAGGGAGCCAGTGCAGTGGCGAACACGATGCGCGCCGTCTTGTTCGGCGGTATGCGCAGGGTGCGGCGCAGGCTGATGATGGGATCGAGAACCGAGCCGACGGTATTCGAGAGCAGCGCGGATTCCATCACGCACGCGGGGGCGTGAGCAGAGCGCCCGCGGCCGATGAACCTGGCGCGATCCGTTTCGTACTGGACGCGGCCTACTTCGTTCGCATCCGCAACGGCCAGATGAGTGAGCCAGGAAGATTCCTGCTGCTCGGATTGGCGGCGGCGCGTAGCGAGCAGGGCGCCAAAACGGGGATCGAAGTCGGTCTGCACAAACAAATTCGAGAAAGCCGGGTGAGCGAGGTCGGCTGCCTGGGAGGCGAGGCAAATCTCGGCGTAGGAAGTGACGTCGTTGGTGCGTTCCTGCGCGCCGTGGTTGGTGATGGAGACGCGGCGCAACTCGGCGTCATCTTCGGAAGAGACCACGACCTCGAGAGCGGTAACCATGGAGCGATCGCGGCGAGTGAATTCGGCGCGGTCCTCGTAGAAGCGAACCTCATAGGAGTCCGGCTCGACCAGACAGGGCTGGTATCCCGCGGACCACACCTCGCCCGAGTGAACGTCGCGCAAATAGATGAAAGAGCCCCAGGAATCGCGCGTGGGATCTTCGCGCCAGCGCGTGACCGCGATGTCACCACAGCGGCTGTATCCGGAACCGGCGGAGGTGAGCATGAGGGCGTACTTGCCGTTGGAGAGCAAGTGGGTGCGGGGAAGCGGCTCGTGCGGCGAAGTGAAACGGCGCTCGATGGCCGGGAAAACTTCGCGGACATGCGCGGCGGCCTTCACCTCTTCGGCGCGCGGATGAGCGACGAGGACATCGCGAGGAGTGCGTTCCTGAAGGAGCAAGTCGGTGGCCTGAATGATGGGCTCGGCGTGAAAGCGGGTCTGCACGATGTTGCCAAGCAAAACGTTGGCCAGCGAAATCAGCGACATGCCCTGGTGGTGGGCCATGTAGGTGTGGACCACGGCAACGTCCTGGCCTTCCGGGACGCGCGTCTTGGTGAAATCGAGCGCTTCATAGAAGCCGTAGGTTCCCTGGCCGCCGCAGCGGGCCAGAGCCTGGAAATTGTGCGCGGCGGCGGAGGGAGCAACCATGGCGGCCAGGGCGGTGGCATAGGGCGCGATGACGAGGTCCTCGCTGAGGCCGCGCTTGAGTCCCAGGCCGGGAATACCGAAACCGGAATACTGGTACGTGAGATCGAGGTCGCGCGCATTAAAGGCGGACTCGGAAATGCCCCAGGGCACGTGGCGCTGCGTGCCGTATTCGATCTGGCGGTGGACGACGAGTTCGTTGGTCAAATGCAGAACGCTGCCGGCGGGCGAACGCATGACCAGCGACGGCATGAGGTATTCGAACATGGACCCGGACCAGGAGATCAGGGCTGAGCCGCGGCCCACGGGCGTGAAGGAGCGGCTGAGGCGAAACCAGTGCGAGGGCTCGACGTCGCCCTTGGCAATGGCGGCGAAACTGGTGAGGCGCGCCTCGGAGGCGAGCAGGTCGTAGCAGCTCAGGTCGAGAATGCCCTCTTTCGGGCGATAGCCGATGGAGAAAAGCTTGCGGGAACGGTCGAAAAGAAACGTGAAATCCATGCAACGCAGCATGTTTTCGGCCGCCTGGATCGCGTCCGAGAGGCGTCCGGCGAGGGCCGCCGCATTTGCCGCCGCGCGTTGAACCTGCAACATGGCGGAAAGTTCTTCCGGCTCCTCGGCCGAACCAGAGACTGGGGCGCCGGAGGATTCGCGCAATTCTTCCAAAGCCTTGTCGAACAAGCGCGCGCTGTTGGCCAGGGAGGGCGAATCGCCACGCAGGGCGGCCAAGCGAGGCGAAGACTTGTGATCAACGATTTGCAGGCGCGGGGGCTGCATCCGCGCGGTTTCGTCTCCTGCCGCCGGGGGGCGCGCGCTCGCGCCGGTTGACGACAAGGGAATCAGAATTTCGGCATCGCGGGAATGACTCTCGACGCAGCGCAGCACACCATCCGCGCAGCGCTGGAGTTCGGAATCCGGCGCGTCGCCGCGCTCGCGAACGAAGGTTTGCACGATGTCGGCCAGGGCCCGCGCGCGGGAGCGCAGCACGGCGATGCGCGCGGCCAAATCCGTCAGGTCATGGGGCTGGCGCTGCAGGATGGCGGCGAGCTCATCGGCGGCGGCGAGAATCTGTTTGCGCGTGGCGATGTGCGTCGGGCGCGCTTCGGCCAGGCTGGCGAGCGCCGCGCGCAGCAATTCCAGATTGTCTTGCAGGCCCGCGTCGAAATTCCGGGCCACAGGGGCCTTCTCGAGATCACGCAGGCCGTTGACGATGGCGATCAGGTGGCCCGCGAGATTTCCGCTGTCGACAGAGGAGATGTAGCGGGGCTCGAGCGGCTGCAGTTCGCGCGTGTCGTACCAATTGAAGAAATGGCCGCGAAACTTTTCCAACTGGCCCATGGTGTCGAAAGCCCGATCGATGCGATCCACCGTATCGGCAATGCCGGTCCAGCCGAAGTCGTGAGCGGAGAGCGTGGCCAGCAAGGAAAGCCCCATGTTGGTCGGCGAGGTGCGGTGAGCGACGCGCGGCGTGGGGTCTTCCTGAAAATTATCGGGAGGCAGGAAGTGATCTTCCTCGCCCACGAAAGATTCGAAGAAGCGCCACGTCCGGCGGGCGGTGAGGCGCAACAGCTCGCGCTCTTCCGCAGAAACAAGCTCGGTCTCAGGCGCCGCAGGGGGCAGGCTGATCCAGCGAGCGATGGCCGGCGCGGCCAGCCAGAGAACGATGAAGGGACCGGCGGCGATGAAGGCGGAGGGTCGAGCCAAGGCGAGCGCGACGGTGGCGAGCAAGGCCAGGACCACGCCTCCGGCCATGCGGGCGTAAACGGAGCGAAGCCTGAGGTCGACCATGTGTTTGGCCTGCGCGGCGGTTATCCATTCGAGCAAGTGCTTGCGCGTAAGGAAGAGGCGGAACATCGTGCGCGCGATGGCTTCCGCCATCAGCCAGGCCTGATAAGAGAGAAAGGTGATGACCAGAACGAATTGCGACACGCCAGTGGCGAGATCGGAAAGCAGGCCGCGAAGATAACTGCGCTTGGAGATTCCGCTGCGCGGGTTGAGTCCCATGAAGAAAGGCAACAGCGCGGGAATCGCAATGGTGGCAAGAATAAATCTGCTCCACATGCCCGGGGACGCACCGGGAATGAGCCAGCCCGCCAGCAGGGTGAGAAAGGCGGCGGGCGCCGACAGGGAGCGCCGGAGATTGTCGAACATTTTCCAGCGTCCAACGATGGGCAGGCTGGCACGGTAGCGTCCTGGGCCGCGGCCGAAGATCCAGGGAAGGAGCTGCCAGTCGCCACGGGCCCAACGGTGCTGGCGAGCCGCTGAGAGGGCGTACTGCGCGGGATATTCCTCGAAGAACTCGGCGTCGGTGACCAGGGCGGTGCGCGCGAAGGTTCCTTCGAACAGGTCGTGGCTGAGCAGCGCGTTTTCGGGGACTTTGCCCGCCAGCGCGCTCTCGAAGGCGTCGATGTCGTAGAGCCCTTTGCCGGTGTAGGAACCTTCGTGGAAGAGGTCCTGGTAGACGTCGGAAATGGCGGAAGGATAGGGGTCGATGCCCGAAGGCCCGGAAAAAATGCGCTGGTACAGCGTGCCCTGATTTTCCGTAGGGAGCGAGGGGGTGACGCGCGGCTGAACGACGCCGTAGCCTTCGACCACGCGCCCGGCCTCTTCGGAGAAGACGGCGCGATTGAGCGGGTGAGCGATGGTGCCGATCAATTGTTGCGCCGTTCCGCGAGGCAGGCGCGTATCCGAATCGAGGGTAAGAACGTAGCGGACGCCCTCGAGGCGTTCAAAAACGGACGGGTCCAAAGGGAGAAAGGTCGTGCCGTGGGAGCCGCGGAGGAATTGGTTCATCTCGTGAAGCTTGCCGCGCTTGCGCTCCCAGCCCATCCATTTGCGTTCCGAGGGATTCCAGACGCGCTTGCGATGGAACAGAAGAAAACGCAAGCCGCCGCCCGGAGCGGGCCCATAGAGGCGATTCAGCCGCGCGATTCCTTCGATCGCTTCGGCGAGCAGTGGGCCGTCGGCGGGCATGCTCTCCTGCGGGGCGTCGAGCCAATCCGACAAGAGGCCATAGTGCAGGCAGCCATCCTGATTGGCCAGGTAATGGACTTCGAGGCGTCCGATCAGCTCGTGGACGTCGGAAACTTTGGCCAGCAATGTGGGGATCACGACTATCGTGCGGAAGGGCTCGGGCACCCCTTTTTTCAACTCGAGCCGGGGAAGAGCGCGCGGTTGCAGCAGGTCGGTGACGAAGCGGTTGATCAAAGAGATGGCCAGATCGGAGGCGGGGACGAGCGCGAGCAGGCCGAGCAAAACCAGATAGCCCGCGCTGACGCCGGCCACCGCGTCGCGCCAGAGTGGATAAACGACGACAATCGCGGCGGTGAGCAGAGCGATGGTTCCGAGATAACTTAGAACGCCGTGGCGGATGTAGAGGCGCAGCAATTTACGGGGCCACGGAGGCTGATAACCGAGTTCGCTCTCGAATTGGAGGCGGCCGCGCGAAACGAGGTAATAGCCGGGATCGGTGAGTACTTCGTCCGGTGCGGCGGGAGCGAGAATCTCGCGTTGAGCTGCTTCGATGCGTGCGACCACCGCTTGCGCGATATCCGTTTCGGAATGTTTCGAGTGGCCGGCCAAGTCTTCGATGGCGTGGCGATAGGAGTCGCGCGTGGCGAAAGTGAGCTGCGAGAAATTGGAGTTTTTGCGCAGGATGCGGTCGACGAGGCTGACGCATTCGAAGAAATCGTGCCAATCCAGGGAGGACATCAGGCGCATGCTGGTGATGATGTTGCGCACCGTCAGGTTCATGGCGGCCTGCCGGCGGTGCTCGACGCGCACAACTTCATCGGCGGTGGTGCCTAGCTCGGCGAGGCGCTTATCGAGCCAGAGCAGGACCGGGCGCACATTGGGGCTCAGATCGCGGAGGCGTTGCAGCAACTGGACGGCGAAGGCTTCGACCAGCGGCGCCTGATCGAATTCGCTGAGGGCGCGTTCCGGCTCAACCGGGGGCTGGCCGCGCGCGCCGATCAAGCGATCGGCAAGAGCGTCGGCTTGCTGGCGCGCTTCGCGGCCGTAAACGATGGTTTCCGCAATGCGCCGCAGGTTTTCGATCAGAACGATGCGCAGGGTGATGGTGACGGCCCAAAGTTCGCCGATGGTGAGCGGCTGGACCTCCTGATAGGCGTCGAGGAACCGCCGAAGCACGTCCGGATCAAAACGGCTGTCGGTGTGCGCGACGAAAGCCCACGCCACGCTGAAGACGCGCGGAAGTCCTTCGAGGTCGCCGGAAGCCAGCTTGGGAAGCTTGCGGTAAAACCCCGCCGGAAGATGGTCGCGGACCTCGCGGACTTGCTCGTCGACGATATGAAAATTATCGACGAGCCATTCCGCCGCGGGCGTGATCGCGTACTCCTGTTGAACGGCTTTAGCCAGGGAACGATAGCAATCTAGGAGCACGCGGCTGTTCTCGATTACGCGGGGAGTGAGCAAACGTCCGCGGCGCGGGTGCGCGGCGATGGTGTCCGCGGCGGCAAGATTCCGAGCGTGCTGCTCGAGGCGCTCGATGCTGAGCAATTCACCGCGAATGGGCGGTTGCGATCGCGGTGGAACGCGCGTGCCGGCGGATGGAGCGGAAGCATTCATGGCGCGATACCGGCAACGAGTGTCTGTGGGCGAAAGAGTCTGAGTTCAGCGAGGCGAATCGTCCGGCTCGCAAAATCGCGCGGCATTCCGAGCAAAGAAACGGCCGCGCGCGTCCGCCGCGCACACCTGTAGATAGCCTGTGAGCGCGCCGAAACAATGGTCCGAGTGCCGGGCATGCCAGAGACAGTCCTGCCGTTCCTCGATGATAGACCGAAATAGACAGACCGGGATACAGAAGAGAAGACCGCACAGGCGCGACGTGCGCGCCGAACTGCTAAGAAGACGCGCAAAGCGTCAATCGATCGCGCTGCGCCTTCCGAAAAAGCGAAGCAGCAAGGTCGCGGCGGCGAGAAACAAAAGAACGTGGATATAGCCGCCCAGCGTGGAAGGCATCAGAATTCCCAGCAGCCAGAGAGAAAAAAACAGAATAAAAACCGTCCAAAGCATCAGCGCTCCTCTTAGCGTTTCGACCGCGGATGGTTACGCGGAGCGGATCCAAGCCACACTTTGGGCTGGTTGCGTTGTGGTTGCCGTTAGATTCAGCGATCCGCGACACACGGAGACGTGGCGTGCGGCACGTCCGTGTGCACATGCCGGGGCTGGGGTACGCGGAGTCTCAACGTGAGATGCTCAACAGCTTCAAGTATAGAGAAAACAATGCGTTGAGTCCATCGGAGAACCACTGTAGGAGCCCCGGGGTGTGTTCTGTAGGGCGAGAGCGGCTGCAAACTCAAGGAAGAAAAGCGCAGCAGCTGGTGTGATTTTCGGGCGCATATAACGCGGCCTGCAATAGTACGGTGTTGACAACTTCAATCTCTGCAGGGAATCGTTAGGGGAACCACAGAGCTGCAGCTTACCCGTGAAAATTCTACCAGTTGCGGCAAATTTTTCGGTACAGCAAGTCCGAGAAGTCGATACGTAATGAACCGTATTCTTCCCCCACTCCGCATGCGATTAGGCTGAAAGAGTTCACACGATGCCTAAAGCAAGCGAAAGAAAAAGGTGGAGTTGTAACGCACACGTTCCCATGGAGGCATGCGCAAGAATGGAAGAACGCCACAGGCCAGATTATTAATGACGGACGAGCGGTTCGCGTGCTCGTCTGAACCTCGGGTCCAGCCCAACAGTGAGCAACAACGTTTTCCAGCGTCGAACAAAAAACCGGGTGAGAGGAAGAGTCACAAAAAGTTCATGAGCGACACAACATTTCCAGCGTCGATTCGTTCTTTTGGAATATCGGAAAAATGGAAAGAGATCTGGCACGCGCGCTTGCGTGTGTTGGCCGTGTGCGCCGAAGAGGCGTTCGTCGCTATCGCATTCTCCGCCGCGATCTGGATCTTCGAATCTTCCGAGGGGTATGCGTGGGCGCGCAACGCCATGGCGGGGTTGCCGTACCTGATGGCTGCGTGTCTGGCTGCTTTCCTCTATTTCGGAACCTACAAATCCATGCTGCGGCATGCAGGGATAACGGATGCCATCCGGATCGGCGAAGCGGTGCTGGTCAGTTCGCTGATTTTCGCGGCAGGGACGGTGATGTGGGGCGGGCCGCATGCGTATCCCGCATCCTTCTACTTCCTGAACGCCGGGCTGCTGCTGCTGCTGCTGTGCGCTATGCATTTCGGAGTTCGCGTTTTGAACGTGCACAAAGCGCTGGTCCGGCGGACCGGCAAGCGGGCCATCATCCTGGGCTGCGGCAATGCGGGCGCCGCGGTCACGCGGGAACTGGCCCTGGACGCCGACTCCCGAGTGATTCCGGTGGCGATTCTGGACGATGACGCGCTGAAACACGGCGCGGAAATCTGCGGTGTGCCGGTGGTTGGAAAGATCGAGGAGCTGAGGCGCGTGATCCGCGAAAAGAACGCGGACGAAATCCTGGTTTGTATTCCGAGCGCGAGCCGGGCGGAAACCCGGCGGATCCTGCTGAAGTGCATCGAGTGCCAGGTGCCGGTACGGCTGTTGCCCACGGTGACGGCACTGGCGGAAGGCCCGGTGTCACAGCGGGACCTTCGCGCACTCAAGGTTGAAGACCTGCTGCAGCGGGATGAAGTGCCTTACGACCCGCAGACGGCGCGGTCGATGATCGAAGGGAAGGTGGTGCTGGTCACCGGAGCGGGCGGGACGATCGGGTCGGAGCTTTCGCGGCAGGTGGCTGCCGCGAATCCGCGGCTCTTGCTGCTGCTGGACAAGTCGGAAAACAGCCTGTTCTACACGCACTTGGAAATCATGGAACGTTTTCCAAGCCTGGCGGTCAAGCCGTTGCTGGCCGACATCGTGCAGAGAGAGCTGATCCGGAAAATCTTCGCGCAGGAGAAACCGGAGATCGTGTTTCACGCAGCAGCCCACAAGCACGTGGGGCTGCTGGAGCTGCACCCGAAGGAAGCGATCCGCAACAACGTGTTGGGGACGCGCAACGTGCTGCTGGCGGCGGCGGACGAGGGGGCGGAGCGGTTCGTCAACATATCGACGGACAAAGCGGTGGATCCGAGCTGCTTCATGGGCCTTTCCAAGAAACTCACGGAGATGCTCACGCAGGAAATCGCCAAGACCCGCGCGAAGCGGTTCATGAGCGTGCGCTTCGGAAACGTGGCCGGAAGCTCGGGAAGCGTTCTGAAACTCTTCTGGGATCAGGTGCAGCAGGGCAAGCCGTTGCGGGTGACCGATCCTTCGGCGACGCGATATTTCATGCGGATTTCCGAGGCAGTCTGCCTGATATTCCGCGCCGCGGCACTGGGGCAGGGCGGTGAAACGTTCATTCTGGAAATGGGGCAACCGCTCAACATCTACGAATTGGCGCGCACGGTGAGCCTTGCTTCGGGATTCGTGCCGGAAGAAGAACTGCCGATCGAGTTCATCGGGCTGCGCAAGGGCGAGAAGCTGCACGAGGAACTGTGGGAGGAGTGGGAAGAGCCGCGTCCCACCGCCAAGGGCCAGGTTCTCGCCATTTCACAAACGCGAACGCTGGGATTCTCCGTGCTGAAGGAGGCCGATAACCTGGAAGCTCTTCTGGCCGCCGAACAGACGCAGGCATTGGAGGACCGCCTGGCGCGCCTGGTGCCGTCATTCGCGGCCAAGCGGCAGGGCAAGCAGGCGGCGCGTTTTGAAGGGCCGTTGCCGTTCGAGCCGCGCCGCGCCAGCGCGGCGAAAACCGATACACAGAAGACAGAGGCATCGCTCGCGATGCTGAAAACTCGGAAAGCGGAGCCGGCGTGAACGGAATGGGGAAAGGCGTCCGGTCCTGGCAGATGCGCGGAAAACGGCGCTCACGGAGAAATTCATGCGCGAGATCATCGTGAACCGATCACCACTGGCGGAACGGCCCCCCATGGGGCCTGAAATGTACGGTTACCCGCTGATCCCGAACCCCTACGGATCGCATGGGCGCGAGGACAATCTGCAATGGAAGCGCTTTATGCGCACGCTGCAGAAACACTGGCGGACGATCCTGCGCTTCATGATCATTTTTCTGGCCGTGCTCGGCGCCATTGTGTTCTTCATGACCAACACCTACGAGGCTACGGCGCGGCTGGAAATAGCGCCGCCGGCGACTCCCGAAGCGGTTTCGCTGAGCCAGCAGCCCGAACAAGTCTCCTCGCCTTCCACCGACTATTTTCAGACGCAGCTCGAGATCCTGAAGGGCGATGGCCTGGCGCTATCGGTGATTCACAACCTGCATCTGGAAACGAGTCCGGAAATTGCGGGGCGGCACAGCCTGATTCCGTTGTGGGGCAAAGTGAAAAGCTGGTTCGGGTCCGACAACGATCCGGTCACTCTCGGGGAGATGGTGAAGAATTTTGAGAAGCGGCTGTCGGTGAATCAGGTGCACAACAGCGAACTGGTGGAGATCAGCTTTGCCAGCAAGAATCCCGAGTTGTCCGCCGAAATCACCAACAACCTGATCGACACATACCTGAAGCGAGCGAGGCGCAGCGAGTACGACGCGACCATGGCCGCCGCGGGGGCGCTGTCGGGCGAATTGAACGCGCTGAAACAGTCGGTGCAACAGGCCAACCAGGCGCTGATCGACTACCAAAAAAAGTACGGGATTGTGGACACGGGCGCGATCAACGCCGCGGATGGAAATCTGCAGGGCGGCCCGCAGAACCCGATCGCCTCGCGCGCCATTCAGCTGAACCAGCAGTTGACGCAGGCCGAAGCGGACCGGCTGACCCAGCAGTCTTATCTGCGCATGGTTCAGGCCGGCGATACATCCTCTCTGCCGCAGATGAGAGACAACGTCGTGCTGCAGGACGTTCAAAAACGTTTGGCCGAGAGCCGCGCGGATCTGGCGCAGGCGCTGGCGGTGTATGGCAAAAAGAACCCGATCGTCCTGCGGCTGCAAGATGAAACAAACGAGTTGCAGAAGCAAGAGGGACTCGAGCGCCAGGCAATCACGACTCAGGTGAAGACAGCCTACAACGCGGCGGCCGAGCACGAGGCGCTGCTGCGCAATACGCTGAACCAGATGGAAGGCAACCTGAACCAGGCCGATGAGAGCATGGTGCAGTACAACCTGCTGAAGCAGGAAGCGGCTGCCAAATCGAATCTGTACGTGACGGTGGAGTCGCGGCTGAAGGAAATCGCTCTTTCGAGTTCTCTTTTCGCGAACAACCTGCGCGTGATCGAGCGCGCCCGGGTTCCGCAGAGCCCCGCGAGCCCGCAGAGGCTGGAAATTATGGCCTTGGGATTCCTGTTCAGCCTTCTGGCGGGGTGCGCGCTCGCATTCGTGCGCGAGAATTTCGACGACACGGTCGCCAGCATCGAGGACGTCCGCGATTGGACGGGACTGCCGTGCCTGGGGATCGTGCCGCGAATCGGGCCGGCGAACATGCCTGCTTTACGCTCGGACGCCAAGCTGCTCGGGCAGCCGCGCAAGGCGCTGCGGGGCGCGCGTTCGAGGTTCTTCATCGACCGCCCGGGCTCGCCGGAAGCGGAAGCCATGCACTCGCTGGACACCGCGATTCGTCTTCCCGTGCGCGCGGAAGGCGACCCGCGGCAAGTGCTGGTGATCGGGTCCTCGTTCCCCAGCGAAGGCAAAACGACCATCGCCATGAATCTGGCCATGGCGCTCTCGAGGCATGGCAGCACATGCCTGGTCGACGCCGATTTGCGCAACCCGCAGGTGGCGCGTTCGTTCGGAATGGGAGGCATAAAAGGCGGACTGCGCGAAGTGCTGACGCAGAGCTTGAACCTGGACGACGCGCTGCAAGCCGCGCCGCGCCTCGATAAGCTGATGATTCTGCCGGCTGGATCAGCGCCGCCCGATCCCGTCGAATTGCTGGCTTCCGCGCAGATGAGGGATCTCATCGCGCAACTGCGGAACAAGTTCCTTTACGTCGTAATCGATGTGCCGCCCGTAGTGCCCTATGCAGATTCGCGCTGGCTGTCGTGCCTGGCCGACGGCGTCGTCCTGGTCGCGCGCGCCGGAACCACCACGCGCCAGGCGCTCGGCCTCAGCACGGAAATCCTGCGCGAGCTGCGCGTTCCCGTGCTGGGTGTGGTGCTCAACGGCGTCGATCTGAAGACCGAATACTACTGGTACGGCTATGGCGATGACAGACGGAAGACAGCCTGAAGGAGGTGTCGAAATGGTATCACCTCTGAAAAACAAAATATCGAGACTGAAAATCGCGATTGCCGCTACGTCGCTGCTGCTTGCGGGCGCGGCCGTTCCCGCGGCATTCGCGCAAGCGACACGCGTTGCGCCTTTATACCAGCAACAGCAAAACGGCCAGCCGGGGCTGCAGGGGCAGCCGGGCCAGCAGCCCACGCAGTTTCCTCAGGCGCAGCAACCCAACGCACAGCCGGCGCAGCCTGCGGGACCGGAGGGTGGAGATTTGGTGCTGGGTCCCGGCGACGTGCTGCAGCTTCAAGTCGCGGATGAGCCGGACCTGAACGGCAGATATCTGGTGTCCGATGCGGGCGATGTCGCCATCCCCATGGTGCCGAAACCCGTTCACGCGGCAGGGCTGACAACGACGCAACTATCGCAATCGATCGCCCAGGCGCTGAAAGCGGCGGAAATTCTGCAACAGCCGGTGGTGAGCGTGTTCGTGGACGAGTATCACAGCCACACCGTCACGGTGGTTGGCGCGGTCGTGCGCCCAGGCCTCTATCCGATCGAAACGCACACCACCGTACTTCAGGCCATCTCGGAAGCGGGCGGCCTGCTGCCGGACGCCGGAAATATAGTCACGGTTGCAAAGGCGGGGACACAGGCAGCCGCCACGTTGAAAGCTACAGCAGCCAAGCCGCAGAAGGCGGGTCAACCTGGGATCGATGCCAACGGGAAACCGGCCGTCCAGAAGGCCTCGTTCCAGCCGCCCATGTCGGATCGGGATGTTGTGCGGCTCGATTTCGGCAAGCTCGTTTCCGGAAAAGATCCGTCCGTGAACATCGAAGTGCACGCGGGCGATGTGGTGAGCGTGGGAACGGCACCGGTGGTTTATATCGTCGGGGCGGTGGTCAGGCCGGGAGCGTTTGCCATTCAGAGCAACGACTCGAAAGTCACCGTTCTTCAAGCGCTCGCCCTGGTGCAGGGGATGACGCCTGTGGCGTCGCCTAAGCACGCGATCATCGTTCGCAATTCAGCAAGCTTGAAGGAACGCCAGGAAATTCCGGTCAATCTCGACAAGCTGAAAACGGGGAAACAGGCCGACGAGTACCTGCAAGCGAACGATATTTTGTTCATCCCGGAGAGCGGAATGAAGAAGTCGTTGCACGCGCTTGGCTCTTTTGCCGCGCATGCGGCGGAGCAGGTAGCGGGATACGGAGCGCTTGGCGCGTTCTAGGGGGACCGAAAACCGGCGAGGCGTTGTCCAAAGCTGTTTGCGCAGCGGGAAAACGGGCAGTCGGCGCTCGCGTAAGCGGCCCAAGTTTCCAGAGCAACCGAAAGTGAAGCCAGCCCAAATTCGAGCAAAAGGATAAGACCGAACACATGAGCACAACAGACGCAATACACGCCTCCGTCCCAGCCGGCGTGCGGGCGCAGAAAAGCAAACAAGTACCGACAGCCTTTCTGGATTTGAAGGCGCAACACGCCACGATCCGAAACGAAGTGGCGGCCGCGATCCAAAGCGTGCTGGAGAGCCAGCACTTCATTCTCGGGCCGGAGGTGCAAGCGCTCGAAAACGAGATCGCTTCCTTGATTGGAACCTCCGCAGCGGTGGGCTGCGCCTCGGGCTCCGACGCTCTCTACCTCGCTCTGCTCGCTTCGGAGATCGGTCCGGGCGACGAAGTGATCACGACGCCCTTCACATTTGTGGCTACAGCAGGATCGATCGCGCGCACGGGCGCCAGGCCCGTCTTCGTCGACATCGATGCGGAGACGTTCAATATCGATCCGCGGGCGATTGAGAAGGCGATCAGCGCGAAGACGAAAGCGATCATGCCCGTACACCTGTTTGGGCTGCCTGCGGATCTGAAACCGATCATGGAAATCGCGCGCGACCGCAATCTGATCGTGGTCGAGGACGCCGCGCAGGCCATCGGCGCGCGCTACAAAGGCGAATTCGCGGGAAGCATCGGGGATTACGGCTGCTTCAGCTTCTTCCCCTCGAAGAATCTGGGCGGCGCCGGCGATGGCGGGATGGTCACCACGTCGGACCCGAAGAAAGCGGAGCGGCTGCGGCTGCTTCGCGCGCACGGAAGCCGCAAGAAATATCAGTACGAGATTCTGGGCACCAACAGCCGGCTGGACGCTCTGCAAGCGGCCATCTTGCGCGTCAAGCTGAAGCACCTTGCGGAATGGACCGAGGGGCGGCGCGCCAACGCGAGGAGATACACGGAACTGTTCCGCGATTTGGGGCTTTCGAATCATGTGCAGTGGCCGCAGGAAGCGGCCGGGCGGTATCACGTCTACAACCAGTTCACGATTCGAGCCGAGCGCCGCGATGCTCTGCGCCAGCACCTGGCCGACGCGAAGATCCCGACCGACGTGTACTACCCATCTCCGCTGCACGTGCAGCCGGCGTTTGCCGATCTCGGATACCATGCCGGCGATTTCCCCAAGGCAGAAGCCGCCAGCAACGAGGTGCTCGCGCTGCCGGTCTATGCGGAGCTGAATCCGGAAGCGCAACTCACGGTGGTCGAAACCATTTCCGAGTTTTACAAACAGCCCAGCCAAACCCCAAGGAGAGTGAATCAATGAGCCCGGCGGAAGCACCACAAATTGCGGTGGTTGGATGCGGGTACTGGGGCAAGAACCTGGTCCGCAATTTTCACGAGTTGGGAAGCCTGGCGGCGATCTGCGACAGCGACACGCCGCGTCTCGAGGAAATGTGCGGGAAGTACGGGGCTCGCGCCATCGGCAACGTCGACGATCTGCTCGCCGACGGTGAAATTCGCGGCGTAGTGATCAGCGCGCCGGCGGCTCTTCATTACTCGCTGGCCAAGCGCGCTTTGCTGGCCGGAAAAGATGTGTTTGTCGAAAAGCCGCTCGCTCTGCATGTGGAAGAGGGCGAGGAATTGGCGCAACTCGCGCGGCGGCACGAGCGCGTGCTCATGGTCGGCCATCTCCTGCAATACCACCCCGCCATCCTGGAACTGAAGAAACTGATTCGCGAGGGCGAGCTCGGCCGCGTCGAATACATCTACTCTTCGCGGCTGAATCTCGGAAAACTCCGCACGGAGGAAAACATCCTGTGGAGCTTCGCCCCTCACGATCTTTCCGCCATCCTGTATCTGCTGGATGAGGAACCGCGCTCGGTGGCCGCGCATGGTAGTTCGCACCTGAATGCGAACATCGTCGACGTGACGCTGACAACCTGCGATTTCTCGAGCGGGGTGAAGGCGCACATCTTCGTCAGCTGGCTGCATCCGTTCAAAGAGCAAAAGCTGGTCATCGTCGGCGACCGCAAGATGGCGGTGTTCGACGATACCGAGAGCGAGCGCAAGCTGGTGATCTATCCCCACCGCATCGACTGGATCGACCGCCGGCCGGTGGCCCACAAGTCGGAGGGGACGGTAATTCCCCTGCCGAAGCAGGAGCCGCTGTCGCTCGAGTGCCAGCATTTCCTCGAGTGCATCGCCACGCGCTCGAACCCGCGCACCGACGGAGAGAACGGCGTGCGCGTGCTGCGCATCCTGGAAGCCTGCGGAAAATCGGTGCAGGACGGCGGAAAGCCGCGCGACGTGCATGCCGCGAAGCCGAAGTACTTCGCGCATTCCTCGGCGGCGGTGGATCAGCCCGCCGAAATAGGCGAAGGCACCAAAATCTGGCATTTCTCGCACGTGATGGCGCACACCAAAATCGGGAAGGGCTGCAACCTCGGCCAGAACGTGCACGTGGCGCCGCACGTCACCATCGGCAACAACGTGAAGATTCAGAACAACGTCTCGCTGTACACGGGAGTCGAGCTGGAGGACGACGTTTTCTGCGGGCCGTCCATGGTCTTCACCACCGTGGTGAACCCGCGCAGCCACGTTTCGCGGAAGGACGAATTCCGGAAGACACTGGTGAAACGGGGCGCCAGTCTGGGCGCGAACAGCACCGTCGTGTGCGGGCACACGGTCGGGCAATACGCCTTCATCGCGGCCGGAGCAGTGGTCACGCGCGACGTTCCCGATCACGCCTTGATGATGGGAGTGCCGGCGCGACAAGCGGGCTGGATGTGCCGCTGCGGTGTGCGGCTCGAGTTCAGCGGCCACGAAGCGGTCTGCGAGGCCTGCGGTGACTCGTATTACTTGAATCAGGGAAGGCTGATGCTGCTGCCGGACGACGGTGTCGCGAGGCAGAGCAGCGCTTCCCGCGCTGCGAAAGCGGCTCATCCGGCCGCTGCGCCGGCTGCTTCTGCTTCGCCAGCCCGTTGAACCGTTGCAATTGTGAGGAAGTTCTGAACTCAGGGAGCGGGGAAGGGCTCGTGTCGGCGTCAGCTACGAACGAACAACTCGATGACGGGCGGGAGAGGCAGGGGCCCAAGCGGCGCGTGTCCTTATCCTTGCATCCTTTGCTGGTCGATTTGGGCTTGACCGGTGTGGCCAGCGCGGCCGTTCTGATTACCAGCCTGGTGATGGTGTCGGTGTTCGGCAAGCTTCTGGGCGCCGTGGCTCTGGCCGAGTACCTGCTGATTCGGCGGATTTATTCCTGGCTGCAGTCTGCGACATTGCTGGGCATCGACAACGCGCTTCCGCGATACGTCGCGATGACTGATGCGGAAAGGCCGCGCGAGCGCGATGGCTTCCTGGTGGCCGGGATTTTGTGCGGTGGCGCCGTGGTTGTGCTGGCCGTGTTGATCCTGAATGGGGCCGGCGGGACCTTCAGCCAATGGTTCTTCGGAAGAAAGGGCCTGCGCGATCTCGTTCTTGCGCTTTCGCTGTTTCTCGCAGGCGGTGACGCGCACGGCATCGTGTACGGCTTTTATCGGGGACGCCTGGCGATGAAGCGCGCCAACGCATTGCAAATGATCAATCTCGTCGTAGTGCCGCTGGTTTCCGTTGCGGCGCTGGCCTGGACGCGCTCGACCGCCTTGATCGTGGATGCCATGGGTGGCCTGATGATCCTCTTCAGCTTCCTGTTTGCCCTGCCGCTGCTGCCGCAGATCGCGCGCGCTCTTTCGCAGAATCTGCGCACTCCCTCGAAGAGGCTGCTGGAGTACGGCGTTCCCCGGCTGCCTTCGATTCTCGGGTTGGGAGCGATGCTGGCCCTCGGCCCGCTGGTCGCCTCCAAGAAAATCCCGTTGGGACACGTAGCGCCTCTGCTGATCGGAATGAGCTTGCTGATGGGCATCAGCGCAAGCGCCAAGCCGCTGGGTCAGATTCTGCTGTCGAAAGTCAGCATGTTCGTTTCGCAGAATCGCACCGCCGAACTGAAGCTCCACCTGGCCTATTTGCAGGAGGCGGTGATCGCCAGTTACGTATTCATCTGCCTGCAACTGATCGTCTTCGCCGATGTAGTGCTGCGCGCGTGGGTAGGGAATCGGTTGAGCGGAGGAGTCGCGGTCGTGCGCCTGGTCCTGCTCGCTGTGCCGTTTTACCTGGTGTTTTCGGCGCTGCGCAGCGTGATCGACGCGAAGAGCGTGACCCCTTACAACGCATTTAACGTGCTCATCGCTTCGGCGGCGTTCCTGGTCTTTCTTGGCCTGGCCGTATTGTTCAGCCCGGCCAGCAGCCTGCTTTCGAGCATCGCGCTGGCCACGGTGGGCGCCATCGCGATTCTGGCCGCGCTCACCATTCGCACAATGCGCCGGCTCTACGAGTTGGACATCAGCTGGAAACGATCCGCGGCTGCCGTGCTGCTGAGCGCCGTTCTGGCCGGTGTAAGTTACGGGCTGAGGCTCGCCCTCGGCTCCGCATTGAATCTTGGCACGGCCTTCGGCATCGGCTTGGCTGTCACCGTGGTGTTCGTCTTCCTGCTCAAGAGAGCCGGGTCTCCGTGGCTGCCGTTCTTCTGGAATCTGGCGTTCCATCGCGGGGCTGCCAGTGTCTAGCGCAGTGCAAACTCGCAAGGCGGTCGTGGCCACGCTCCCTGCGGAACAGTGGGCGCGATGGGACGCGCTGGTAGACAAGTCGCCGCACGGCACCGTTTTTCACAAAACCTGGTGGCTGGAAGCGACCGGCTGCGCGTTCGATATTCTGGGCTGCTGGAACGATGAGGGCGAGCTGTCTGCCGGGATTCCGCTCGTTCGCAAGAGAAAGAGCGGGCTGGCGCTGTATCACGCCCCACCGCTGACGCCGTATCTGGGACCTGTGTTCGATCTTTCCGCCGCGGAGTGCATGCGCGACAGGCTCTACTCGATGAGATCGCAAGGGGAGTCACTGGCTCGCGCGATTCAGGGGTTCGACAGCTTCTGCCAGATTGCCGGAACCGAGGCGCCCGATTTGCAAGGTTTTCTGTGGGCCGGGTTCCAAGTCGAACTGGGCTACACCTTCCGCTTCGACGCCGGCACGACTGCGGAGCAAGCGTTGCAGGAGGCTGCCCGCACGCATCGCCAGAAGCTGAATCCCAAGCGGAACGAAGATCTTGCCGTCGAGCGCGGTTTCGATACTGAGGCTCTCCTCGAGCTGAACCGCCTGACCTTCTCGCGCCAGCGGCGCGCTCTGCCGTATGCGGAATCGATGGTGCAGGCGCTGGCTCGCGCGGCAGCGCAGCACGAATGCGGTGTCGTCTATGTGGTGCGCGAGCGCGGGGAGCGGCCTCTTTCCGCTTTGTTTGTGGTGCACGACTCTCGCGCGTCGTACCAGATTGTTTCCGGCATCGACTGGAACGAGCGCAATTCGGACGCTGGTTATCTCACAACCTGGAGCGCGATGCGCGACGCGCTGGAGAATGGGCGCGCGTTCGATTTCGAAGGATCACGCATACGCGGCGTCGAGCAGTACTATCGCCGCTGGGGCGCGCCCGCCAAGCCCACTTGGAAGCTGACGAAGGCGGGCTCCTGGCGCGGGCGCATCGCAAAAATTTTCTTTAACGGCACGAACGGAAACGGAGCGAACTGACTTCGTCCCGGCCCTCGGGGGGAGAACATGTCGCAGGTGGGTGTTTCGCAAGCGGGTTCCACGACAGCGGCGCAAGTTCAGGGCGCACCTTCGCGCTTCCCGGCCTTGCTCACGCGCGAAGCCAGAGCGTACGCGATGAAGGAACTGGCGCGCCGCGCGGGCGTAAGCGCGGATTTCTTTCGCACCTGGAAAATGGAATTTTCCGAAACCGGCACCACGGTCTACGTTCTTCCGGGAACGCGCAAGCGCGTCTTTTTTCCCGACGCGCCGCGCGACATTTGGCCGGACCTGATCCGTGGCGACTTCCGCACACTGCGGCTCGGCTGGCTCAATGAGTCCGCCGTTCCATCGATTCAACAGGCCGTGGTCCCGTTCGTGCACAAATCGCAGGGGCAAACGAAAGCGCTTTTTCGTACGCCGGATTCGGAGCAGGTCGAATGCACGGTGGACTTGCCGTTGGCGGCGTTGTTGATCCTCTCGCGCTGGGAAGAGCGCGTGATTGAAGAACGCGACCAGCACGGCCGCATTCCCGCCCGAGCGTCCGTGGCCTATCGCGAACGCTTCCTGAGGAGGCCGGTTGTCGATGAGTACGGCATGGCTTTGCGCCAGGCGCTCCAGTGGCTGATGCCGAATTGGCGGCCGATTCCGTCGTCCATGCACGTGCACGTGTCGCACGACATCGACACGGTGGGCTTGCCGTTCAGCCTGCGCAGCGCGGTCGGGCATACGCTCCGGCGGCACAATCCCCTGGCCACCGCGAATGACTTTCTCGGCATGCTTCCCGGGTTCAATCCCGCGCTGCTGGAAATGGTTCGAACGCTCGTTACGCTGAGCCTTCGGCGCGATTTGCAGCCGGCTGTGTATTGGAAGGGAACCACGCGAGGAAGAAAGCGCAAAGACTACGATCCGTACCATCCCAAGGTCCGCGGAATGATCAAGTGGTTGCAGAAATATGAAATCGAAGTGGGGGTGCACCCAAGCTACAACACCTTCCGCGCGCCCGATAAATTGCGCCGCGAGGTCCTGACGATCCGGGAAATTCTGGGAACGGAAACGATGGGCGGGCGCCAGGATTATCTTCGCTGGTGTCCGCAGACCTGGCTGGACTGGGAGAATTGCGGCCTGGTCTACGACAGCAGCGTCGGTTTCGCCGACCAAGTCGGTTTCCGCGCGGGAACGTGCGTGCCCTACCACCCGTGGGTATTCGAGCTCAATCGCCAGGCAAAACTCGTCGAGGTGCCCTTGATCGTTATGGATTGCACGCTCACGGCGTACATGAAACTGGACCACGATCAGAGTTTGATCGCGGTCAGCGAATGCATCGAGCAATGCCGCAGAGTCGGCGGCGTGTTCGCGCTTCTCTGGCATGCCGACAGCATGTTGAATCCGGCGATGGAGGACATGCTGCCTCCCATCCTGGACTCATTGACAGGCTTGCCGAAGTACGACGCATCGAATCCGCCGAGCGATCTGTATTGAGGAGGGGCGCCGCCCGTTTCGCGTCGTGCGACTTCGATCGCGGCAGCCCATACGTTCCATGAGTTCCAAAGTTTGCGTGCTGACGTCCGCGCATCCGCCTTTCGACATTCGCATCTTCCATAAGGAGTGCAAGTCGCTGGCCGCTGCTGGATACGATGTGACGCTCGTCGCGCCTTGCGAGCGCGACGAAATCGTCGACGGTGTGCGCCTGCGCGCCGTTCCTAGACCGCAAACGCGTCTCGACCGCCTGACGCGAACCGTCTGGCACATCTATCGCGAGGCGGTGAAGCAAGCGGCCGATGTGTACCATTTCCACGATCCGGAGCTGATCCCCATTGGGTTGTTGCTCCGGCTGCGCGGCCGCAAGGTGATCTATGACGTCCACGAGGACCTGCCTCGCTGCATGCCGTACAAGCCGTACCTGCCGAAGTGGGTGGGAAGACTTGCGGCTCGCATCGTCGAACTGCTGGAGAATTGCGCAGCTCGCTTCTTCTCCGGCGTAGTGGCCGCAACGCCCGTGATCGCCGCGCGCTTCTGCCGCCTCAATAAGCGAGTCGTCGTCGCGCACAATTACCCGCTGATGAGCGAACTGGCTTTGGCGCCCGACGCCGCATGGGAGAGGCGCGAGCCGGCGATCGCTTACGCCGGATCGTCCGTTTCAGTTCAGCGCGGGGCGCTCGAGATGGTTCGCGCGATGGGACTCTTGCCCGCGGATTTCGCGGCGACTCTGAGCCTGGCGGGGCCTTTTTCTCCGCCATCGCTCAGGGAGCAGCTCGCGTCGGAACCTGGATGGAAGCGCGCGCAGGTCTGCGGCGTTTTGGACCGCGGGGGAGTTGTCAGCTTGCTCCAGCGCGCGCGCGCGGGTTTCGTCCTGCAGCGTCCCGAACCGAACGCCATGGCCGGGAAACCGATCAAGATGTTCGAATATATGGCTGCGGGAATCCCGGTCATTTCCGCTGATTTTCCGCTGTGGCGCCAGATTGTAGATGGCGCGAGATGCGGCCTGTGTGTGGATCCGTTGAATCTCGAGAAAATCGCGGAAGCAATTCACTATTTGCTCGCTCATCCGCAAGAATCCGAGGCGATGGGCCGGCGCGGCCGCCAAGCCGTTGTCGAGCGTCTCAACTGGGACCGCGAAAAGAGAAAGCTGCTGGCGCTGTATGAGGAACTCGCGTCGCCCGTTCCTGTCGCGGACGCGGTGCGCCAGCGTGCAGCGCCTGGAGAGTACGGGAAGAGCGGGGCTCGTTGAAAGCGCAACCGGAGATCACAGGATGAGGTTCCTTTTTCTCACGCAATATTTTCTGCCTGAAACAGGCGCGCCGCAGGTGCGCCTGGCGTCTCTCGTGCGCGAGCTTTCTTGCCTGGGGCACCAGGTCGAGATTGTGACTGCTTTTCCCAACTATCCGACCGGCGCCATCTTTCGCGAATTCCACGGCAAGCTCTACCAGCGCGACACGTGGGAGGGCATCACAGTCCATCGCACCTGGGTTTATGCCTGCATGGGCGGCGGGCTCAAACGAATCCTCAATTATCTATCGTTCACAATGACGTGCGCCTGGGGGCTCCTGCGCGCCAAACGCGCGGACTGCGTCTTCGTCGAGTCTCCCCCACTGTTCCTTTCCATTCCCGGCTGGATCGCATCGCGCCTGTGGAAAGCCAGGCTGATTTTCAATGTCGCCGATTTGTGGCCCGACTCAGTCGAGCAGCTCGGCATCATGCGCGACGGTCCCGCGCTGCGTTTTGCGCGCGCCCTGGAAGCGTGGAGCTACCGCCGGGCGAATTACGTGAACGCAGTGACTGAAAAGATGAAGAGCATCCTGCTCGAGAGGAAATGCGTGCCTGCCGCAAAGCTTCTGTTCTTGCCCAACGGAGTCGATACCGAACTGTTCCGGCCCGCTGCGCCCGACCGGGAGTTGCTGCAGCGGCTCGGTCTGGAAGGGAAGAAGGTGGTGCTATACGCAGGCAATCACGGCTACATCGCCGGGCTCGAAAGCGCCTTGCATGCGGCGAAGATTCTGGAGGGCCAGAAAGATATTCATTTTCTGTTCGTGGGTGGCGGCTCAGAAAAGCCGCGGCTGCTTGCGCTGGCTCGCGAGTTGAAACTGCGCAATGCGACGTTTCTCGATTCCGTGCCGGTGACCGAGTTGCCGCGCTACATGTCTCTGGCAGCGTATTGCCTGGTCACCCTGCGCAAGTGCGCATTAAGCGAAGGCGCGCGGCCGGCAAAAACCTTCGTGATGATGGCTTCGGGCAAACCGGTCGTATTATCGGCAAGCGGTGAAGGAACGCAGATGATCCGCGAATCGGGCGGCGGAATCGTCGTTGCGCCGGGCGATCCGCAGGCAATTGCCGCGGCCATTCTGGAGCTGGACGAGAATCCGGCCAGAGCGCAAGAAATGGGGGCGAAAGCGCGCCGCTACGTCGAGCAGAACTTCCGCTGGAACGATCTGATCCGGAACTGGCTGGCGCAGATCGACCGGGGCGGGGAATCGACGAACGCCTACAACGCGCGTCCTGTGAGGGATGCGAAGGCGGGTGAGACCGCGCCCGGCACCGACTAGTTCTCCTCGTTGCCTCGCGCAGTTGCGGCGCCCGCACGGCATTAATTCACCACGGTGAAGTAGAACTGCAAGTCTCCATCCGTGCGGTCTGTCGCGCCCCACTGCGTCCAGCCTGTCCACGTCCCATTCGATTTGAATTCGGCGTGGCCGTCCGGGAAGAATGTGGTCGAGCGGAACGACTCAGCCGAGCCCTTGCGTACGGGATAGGCCTGGTAGGTCGTCCCGGCAGGCGCTTCGAAATCGAGGTGGTACGTCTCTCCGCTCAGCAAGGTGCGCATGGCGGAGAAGTTGTAGGTGGCCCAGGCATATTTTGGCGAGGACGATGACGAGGACAAGGGAATCGCGGAAGCCGGAATCGTGCCTTGCTCGACGAGGTTGCCGTCGGCCTGTTCCAGCCGGACGGTCAAGTCTCCGCTGCCGCTGATGCGGGCCAGCCGCACGGAAGCGGCGGTGACGTCCTTGTCACCACCGCATACTGTGAACGCTTCGCGCACGGCGTTGCTCCCCGAGATGGGTTCGGGCGCTCCGACCCATACCTCCATGTAGCCCTGCCCGAACGATGTGCCGTCCGTAAAGTCGATCTCGAAAACCGGCGTATTGAAGTCGTACACCGACCAGGAATTCGGTGTGTCCTGGATCATGGTAGCGAAGTTCGCGTTCGAGAATTGCGGCTGCATGGGACTGAGCGGGTGCTGCATATACAAGTTGTCGATGGAAACGAAGTTTTCGTCCGGATGCGGATCCGTATTGGTAAAGACCAGGTGGTACAAGTTGCCGGCCTGCAGTTTGGGAGCCGGCGAGAAGCTGATCACCGGAAATGGCTCGTTCGGCTGCGGAATAACGTAGGTGCCCAGCACTTCTCCGGAAGGCTGGTGCGCGCCGCTGCCGTCATCCGTTTCGAGCTGAATCTTCAGGGTGCCGCCGGTGCCGCTGTTGTACCCGGCGTGTGGCCCATGAACGATCAAGAACAAATGGACGGCGCTGATCGTGCCGGTGTGGTTCGCCAAAAACCGGTAGCTGGCCGTATCCGGGCCGATGGTGACGTTGTTGAGCGCGTCAGCGTTGATGGCCGAGCCGTACATCCCCGATGTGCCGGTCGAGCCGCTCGAACTTCCGGAGCTGCTGCTGCTGCCGGACGAACCACCTGAACTCGGATCGCTCGAGTTCGTCGATGAATTGCCGTTCTGCGCGGAATTCGTGGATGAGTTGGTCCGCATCGCTGTGACTCCGCAGCCGCAAAATGCGAGGCTGGCCAGAGCCGCCGCGACCAGCACTGCTTTCAGGGGAATTGAATTGTGGAACGATGGAACTGCTGAACTACGGGTACCCTTTTGCTGCAACATCTACTCCTGGCCTGTGGATTGAAAGACCAAGTAGGGTGCAGGGACGTAGATGGCAGGTCAACTGTACCGACGGACAGGCAAGTACAGGTTCGGGGACCTGTACTTGGGGTATACATAGGTCAATACCAGAACAGGTACTCTGCGGCGGGCACCGACTCCGAAAGCCTAACAGAATGTGCGAGTTACGGACGACTGGGGGGGGGGGATGAAGTGCCCGGCGGCTTGCAATCGCCAGCTTTGGCCACTGGCGAGCGGAGGCAATGACGTGAGCGGCTGTGTACTGCCCGGCTAGGGATCGATGATCTGGTTGCGCACCGCGTAGCGAACCACTTCGCCGACCGAATGGAACTGCAGCTTGCGCATGATATTCGCGCGGTGCGTTTCCGCTGTCTTCGAGCTGATTTTCAGCAGCGCCGCAATCTCTTTGCTCGTTCTGCCCTCGGCCAGCAGTTGCACGATCTCGCGTTCGCGAGGTGTCAGGCGTTCGCCGGTGAACGCCTTCGGCACTTCCGTAGGCTTCTCCTGGCCGTACCCGCCCAGAAGCATCTCGGTCGCGAAGGTGTTGAAGAAGGGCTTGTGATTTCCCAGCGCCTCGACGGCGCGAACCAGGTCGACGTCGCAGTCGGTCTTGACCACAAAGCCGCGAGCCCCGGCGTCCAGGATCTGGCGAATCAAATGCTCGGAATGGTGTACGGAAAGGACGAGCACCTCGGTTCGCGGGGACACCTTGCGAATCTGGCGGGTGGCCTCGACGCCGTTCAGTTCCGGCATGCAAACGTCAATGATCACGACGTCCGGCTTCAGTTGCTCCGACTTTTCCACGGCTTCGGGGCCTTTGCTGGCCTCGCTGCAGACTTTCCAGCCAGGATTCATTTCCAGCAGGGACTTGACCCCGCGACGGATCAGGTCGTGGTCATCGGCGATCAGGATTCGCAGACTCTTCATTCCATGGCACCTATTGGCAACGCACCCAGGATAGCGACAGCACAGTTGGCGTCAGGCTCACCTGCCTGAACATCAACAGGATTCGCAGGAGAGAAGCGAGCGTGGACCAGCTTTGCCTAGGGTGCAATCAGGTGTTTCCATTAGAAGGCCATCCCGAACTTACCTTAGACCTGGACCCGCTGCCCTTTGTGTCGCTTGCAGAATACTACGGAAGCGGACTTTCGGCAAAACGGCCAGCCGGAGACTCCGCGGAAACCTCGCCAAGGTACTAAGCTCTGCCTGCGGCAGCCGCTTGCCGCAGCGGCACGGCCTCGGGCTTGGCCGAGATCAGTTCCTTCCTGCCGTTGATCGCGTCCCGCTTCGCCTGGATCACCATCCACTCGACATCGGTGGGCCGGCAGGGGGAGGCAATCACGTCGAACGCCCCATAGCGCATCGCTTCCAGGTACTCATCCCAGTCGGGATGCCGCGACGTGACGACCACACGAACCCTGTCTGCGTCGGATTTCGTTTTCTCCAGCAGATCGCGGTAGCTCCCGTCCGCGAGGTGGGGGTCGCAGAAAACCAGCCCCACTCTTTCCTTGGCCAGGATGTCCGCGCACTCCGCCAAATTGCAAACGCCGACGGGGTCAAGCCCCAGCCGTACCAGGGTTTGCATCAGGTTGCGCCGGGTCTCCAAATCCGATGAAGCGACGAGAATTTGCCATGGAATGTTCATTAGCCCTCTCCTTTTTTCGAAGGGCTCTGTCGCCCGGTTCTTCCCGCCGAAAAAGGACCGGAGACTGCTTCTGCACCGCCTGATGTCCTCTTACAGCATCTCTTCCCGGGCATCTGCCAGAGGGTATCTGTACGTTAATACAGTTTGCGGTAGCAGCAATCAGTACGTGGCCGTAGAGCCCTGTAGGATTTCACTGTAGATCGCTGAATTTCTGGGAGCGCGCCGGGGTGTGTCGGAATACTTTATCCGAAACCCGCCATCCCTTCTCTCCGGCAGACCGACCCTCGACACGGAGTATTCCTCATCAGTTCCGGCTTTTTCGACATTACGTGAGGGGGCGCATGCGATCTCCAGACAGGCTCGTATTCAAGCCGCCGCAACCATATGGTTTCCTGAGTCTGGCTGGCGGCTGCTGGCCCAGGCCGGCCACCCCGAAAGGAGACGCCATGAATTGGGATCAAGTAGCAGGGAACTGGAAGCAGGTGCGCGGAAAGATTCGCGAGCAGTGGGGAGATCTGACGGATAGCGACCTGGACGTCATCGCCGGAAGACGCGATCAGCTGGTCGGAGTGCTTCAAGAGCGCTACGGCTGGGCCAAGGACGAAGCAAGCCGGCGCGCCGATATGTTCATCGAATCGCTGCGCACCCGCTCGAAGGCCGCAGGGCGCTAGCAGCATTCACGGAAGTGCTGCAAAACGTAGAAGCGCTGACGTACGCGTCGCGGCTGGCCATGTTGCGTCCCTGCCGTGGACTGGAGTTCAAGCCGGGAATTTCCGCAAGCTCATTCCTCACGCAGCAGGATCAACGGGTCGATGGACAACGCGCGTTGCGCGGGAATCCAGGTGGCGAGCAAGCCGACAAGCAACATGGCCAGCACCACGCCCGTCAGCACCAATGGGTCGCGCGGGCTGGCCTGATAGACGATGGACGCGAGCACGCGGCTGGCCAGGATTCCCAGCGCCAGGCCGACGGCCGAGCCGAAGGCCAGCAAGCGGAACGCGCGGCCCAGCACGGCTCGCAGGAGTTCCCGCGGTTGCGCGCCGAGAGCGATGCGAATTCCGAGTTCGCGCCGGCGCTTGCTGACCGAATAGGCCGCCATTCCAAAAATGCCGGTGATCGAGAGCATGGCGCCCATGAGGCCAAGGATGCCCAGCGACGCCGTGGCCATGCGCGGAGCGAACAACGCGCCGTTCATTTCCTGGTTCCAGGTTTGAATGAAGGGAACCAGACCAGGATCCAGTTGACGCAGCTCGGCGCGTAGGGCCGCTGCTAATTGCTGAGGCGCTCCGTTGGAACGTACGACCAGCCATGAATCGCTCGAAGGCGACTGCAGGATGGGGAAGAACATCGCAGGCCGTTGCTCTTCCGCCAGATTAGCCGTGTATTTTCCGTTCTGGACGATTCCCACGACTTGGATGCGCGTGCCGTCTCCCAGTTTGAAGTATCCGTTCAATGCGGCCGAAGGCGAGCCCAGAACCTGCCGCGCAAACTCCTGGTTCACGATCGCTACGCGCGGCGCCTGCTTATCATCGTTCCAGGTGAACGTTCGGCCGCGCAGGAGTGCTGTGCGTGCCGCTCCGAAATAATCCGGAGAGATACTGTACGTGATCGCATTGGCCGCGACATTGGCCATCCTCAGATCGGTCGTTTTGTCGGTGAACACACCCGTTATGTTCCAGCCCATGTGCAACGGCGGAATGCTCACCAAACCGACCGAGGTCACGCCGGGAATGGTCTTCATGGTCCCAATCATGCGCTTCTGCATTTCCGGCACTCTCTCGCCGGTATAACCCGCGGCGCGCAAGTCGGTTTCCACCAGCATGGCGTTGCGCGGCTCGACCCCGAGATGGCTGTGCAAAGAGCGCATGAGTCCGCGCACGGCTACGAACGAAGAAGTAACCAGCACCGCGCAGAGCGCAATCTGAACGGCCAGCAACAGGTCGCGAGCGGTAACCCTGCGTGTCATGGCGACGGGTGATCCCGATTTAATGACGCCGTATGGATTTGTCCGCAGGACTTGACGCACCGGGACCGCCCCAAACAGGAAACCGCTTGCCAATGCCAGGAGCAGCGCCATTGCGTAGGCATGCGCGTCCGGGTTCAGCGGTATGTTCAATGGGAATTCCGGAAAGGGCCGCCAACCGCTGATCCACTGCAATAGCACGACGCTAGCCCAGAGGCCGACCGCGCCTCCCGTCAGCGAAATCAGGATGGCTTCCGTAAAGAGCTGACGCAGGATGCGTCTGCGAGTTGACCCGAGCGCCAGGCGCATGGCAATTTCGCGGGAGCGATCGGCGGCGCGCGCGGCAAACAAGCTGCCCAGATTGGCGCATGCGGCCAGCAGAATTAATGCAGCCAGCAGCGTCAATCCCCCGAGAAAAGCCTGTAAGGCGCCGCCGAAGGTGTTGGCCATGCCGATATGCGCCAGCGCAAATGTGACCTTTCCCTCCTCCTTCGGATACATTTTCTGGAGTTCGTCGTGGATGGAGTTCAGATCGGCCGCGGCCTGCGCGGCAGTAACTCCGGGATTCAAGCGTCCGAACACGCCGCTGATCCAGGAGTTTGCGCGCGCGTTGAGGAGATTGTCGCCGTCGATCTGTTCCTGGTTGACGATAGGAACGAAAAAGTCGGCGGCGAAAGCCTGGAAAGTTCCTCGGAAGCCGGGCGGCGCAACGCCGATGATGGTGAACGGATGCTTGTTGAGCCGCACCGTGCGCCCTACGACGCTGCGTTCCCCCTGGAAATGGCTTTCCCAGTAGGCGTACGCGAGCACGATATATGGCGCGCTGTTCGGGCCGTGTTCATCGGAGGCGTGGAAGAGACGGCCCAGACACGGCTGCAAGCGCAGCGTGTCAAAATAATTGCCGCTCACTTCATAGCCCCAGGCGCGCGCCGGATTGTTGCCCGTGTCCAGCCCGGCCTGGCACATGTTGTTAGCTGCCAGCTCTTCGAAACTGTGGTTGCGGTCGCGGTAATCGGCGTAATTGGGATAGGAATCATAGGCGAAGGCATCGCCTGCGTGCGAGAGATCGTACACGCGCTGCGCTTGAGGCACGTCCAGTGGACGCAGGATCAGGGCGTTGAGAGCCGCGAAAACAACAGTGTTTGCGGCGATGGCCACGGCCAGCGTGAAAACAGAGACCAGCGCGAAGCTGGGCGATTTGCGCAGAACGCGCAGGGCAAAACCCACGTCGCGAAAGACCGACTCGACAAATGTTCCGCCGGCGGCATCGTGAATTTCTTCCTTGAACCGTGCTTGCCCGCCGAACTCGATCCGCGCGCGGCGTTCCGCTTCGCGGCGGGTCAGCCCCGAGTGCTCCAGATCGTCCGCGCGAAGCTGGATGTGCGAGCGAACCTCATCCTCGATTTCCCCGTCCATTTGCGAACGCTGGAACAGGGTAGCGAGCCGGAAGCGGAGCGCGTCGAGAACCCTCATGCTTCCTCCGGACGAGCGGCGAGGGCAGCGGCAATCGCGGCGGCGAGCCGGTTCCAGTTTTCCGTTTCTTCGCGCAGGCGCTTGCGGCCTGCGGCGGTCAGTTCGTAGAACTTCGCGCGGCGATTGTTTTCAGAGGTGCCCCAGGTTGTCTTCAGCAATCCTTGGCGCACCAGGCGGAACAGGCCGGGATAGAGAGCGCCCTGCTCGATCAGCAGGGCGTTGCCGGAAATCTGTGCGATGCGCAGAAGAATGCCGTATCCGTGCAGCGGACCGAGCGAAACGGCCCTGAGGATGAGCAGATCGAGAGTGCCGGGAAGCAGTTGAGCGTTTTCGGGCATCGTTACTCCTAAAGTGCTTAGGAGAGTAGCCGCTCTCTCCTAAGCTGTCAAGGAGAAACTGGGGACAGCGAGACGAGCGAGGCGACACGAGGAATCCGGCGCGAGAGGCCTGTTAAACGTTGGGCGCCAGAGCAAGCGCGTCGCTTGCAAAGCGGCGAGGTTAAGCGTTGGTGGGTTCTTTGGCCGTTGGGGTAGCTGGCGCGCCGGAGAAGTAGCCTTCAATTTCCTCGAGCGTCTTGCCCTTGGTCTCCGGCAGGAAGAACGTGACCGTAATGAAATAAAGCACGGTGAAGCCGGCAAACGCGTAAAACATCGAGGCGTAGCCGTAGCGCCCGACGGTCGGCAAGAAAATCGCCGCAATGAAACTGGCAATCGCTTCGTTGATCAGCAAGGCGACGCTCATTCCGTTGGAGCGGATTCGCGTCGGCATCAGCTCCGAAAGCGCCAGCCAGACGCAGATTCCCGGTCCCATCGCGTAGAAAGCGACGAACAGAAACAAGAACGCCGCCACGACCCAACCGTTTCCCTCGCCGGGAAGCGGCGTGATCAGCGCGTGACGAATCACCAGCGGCGCGCTGCGCGCCTGCTTCAAATTCCCGAAGGGGTTGGAGAAAAAGGCCAGCACTCCATTTGCGGGCACGCAGTTCGAGCGGTTCAGCGTGACCGCGGGCGCCTGCGGCTGGTTCGAGCGCGCGACCGGCGTCGACGCGCTGAAATCCCCATAAGAGTAGATCACCGTCAGCGCCGCCGGCTTGCCCGCCAGATTCGCATGACCCGCTGCGGTGACCCACTGCTGTTCCTGTTCCGGCGTGAATTGGAAATCGAGGCTGGACGCGCCCTTGGCCATCGTTTGCAGCGCCTGCGGAACGTCCACGCGGTACTTTTCGATGCGCCCGAACAGCAGCGCCGTAATAATCATCGATACCACGATGCCGCCTGTCCCCACCGACATCAGGAATTTGCGGCCCTTGCGGTCCACCAGCAGCACGCCAATCACGGTGGCCAGCGCGTTCACCAGCGTGAACAGGACGTAGCCCCAGTGCGCCTGCAGATCCGTTAGCCCGCTTTGGATCAGAATCGACGTGTTGTAGAAGATGACGGAATTGATTCCGGTCGTCTGATTCAATCCGAGAATCACGCAGGCCAGCACGAAGGGCAGCACATATTTGCGTTTCAGCAGCGACTCGGCCACTTTGCGCCCGCGGGATGCCGCCTTTTCCGTCTCGAGATTGCGCTTCATCTCCTCCAGTTCGAGCTGGGCCTGATCCGGCGCGCGCGAGCGCAACAGTGCGCTCAGCGCACGATCGTTTTTCCCGCGCCGAAACAGCCAGCGCGGCGATTCGGCGACCCAGAAGCTGCCGATCACGAACAGCACGCCGGGCGGCAGCGACACCCAGAAAATGCCGCGCCAGGCGTGGTCCTTGAAGGCGTACAGCAGCTGAGCGTTGCCCAACTTGGCCACCTGATCGACACGCAGGCTGAAGTACATCCCCACCAGCGCCGCGGCAACGAAGCCGATGGTCAGCAGCCACTGGAACAGCGCGGTTCCCTTGCCGCGCTGGTCCGGCATCAGGCATTCCGCCAGGTACAACGGCACAACCACGCCGATCAGTCCCGCGCTGATGCCCTGGCACAAGCGTCCCAGGATCAGCGGCTCGTAGCCGTGCGAAAGCGCGATGATGGGGATGCTGAGCGCAAACAGGATTCCGCTCAGGATCATCACCGGCTTGCGTCCCATGCGGTCGGAGAGGAATCCGGCGAACAGCGTGGAAATTACGGTGCCCATCAGCACCGCAGCCGTTACGAAAGAAATTTGCTGCGCGTTCAGCCCGGAGGTGGCCTCGAGATAGGGCAGGGCTCCGCCGATAATACCCACATCCACGCCGTACAGCAGCCCGCCGATCCCCGCAACCAGCAGGAGCAGGCGGTTGTACGCGTTCGAGTGCGGCTTGATCATCGAACTGGACGCTGTGTCGCTCATTTTCGCCGCCGTACCTTAGCACGGTTTCGCGCTCTTGTATCGCTCGATTCGGCAGCCCTCGGCGCGGACGATTTGGCATTCGCGCTCGCCCTCTCCCGTAAAGCACAGCCAGCCGCGCAGTCATAATGGCCATATCAAATTGCTGCAAAGTGGTTATTGTGCCAAACCACTTCTTGCGCCACTATTCCTGCCATCGCGCGTCCGCGAGGCTACCCTTTCGGCGCGAAACGGGCCGGCTCGATTTGGCGGTTCTCTCAGGTCTTCTAGCGCTCGCCCTGCTAGGGGCGGTCAGGAGGGCGCCCACTTTCAGGCGCCCTCTTTTCCGTTTTCGAGGGTAGCCTGGCGGAGACCTTTGTCTCCGCGACGTGCGAGGAAAAGTTCTGAGGGCGGATCTTGGGCGCAGCTCTTCTCGGTATTGGCAACTTCCACTCTTTGTCCCCTCTTGTGCTTTTTGCTGTCTCGCCCGCGGTGTTCTGGCCCTACTTTGCCGGCGCAGTGGTCCTGATCGTTGGCCTAGCGCGGTTGCGCTGGAACGAAGTCTGCGGCTCGCGGGGTCTCGAAACGCTCATTCCATTCGGCCCTGTTCTCTTCGCCGTGTCGATGGCTGTCTTCAGCGGAGATCATTTCGGCGCGGCGCGAGCCGTCAGCGGCGTCGTGCCCGCATGGATGCCCTGGCACCTCTTCTGGACCTATTTCGTGGGCAGCGCGCTGATCGCCGCGGCGCTCAGCATCGCCGCCGGAAAAGAGTCGCAACTTGCGGCCGCGCTCCTGGGACCCATGCTTTTTTCCTTTGTGCTGATGATTCACATTCCTTCATGCTTTGCCACGCCGCACGACAAAACGCGTTTCACGGTGGCCATTCGCGATACCGCGCTGAGCGCAGGCGCTCTGGCCTTGGCCGCATCGCTGGCCGAGCGCTGGCGGCGCGGCGCGTATCGCGGGCTGGGCCTCGCGCTGCGGAGCGCCGTGTGGGGGAAGATTCCAGCGATCGCCCGCATCGTGATCGGCGTAGCGCTGGCCGACTTCGGGATTCAACAATGGGTGTTTCCGCGCTTCGCGCCTGGGATTCCGCAGGAAGGAGCTGGCGCCATCGTGACCGCGCCGGCTTGGCTTCCCGCGCACGCGCTCTGGGGATACCTCAGCGGCGCCATTTTCCTGGTGACTGGCCTCGCGCTTCTGTTGAACCGCAAACCGCGCCAGGCGGCCTCGCTGCTGGCAGCTGGGGTGCTCGTCCTGATCGCGTTCGTGTACGTCCCGCTGACCATTCAGCACGCGACGAACATTGGTCTGGGCTTGAATTATCTGGCGATCCATTTCGCGCTGGCTGGCGGCGCCCTGCTCCTCGCGGGCGCTTTGCCCAAAGGCGCGGCGGCGGCCATGCCCGTTGAAGCCGGACGCGAGGCGGCGTTGCATCGCGCTGGAACCGCGAATTAGAGCATCGCAGAACCGGCCCGCTACGTTGGGAAGGGAAGCGCCGGGCTTATAATTTCGAGGAGGGGTGCCATGTTCTCATTGGGGAATTCAAGATTGACGAATCGTTTCCGCAAGCCCGCGCGCTTCCCGCGGCGGAATCCATGGGTGATCCTCGTGCTGGCAGCCGCCGTCGCAGCCTCGACCGCCGCGGTGGCCTACGCCAAGCGTTCGGGCGACACCGCTGCGCCCGTTCCAGTGATTGTCGAACTCTTCACTTCCGAAGGGTGCTCGAGCTGCCCACCGGTCGACGCGTTCCTGCGCAAGCTCGACGTCTTGCAGCCGGTCAAGGGCGTTCAGGTGATTGGCATCGAAGAGCACGTCGATTACTGGAACCACGATGGCTGGGTCGATGCTTACTCCGCGCCTCAGTGGACGGACCGCCAGGAAGAGTACGTCGCGAAGTTCAAGGACAAGAGCCCCTTCACGCCGCAGGTTATTGTGGACGGCGAAAAGGAGATGACTACCCTTGCCCCCGTCGCCCTGTTCGGCGCCATCCGCGCGGCCGCACAGCAGGAGAACGTTCAGGTTTCCATTCAGCCCGGGGCCGCGGACGGCGCGCACAGCCAGCAGTTCGAGATCCGCGTCACACCGGGCTCGGCCAAGCAACCCAAGGCCGATGTTTGGCTGGCAGTCACGGAAGACGACCTGCAGGCCGACGTCACCGGCGGGGAAAACAAGGGAAGCATGCTGCAGCACGGTTCGGTGGTGCGTTCACTCGAAAAGATCGGCACGATTCCCGGCAAAGGCGGCGCTGCGTTCACCGCTGATCCGCGCGTCAAGTTCAAATCCGGGTGGAAAGAGCCGAATCTGCACGTGGTCGTATTCGTGCAGGACCATAAGACACTGCAAATCGTCGGCGCGGGGTCCGCAAAAGTCGCCAGCTGAAGTGAATCGGCCTTCTCGACCCAGGCCCGTCGGAAGTCCGTGGCCCTGATGCATCCCCAACCGCAAAATCGTGCGGCCCCAGCCGGCCCTTCGGAGCCTTGCCTCATCGCTGCCGCCGAGCGGCGCTTGCTCGATATCGTCCAACCTCGCCCGGGCGGGCAAATCACGCTGCGCCGCGCGCCATCATTAGTACCCACTGCAAGCAAGGCGAGCCGGCGATGCTGCTGCACCCGTAACCGAGGCTCGGAACGGCTTATTGGCAGGGAGTCAGGCGGTGAGCCGCAGGGCCGTTCGGCGTGCCGAGGCAATAGCGCGCGAAGTCTTCGCCCGCGAACACTGGTCTCGAATAGTATTTCTTCACGCCGCTGACGAATCGCGGCCCATCCATTCCGCCAACAAAGTGATACAAGATCACCGACTTCACCTGCGCCCTGGAAGCTATCTCTCCCGCTTCTCTCATGGTCAGGTGCTCCATGCGCAGGTGCTTCACCAGCGCGTTGACGTTTCCTGCCTTTCCCAGGGGACGCACGGAATTCACGATCGCTGTAAGATCCTCGACTTCCGAGATGAGCACATCCGCGCCTTTGGCCAAATGTTCCACTGCCGGGCTCGGCCCGGTGTCACCGGTGAAAACAATCGCGCCGTAGGGCGTCTCGAATCGATAGGAATACGACTTCATGCTGGCGCGGTATTTCGCCGGCAGCAGCTGGTAATGCGTGTTCTCCGCGGCGATGACTCGAATCTTGTCGTCTCGATAGACCACACCGTTACGATCGATCACATGCGCCTTGAAGGGATCGAACAACGCGCTCCTGCCAACGGGCTCCGCCGCGAAAATGGCGTAGGGAATTGTGATGAAATTGTACGCGGCGCGCACGAGCGCCGGGGTTTGCGGCGGCCCGTAGATGTTGAATTTCTGATTGCTCCCGGGCGCAATCAGATCGAGATAATGGTAGTCATTCGCCAGCACATCGACGAGGCCGAGCGCGTGGTCTGGATGGTTGTGCGTGATGAAAATCGTCCCGATGATCTGCGACGGCACGCCTGCATCGAGCAATCTCCGCATCGTGCCGATGCCGCAGTCGATCAGATATCGCCGGCCATCGACGATGAGCAATGTGGCGGGCTCGGATCGCGCCGTTGTGAGCTCGGGCCCGCCGTGCGTCCCGAGCAGCAGGATGACGTCGCCTGTCGGCGGGATGGGCGTCGGCGGAGTCACGTTTTGCGCGCGCACTCGTCGAGTGGCCGCTGCGCCGAGCACGCAGAGGATTGCCGCGGTCGCAAGAAAAACCCTAAGCTGCGCGCGCGACATCTTCCTCGCTGAGAACTTCTTGAGCTTACTTGCCATTGTCCGCGGCGTCGTGCCCATCTGCGGCGCCCGAATGCCCGAGTATATGCGATGCACCCTCGCGCAAGAGCACCCTTCTTTCTGCCCCCGCTTGGCGCTTGACGCCCTGCGCGCCCTTGCCGCAAACTCGATTCAACTTACCCGGTCACGTCTTTCGAACGCGAATCACAGGAGCCGCCACATGAAAGTGAATCTCCCTCTGAAATCTGGTTTCCTGGCTGGCCTTCTGGCTGGCGTTGTTGTACTGGGCTGCTCGCCGTCGGCTCATTCCAGCACGGCGCAGGTGCAGACCTTCCCGACCTCTGCCGGTTCCGTCCGCATCACTCCGATTTATCACGCCAGCGTTTTGATCCAGGCGGGAGGCAAGAACATCTACATCGATCCCGTGCGTCCCGGCAATTTTGACGGCCTTCCGAAGGCCGACTTGATCCTCATCACCCACGATCATCCCGACCACATGGACCCGGTCACGATCGCGAAGCTCAGCAAGCCCGGCACGCAGATCATGGCGCCGCCCGCTGTAGTTCAGACGGTCACCAGCGCCGACTCCATCACCAACGGCGAAACGCGCACCTGGGGCGCTTGGACCATCGAAGCGATTCCGGCCTACAACTTGAAGCGCGGTCCGGCTCCCGGCGTTCTCTATCATCCGAAAGGACGCGGCAACGGCTATGTGCTGACCTATGGCGGCAGGCGCTTCTATTTTTCGGGCGACACCGAAGGTATTCCGGAGATGCGCGCGCTCAAGGATATCGACGTGGCTTTCGTCTGCATGAACCTGCCGTATACCATGACGCCGGAGGAAGCCGCAGACGCGGTCAAGGCCTTCCATCCGCGCGTGGTCATCCCCTACCACGACCGCGGCACCGATACGAGCATCTTCCAAAAAGATTTGCAGGGCACAGGCATCCAGGTGCGCATCCTCAATTGGTATCCCAACAATTGAAGGCATGCATCGCCGCAAAAACTGTGGCACACTCGCACCGGTAGCCGCGTTCGCATATAATAAGTTGAGGAAGTTCCGGCCGAAACCTACACGCGCGGGGGCGACCGAGTGGCGTCTCAAACGAAGATCAAAACAGCCACAAGATTTGATTCCGCAAAATACCAGGGCCTTGAGCGAGAAGAATTGATTCGCCTTTATCGCGTGATGTTCCTCGCGCGCCGCCTGGATGACCGCGAGATTCAGCTCAAGCGCCAGAACAAGACCTTCTTCCAGATGAGCGGCGCGGGGCACGAAGGCGTGCTTGCCGCCGCGGGCCTCGTCTTGCGGCCTTCCTACGACTGGTTTTTTCCCTATTATCGCGATCGCGCCCTGGCGCTGATGCTGGGGGTCACGCCCTACGAAATGCTGCTGCAGGCCGTGGGCGCGGAGGACGATCCCTCCTCGAGCGGCCGCCAGATGCCCTCGCATTGGGGCAGTCGGCGTTTGAACATCGTGACCGGCTCTTCTCCCACCGGCAGCCGCTGGCTCCACGCAGTGGGCGCTGCGGAGGCCTCGCTCTATTACGAAAAATTTCCGAAAGCGCTCGAGCAGGCGCGTAAAGCTCCCCTGGGCGACAACGCCCGCGTGCACAGCGACGAAATCGCTTACGTTTCCGGCGGAGAAGGTGCCACCAGCGAAGGCGAATTCTTCGAGGCCATGAATGCGGCAAGCTTGCGCCGCGCGCCCGTTCTGTTTCTGGTCGAGGACAACGGTTACGCGATCTCGGTTCCCATCGAGGTGCAGACCGCGGGCGGCAACATCTCCAAGCTCGTTTCCAATTTCCCGCATTTCCATCTCGAGGAATGCGACGGCACCGACCCGCTGGAAAGCTACGCCGCGTTGACGCGCGCTGCGGATCATTGCCGCGCTCGCCGTGGACCGGCCCTGGTTCACGCGCACGTCACGCGTCCCTATTCGCACTCTCTTTCCGACGACGAGCGCCTCTACAAGCCGGCCGAAGAGCGCGAAGCGGAAGCTCACCGCGATCCCATCCCGCGCTTCGGTCTGTTCCTCGTCCGCGAGGGGATCATCGAAGACGGCGAGCTCGAAGCGCTCGAGGCGGAAGCCGACCGCGAAGTCGCCGAAGCGACCGACCGCGCACTGGCCGCACACGCTGCGCCCAAAGAGTCGGTCTTCTCGTTCGTGTATTCGCCGGACGTTGATCCCGCCTCAAAACAATTCGAATCCGGCCCGCTGGCCACGGAAGGCGCTTCGAAGACCATGGTGGAAATGGTTTCGGCAACTCTACTCGACGAAATGGCGCGCGACGAGCGCATCGTCGTCTTCGGCGAGGACGTTGCCGACTGCAGCCGCGAGGAAAACCTCGCCAGCGTGAAAGGGAAGGGCGGCGTTTTCAAAGCCACCTCCGGATTGCAGAAGCGCTACGGAAGCGAGCGCGTTTTCAACACACCGCTGGCTGAAGCCGCCATTCTCGGCCGCTCGATTGGCATGGCCATTCGCGGGCTCAAGCCGGTTCCCGAAATTCAGTTCTTCGATTACATCTGGCCGGCCATGATGCAACTCCGCAACGAGTTGCCCACCATCCGCTGGCGCTCGGGAGGCAGATTCAAGGCGCCCGTGGTCATTCGCGTGACCATCGGCGGCTACCTTAGCGGCGGCGCCATCTACCACAGCCAGTGCGGCGAAGTGATTTTCACGCACACGCCCGGCATGCGTGTGGTGATGCCCTCGACCGCGCTCGACGTCTGCGGCTTGCTGCGCACCGCCATTCGCTCCGACGATCCTGTGCTTTTCCTCGAGCACAAGCATCTCTATCGCCAGCCCTACAATCGCGCCGCGTATCCAGGCCCGGACTTCACTGTGCCTTTCGGCAAAGCGCGGCTCGTGCGCGAAGGCACCGACGTTACTTTGGTAACCTACGGCGCGCTGGTGCATCGCGCCGAACTTGCCGCCGCCAGCCTCGCACGCGAAGGAGTCTCCCTCGAGATTCTCGATCTTCGTTCACTCAGTCCTTACGATTGGGAGGCCATCGCGGCCAGCGTGCGCAAGACGAATCGGGTGATCGTCGCCTACGAAGACGCGATTTCCTGGGGCTATGGCGCGGAAATCGCCGCGCGCATTGCCGACGAACTCTTCGCCGATCTGGATGCGCCCGTCCGACGCGTCGCCGCCACCGACACCTTTGTTGCCTACCACCCCAAGCTCGAAGACGAAATTCTGCCGCAGACCGCCGATATCGTTCACGCCGTCCGCGACCTGATCGCCTTTTAGCCCTTGATTGGTGAGCCATCAGGCGTGCGGCCAAACTCCATTTCGCCCGGGAAACATTCTCGCGCCCTCGCTCGTATTGCATAATAGGAGCGCGGGAATGGCGCCGCTCCGGAGGTGAGCATCATGATGTGCCCGAATTGTCGCAGGGAAATTGCCGAGTACTCCAACTTCTGCTACTTCTGCGGCGCGCGACAGCCCAGGGCTCAAGCCGCCCAGGGAGCGCCCAAACGCCTGATGCGCTCGTCCGTCGATTCCAAAATCGCCGGCGTTTGTGGCGGGCTGGCCGAATACATGGACGCGGATTCGACCGTCGTCCGCCTGATCTGGGTGCTCGTGGTGATTTTCACCGGGCTGGTTCCCGGCGTGGTCGCCTACGCGATCGCCTGGATCCTGATGCCCCAAGCGCCCTTGCCCGTGGTCGTGACGGCGCCTCAGCCGCCGCCCAATTCGACGCCTCATCCGGCCTCAAACAGCTAAGCGCGCGCGGGTTGTCGTGCTTGATCCTGGCGGGCGAGTGGAGGGCGCCGCTCGCTGCGCCCTTGCTACACCTGCAATCCCTCACGCCTTCTTGCGCGCCGCGGCGGCAGGACGCCGCTCGAACAGCGCCTGATCGAACGAGATCATTCCCGCTCCCACCGTCGCCAGGACGAACGCCGCCGTACACAGCGCCAGGGGGAACTGGTAGTTTCCGACGTTGCCGGGGCCGGAAAACAGCCCGTGAACCTTGATCAGCGCAACCGCCATCTCCACGGCGAGCAACAGTCCCGCAATGCGCGTGAACAGCCCGGCGATCAGCAGCGCCCCGCCAAACACCTCCAAAATCCCCGCAATGTAGGCGAAGTATCCGGGGAAACCCATGTGTTGAAAATTCCGCACCCATTCGTGCGCATGACTCAGCTTCGGCAGCCCGTGATAAATGAAAATGATGCCCAGGGCCAGGCGCAGCAGCAACAGCGCCACCGGCTTGAGTTTCTCCAAAGTCGCCATGTTTTCCCCCTAAGCTCTTGAAACCGCTGAAGGTCCCGCATTGTAGCAGACTCGCTGTGTGACTTTGACGCAACACCTCGCGCGTTTCGCCCGCCAGTTTCCAAACCCGTGCATCCTATTGGTTGTAGAATTGCTTCCCTTAAGAGCAGCAATGTTGATGAGCACTTATCTTCCGAAGGACGCCGGAGCCCTTGCAGGCCTGGGAATCGCACTTCCGGCCATTGGCGGAATTGAATGCGCAAAATAGGAATTGGATTCGTTCTGTTCGCAATTATTGCGGTGGCTGCCTACCTGCGCTTCCGGCATACGCACGGGCCGTCCGAAACTGTCTATGCCGGCAATCGCAGCGTGACCCTCTGGAGCACCACCGCGCAGGTGCGCGAACCCGTCGCCACCGCCACCTTCGGCGACCGCTTCCGCGTCCTCGCCCGCTACGGCGACGACGTGCAGGTGCGCACCGACGGCGGCTTGACTGGCTGGGTCAATCAGCGCGAACTGCTCTCCTCCGCGCTATGGGACCAGGCTCGCGACTTGGCCGTCAAGGCCGCCGCTATGCCGGTCGTCGCGCGCGGGCACACGGCCGTCCTCAGCAACATCCATCTGCAGCCCGGCCGCAATACGCCCCGCGTCGATCAGTTCAAGAAGGACGTTCCCGTTCTCCTGCTCGAACGCACCGTCGTGCCTTACGAGGCCCCCGGCCAAACGGCCGCAGAGGAGGAAGTTTCCACGGCCTCATCGGAGCCCGCACGCAAAGAAGACTGGTGGCTCATCGTGGCCAAGACCCCCGACCACGGGACTGTCGCCGGCTGGATGCTCGGCCGCTTCATCGCGCTGGATGTGCCCGACCCGCTCCCCGACTACGCCGACTCTGCCGGCGTGCGCATCGTGGCCTGGTCCGAATTGAATCGCGTTCCCGACGGCAACGGCTCGACCCGGCCTCAATACCTCGTGCTGGGCGCCAGCGGTCCCGAAGGTCAGGTGTGTGACTTCAGCCAAGTTCGTGTCTACACCTGGAGCGTCAAGCACCAGCAGTACGAGACGGCTTTCGTCGATGGCGATCTCTGCGGCAAGCTCCCGCTGCAGTTAAAGTCCCGGCCAGCGGCACACGCGGACATCACCTTTTCCTTCGAGGATTCGAGCAACGGCGCGCCAGAACAGCGCACCTACCGAATGCAGGACACCATCGTTCGCCGCGTCGGTTTCAACCCAAAACCAAGACGCAGCGCAAGAGCGCGCTAGCCGCCACTCGCCAGCACTCCTGCGCGCGCCGGCTTTGCTTCACCGCTCGCGCCCGGCTTCCGCGCTCCATTGTTCCGCCACGTGCCGCCGCTCTCTCGTCCTCAACGAAGCGGTCGACACCGGCTGCGGCCGGATGATCTGGTAGGGCGCCGGAGAATACGTGTGGAATCCCGCGCGTTCCATCCCGCGCTGCGCCTCGGGGTTCTTCATGAAGGTCTGCCAGACCCAGCCCGTGCGCGCGTTTTCCGCCATCAATATGGTGATCCCCGTGTCGATTCCCACGATGTCGGTGTCGTACCAGTTGGCCAGCGGATTGAACGCATCCACGAAACCGTACCGGCTCCATGTTCCCGCGCCGTACTGATAGCGGATCGTGCGCAGCACGCGCATCACCGCCGAAGGCAGGAAGGGAAGCGATCCCGCGGAGGCGCACGGCACCACCGTGCCGTCAATCGGTCCCGATCTTGGCGGCCCGCCCCACACCATGTAGCTTCTCTCCGAGTCCGACGCGGAAATCCCCCACAGGTCGGCGTTGTAATCGGGGAACTGTCTCGCCAGATTCAGGCAGAACCTGCGGTGCGCCTCTGTCGCCAGAATCGAATTCTCGTAGTAATCGGCGTACTGGTCGCGCTCCCCGCGAAAATCGAACCACGCCTGCGAATACTGGTGCACGAACAGCGGCGCGAACGAGCCAATGTATTCGATCCCTTCGTAATTGAATCGCTTCCTCTTCCACGCCTCCCACGTCCCGGTGGGCAGCGGATGACTCTCGGACCCCAGCCCCAGCAAATACAGCATCATCAGCTCGCAATAACTGTCCCAGCGGTAGTGGAGGAATCCCCTCTCGGGCGTCCAGCCCATCGGCAGCAGCAGCGTGTCTTCAGAAAGCCAGCGCCAATTCACGCGATTGAATAGGCGCTCAGCCAGATCGTTGATTTCGCTGTGAGGGAAGTGCGCGCGGCAAGTCAGAATCCCGCACAGAAGAATCGCCGTGTCGATCGACGATACTTCCGAGCGTTTCATCCTCCGACCCGTCTCGAAGTCGGCCCAGTGGTAGAAGAAGCCATTTTCCTGGGGTAGCTTGTTCCAGAAAAATCGCAGCGCCGCCAGAGCCCTCTCGCTGGCCTCATCGTGCGAGACGTAGCCGCGCTTCTCCCCGATGCACAACGCGGTCAGGCCGAAGCCCGTCGCCGCGATGCTGCTCAACCGGGTCCCCTCGCCCATCCGCACGTTGTAGCGGTCGCGCGTCAGTCCTGTCCGGGGATTGGTCTGTTCCCAGAAGTACAGAAAGTTGGCGTGCTCGATTTCTTCCAGCAGCGCGTCATCCGCGAGCGTCAGGGGCGGTCCCACGGGCAATGGATTGGCCGCCGACAGTTCCTCGCGCCCGGTCTGCGACGCAAATGTGCCGAGCGCGCCCAGACCGCCCAGCTGCGCGAGCAAGCCGAGCCCAGCCGCGCCCTTCAGCAAGTCGCGCCGCGTCAATCTCGCACTCTGGGGGGGCCGAGCGTCTTCTGAAAACACTTTCGAGAAACGTCTCCGCTGTTGTTGTGTTTCCCGAGGACGGTCGGCGTGAGCGAACTTCGGAGAGAGAGCAGGGCTGGGAAGAACCTGCGAGAAACCGAGAAACGCCTCGATTCTACATGAAAAACCGGATTGTCAATGGGGAAAATTCCGGAAAAGGTGCTGAAGCGAACACAGGACTCTTGCTGGCACTCGCATAGGCAGACTGCTACTGTCCCCAATCCGAAATCAGACCGCTGGTTCCGCTGGGCTTACGGCAGCCGCGTCCCGTACTGACCGCATGCCTCAAACACGCCCAGCAGGTTCGTCAGCCCGAACAGCTCCCGCACGCGCGGGCTCAGATTGATGACTTCCAGCGTCCGCCCCGCATTTTTCGCCGAAATGTACAGCCCGACGATCGCGCCCAGCCCGGAGCTGTCCATCCGCGAAAGATGAGTCAGGTCCAGGATGACCCGTTTGGTATCCGGCAGGGCGCCTTTCACATACGTCTTGAGCAGCGCGGAACTCGACGAGGTCAGCTCCCCGCTGCACCGCACCACGGTCGCTTCTTCTTGCACGAAGCTGCGCAAAGACAGTGGCGTCGGCGTTACTGTGGCTGTCTCGGGCATGATGCCCTCCGAGAGGGGTGAGTAACTACGCTGGTCTTACTGTGTACGCCCAAAGCCACCGAAACGCAAGCGCAAATCACGCCCTCGGACACCACTTTCAAAGAACAGCCATGGACACACGGCGGCGCGTGTCCCAGCGGACCGCCGTGCAACCCCCGCCTATACCGGCCTTCTCTTTACTGGCCTGTGTGGACTTGTTGATTCGAGTAGTGCGCCAGCTCATGCACCAGCGGCTTGGCGGCGGCCGGCACCGGCTCCTTGCCGTCGATGATTTCCTGGCGAGTCACGTCCGTACCATACATCGCGCGGTCCGCGTTGGGGTCCGCCTTCACCACGTTTCCATTCAGGCTGACCCCCGCGAAAATCCCCCGGCTTCGCGAATACGACAGTATCTCCGCATGCATCCCAATGTCCGTCGCCGCGGCTGTGCTGCGTCCGACGGGCCCTGCCGCCACCGACGCTCCTGCTCCCAGCTTGAATTTCGTCTGCAGCAGGTGCTGCAAGGCCTGGTTGTTCATGAATAGCAGGACGATGTCTGTCGACGACCCGCCGAACTGAAACCCGAAGCTCCCGCCCTCCACCTTCAGAAACACGGGGGCGCTCCAGCCGTTTGCTGTCCGGCACGTTGCCAGCCCCTTGCCGTAATCTCCGCCGAGGAAAAAGGCGAATTTCACGTCGCTTGGAACGATCGCCACACAGCGCGCCGATTGCAGCAAGTTGTGCGGAATGCTTTTGTCGGGCGCGCTCATGATCTCCTGGAATACTTGCGCCGAATTCTGGATGCGGCTGATGTCGTTGGCCCGGCTCGCAGCGAAGAGTCCGGGTGCCACAGTCCCGGCCAAGCCCAGTAGTACGAGGGTCACCCAAAGCTTTTTTGTCATGCTCGTCTCCTGTCTAAAAGCGCGGTGCTTCTATTGTCGATCCGCCGGGCCGTTTCCTTTGTGCGGGACTTAGCGGTTATCCGCCCGCGAGAAACTGGAGAGCGCCTCATCAAATGAACCAGGATTCGCGTCCGTAGATTCGTGTAGCAGGCCGCCTGATCGGCCTGTACGGGTGCCGAAGCTTTTGGATCGTGGCGCGCCGGAGACTGCGCGTCCGTCCAGTACCCGCGTACCAAAATGGCGAAAACGAATTGAGTCTTTCGCTCTATTGGAGAAATAGGGGCCAGCACCTACCTTAGAGGGGAAGCGAACGGGATTCCGTATCCGTACGCATAAGCCCCTGCGTATCAGTCGCTTAGGGGCAGGCTCCGGGCGGAACCCTTCATCTCACGAGGCAGGTGTCCTGTGGCGTTGAAAGAGCGTAGGTCGTCGCGGCGGTTTTTGATGCGTTTACCCCTTACGGTTCGGTGGACAGATGAAACGGTGGTCGGCGAGGCCGAAACGGAGTCGCGCGAGGTAAGTTCCCGCGGCATCTACTTCCACCTCCCCAAAGGGCTCAGGGCCGGTTCGCCTCTGGAAATTATGATGACGCTCCCCCATGAACTCACCCAGGCGGGGCCCGTCCGCGTGCGCTGCCTGGGACGTGTCCTGCGCAGCAGCCCCGAATATTCCGGCGACGTTGGCGTCGCCGCCGCCATCGAGCGCTACGAATTCCTCCGCAACGGTAGCGAATTCGCCGCCTGAGTCCGGACGCGCTTCCTAACCTCAGAGCCTGGCTGTCTTGCTGCCATTGTGATGGGTTTGGGATTTCTACTGCCGCGTAGCGCCTCTGGTCTGCGCGTCCCCTCTCTCCTTCTTGCCCCTTCCGCGCAGGAAGCACTACAATCTCCTCAGATGCCACACTGCGGCCGCGAAATCCGCATGGATCACAGTCGGCGTAGACAACGCGACATACGGCGCAATTGAGCACGAGGCAACACGAGAACACAGCGGCAGCAACGCACCGCAACCACCTCACGCAGATCAGGCGCGGCATTAGCCCGGAAATGGCATTAGCCCGGAAATAACGCCGGTCGTGCGCGTTTCGTGTATATTCAACTGCACGAAAGAACATCTGGGGAAGGCGGCAGGCTTGTTGGCAGCCAGCGGTCCCCCGCTCCCCAATCGGGGCGCCTATGAAATCCAAGAAGTCCAGCCGGCAGAATGACAACTCTTCTCCCAAGGCCGAAGCCGCCGAGAGGGAAGCGCCTCGTGGCAAGCGCGCCGTTGCGGCTCCGGGAGACGGTTCCAAGCCAGCGCACCGTTCAAACGACTTGCTGATCGCGGCCATCGGCGCCTCCGCGGGCGGCATCGAGAGCTTCACCGATCTGCTCGAGTCTCTCCCAAACGACACTGGCATGGCCTTCATCCTGATCCAGCATCTGGATCCCAAGCACGAAAGCGGCCTCACCGCATTGCTGTCCAAAAAGTCCGCTATGTCTGTCCGCGAAGTTACTGAAGGCATGCGGGTCGAAGCGAATCATGTCTACGTCATCCCGCCCAACGCCAATATGGCCATCTCCAATCACAGTCTGACGCTCTCGCCGCGCGGCGAATCGACTACGTCCCATATGACCATCGACCATTTCATGCGCTCCCTGGCCGAAGCCCAGGGCAACCGCGCCATCGGCGTCATTCTCTCGGGATATGGCTCGGACGGCACTCTCGGCATGGCTGAAATCCAGGCTCAGGGCGGCGTCACCTTCGCCCAGGACGAGAGCACCGCGAAATTTTCGAACATGCCGCGCAGCGCCATTGCCGCCGGATGCGTCGATTACGTCCTTCCGCCCAAGGGGATCGCGCGCGAACTGGCTCGCATCGCCCGCCACCCCTACGTCGTCCGTCCCCCCGTGGAAGAGATCGAAGTGGAGCCCACGGTGGAAGGCGGTCTGAACGCCATCTTCCATTTGTTGCGGCGAAGCACCGGCGTCGATTTCACGCAGTACCGCCAGAGCACCATCCTCCGCCGCATCCACCGCCGCATGGTCGTGCACAAGGTGGAAGCCATCAAAGATTACGTCAAATACGTCCAGTCCAGCCCCGCCGAGATCAAGGCCCTTTATCAGGACATGCTCATCAACGTGACCAGCTTCTTCCGCAATCCCACCGTGTTCGAGGGCATGAAAGCCGAGATCTTCCCCAATATCCTCAGGAACCGCGGAACCGAAGCTGCGATTCGCGTGTGGACCCCGGGTTGCGCCTCCGGCGAGGAAACGTACTCGGTGGCCATGGTGCTGCTCGAGTTTCTCGGGGTGCGCGCTTCCCGCACAGCCATTCAGCTGTTTGGCACCGATGTGAACGATGCGGGAGTGACGCGCGCGCGCGCCGGCGTCTACCCCGAAAATATCGAGAGCGACGTTTCTCCCGAACGCTTGCGCCGCTTTTTCACCAAGGTCGAAGGCGGCTACCGCATCAGCAAGAACATTCGCGACCTCTGCATTTTTGCCCAGCACAACGTGCTGAACGATCCTCCCTTTTCGCAGATGGACATCATCTGTTGCCGCAATCTGCTCATCTACCTCGAGCCCGCCGCCCAGAGCCGCATCATTTCCCTCTTCCACTACGCCACACGCGCGGGCGGGTATCTCGTGCTGGGAACCTCCGAAGGGATCGGAACCGCCTCCCAGCTGTTCGCCTTGGAAAACCGTTCGCTCAAGTTCTTTTCCAAGAAAGGCCTGCCCAGCCGCCAAACAGTGACCTTCTCGCTCACGCGGCCGGTGGAAACAGCCGAGCAAGGGCCCATCCGCCTGCCGGCCAGGCCCCAGGATTCGACCTGGAATTACCTGGAGATCCAGAAGGAGTTCGACCGGCGCTTGCTGGCCCAGTACTCGCCGGCGGCAGCGTTCGTGAACGAGGACCTGGAAATCATCCACACGCGCGGGACGGTCAGCCGCTATTTCAAACTCGCGCCCGGCCGCGCCAGCCTGAGCGTCCTGAAAATGGCGCGCGAAGGGCTCCTGCTCGACTTGCGCAATGCCCTCGCGCGGGCCAAGAAAGACAATGCCCCCGTTCACCGGCAGAACGTACGGGTGAAAATCGGCAACGGGAACGGCGATTCCGACTACCTGCGGCCCGTCAATTTCCAGGTCGTGCCCTTCCGCCTCGGGAATCAGAACGAATTGTATTTCATGATTCTCCTGGAAGATGCCCCGTATCGTCCCAGCATCGGGAAGGAACCGCGGGCTTCCCGCCAAGAAAAGCACAATGCGGGCCGCGTGACCAAGCTCGAGCAGGAACTCGCGGCTACCAAGGAGTATCTCCAGTCCGTGATCGAAACGCAGGAGGCCACCAACGAAGAGCTGCAGTCGGCCAATGAGGAAATTCTCTCCAGCAATGAGGAGCTGCAGAGCACCAACGAAGAATTGGAGACCGCCAAAGAGGAATTGCAATCGGCCAACGAAGAGCTGAGCACGGTCAACGATGAACTGCGCAGCCGCAATGCCGAAGTCAGCCAGATCAACAGCGACCTCACCAATTTGCTGACCAGCGTCGATATCGCCATCGTCATGGTCAGCAGCGATCTGACGATCCGGCGGTTCACTCCTGCGGCCGAACGAATCTTCGGCCTGATCTCCCATGATGTTGGACGCCCGCTGGACAACATCAACCCCACCATCGCCTTGCCCGACCTGCAGAAAACTGTGAGGCAGGTGCTGGCCAGTCCGCAGTCGATCGAACAAAGCGTCACCGACGGCAGCGGGCAGTCTTACCGAATGCGGGTGGCTCCCTATAGGGGTGCAGACAGCAAGGTGGACGGCGCCGTGATCACCGTCATGTAGCGCCAGCCTCGCTCGCTTTGGGCACGTCCTTCCGTGGGCGGCGCTGTGCCGTGGCCCGGCGTACAGTATGTAAAAGCGAAACTCAGAAAGTAGATATCTCAGCACCCCCGAAAGACAATTCCCGTAACTCCATTCGCCGGAACAAAAGCACGAAAATATCCCGGCACGTTTTCCATGCTTTCGCGGATTGCCGAACGCCGTCTTTCCTGCTCTTCTGTATACCCGATCGAATTGCTGTTCCGGTGAACCCACCAGTGTATATAATGTGGGCTCAGAGCCATTTTGATTGCCTTCGGGTGTCGGCAATACTGACGACGCAAGCCAGTCCTTTTGAAGATCGCACGCCCGAAAGAAAGAAAGCCGTGCCGCGCAAGTCCCGTTCATCGAGCAACGCTCGGAAAGCGCCGCTCTCCCGGGAAGAGGAGCGCGCCCGGACGCGCGCTTCCGACCTGAGAGCCGGATCCTTGCTGCGCGCATCCTCCCGCAACGGTCTGTCCGGGAAAGCTCCCGGGCCGCCGGCCAAGGATTCCGATACAGCAGGGCTGGCTACCGGAGGCGTTGCGTCTCGACGCGATGCGGTGCGGCAAGCGACGATTTACGCCAACGCAAGCGGCCCTGCCATGGCCACAAACGCCGAAATGCTCGCGGCTCTGCTGGAAGGAATTCAGGAAGGCGTCGCGCATGTCACGACCGAGGGCGTGATCTTGTACGCTAATGCGCGCTTCGCGCATCTCTTGGGCACCGCGCCCGAGAGTGTGCAGGAGGGCCAGACGAGATTAACGGATCTCCTTCCACCCGAGTGCTGGCCTGAGTTGAACGAGGCGTTGAAGCTGGCCGCGCGCGGACCGGCGGAAGGCTCGCTCCGACTGCAGGACCTGGAGCAGCAGGAGAAGATGCGCGCCGTGCGAGTCGCGCTGAGCCCCGTCTATTGGCAGAAAGCCACCACGATCAGGGTCACCGCCGCGGAAATGACCGAGCTGATGCTCAAGAATCAGGAGCTGCAGGAGACGGAGGAATCGCTGCACGCGCTCTCGGCGCGTCTGATTCAGCTGGGGGAAGAAGAGCGGCGGCGGATCGCGCGCGATTTGCACGATATCACCGGGCAGGAGCTGGCCGTGGTGGTCATGCAGCTGATGCAAGTGGCCAAGCAGCAGCGCATCGATGCCGAGACGGAAAAAGGAATTACGGACGCGGCGTCGCTGGTGAAGAAGATCGAGGACGAGATACGCACCCTCTCCTACGTCCTGCATCCGCCGCTGCTGGATGAACTGGGCCTGGGGGCGGCCTTGAATTGGTACGTCGAGGGCTTCACGAAGCGCAGCGGAATCGAAGTGAAGATCGAGATGCCCGACAGCGTTCCGCGCCTGACGCACGAAAAAGAGATGGCCTTGTTCCGCGTGGTGCAGGAAGCGCTCACCAACGTGCTGCGGCACTCCGGGAGCCACACGGCGCAGATCCGCATCCGCTCCGATGACGGAACGGTGGCGCTGATGGTTCGGGACGAAGGGAAGGGAATCGGCCGCAGGCGGTTCGCCAAAGCGGGCACGCAGGAACAAGGGGTGGGCATCGCGGGAATGCGCGAGCGGCTGCAGCAGCTCGGAGGGGTGCTGGAAGTGCGCCCGCTGCACCACGGGACAGAGGTATCGGCGCGAGTTCCCGTGGGCGAAGCGGAGCCCATCGAGTCCCCGTTGACCGAAGAGGACCTTCTGAAAGCAGCGCGGGCGCTGGGATACCAGGGGGGAACAAGCCAGGGTGCGCGCGGGGCCAGGTCCAAAGCGGAACAGGCGGGTTCGGTGGCCGCTCCGTCGCATGCCGCGGCGGCAGAGAAGAAGCGCGTGCTCATTGTCGACGACCACGAAGTCACGCGGCAGGGCGTTCGCAGCCTCTTGAAAGATGAGCAGAACGTGGAGATTTGCGGCGAAGCGAAAGACGCGGTGGAAGCGGTCATCAAATCGCGCGAACTGGACCCCGATCTGATCATCATGGATTTGACCATGCCCGGCGGCGGCGGTTTCTCGGCGGCGAGGCGCATCCGCAAATCGGGGTCGCGAGCCAAGATTCTGTTCTTCAGCACGCATGCGAGCTCCCAACTGGAAAAAATGAGCCGGATGGCGGGGTTCGACGGATACGTCCAAAAGGCCAATGGCGCGCGAGATTTGCTGCTCGCCGTGCGCGCCGTGCTGGGGGGGGGTAAGTTCTTCGGCGCCGAGGTGCGGAAGCCGGCTAATGCAGCGTCCGCCTGACAATCCAACGGACTCTTACCGCTTCAAGGATTTGACTTCATGGAAGTTCGCGAAGACCTCTGAAAAACGGCAAGCCTCTTTTACTTTCCGCCACGGAAGACCTCGGAATGAAATTCGAATGAGGCGGGAAGATGTTGGGCGAAATAGGACCAGTCGTGCCCGCCGGGATAGAGATGGAATTCGTGCGGGATGCCGCGCGCGAGCAGAAGCTTGTGGAAGGCCAGGGCGCCGCGATTGAAGCCGAAATCGTCGGAAGTGCCGCAGTCGAAATAGATCTTCAAGTCACGAGGGCGCGGGCGCTCGCGAACGATGGTGAAGGGGCTCTCGCGCGTCCAGTAGGCCGGGTCGAAAGGCACGCCGAACGCGGAGCCCAAAAAACGCGAGATGGCCATGTCCTGCGCGCTGGACAGATTGGCGCGCGGAGGTCTTTCCACCAGCGCGGGGCTGTGCGCGCTGACGGAACCGAAAAGCTGCGGGTAGAGCAAAGCGAAACGCAGCGCGCCGTAGCCTCCCATGGAAACGCCCGAAATGCCGCGGTCGCGGCGGTTGCGAAGGATGCGGTAATGCGTTTCGATGTAGGGCAGGAATTCGCGGATGAAGAAATCCTGGTAACGCACGCGCCCGTCGCGCGAATTGATGTAGAACGAGCGGCCGGCGCTGGGCGTGACAATCAGGAAATCGACGATCTTCTTTTGCTGCCAGAGGTCTTCCAGCAGGTCGAGCTCACCCGACGCGATCAGGCTTTGCGCATCACCGCCAAGCCCGTGCAGCAAATAGAGGACGGGATAGCGGCGCGTCTTACTCGCGTCGTAAGAAGGGGGA